>NZ_ATUP01000001.1:2293703-2621375 GCF_000420265.1 Oceanicaulis alexandrii DSM 11625
GATCCTGTGGCGCCGCCCAGATGGATGGCTTCAATCGCTTCAAGGGTGACCATGACGGACTGGTCCAGCGGCGTCCCGGTGGGCGCCAGCACGCCCACCACGGTGAACGGGTTGCTGTCATGTTCGATGAAGCCCACCGCGCCCATGCCGTGGGCGACGATGATTTCGTCGCCAGTCTGATAGCCCTGTTCGCGCGCGACGGCGGCGCCGATCACGGCGCCGAACAGGTCGCTGAAGGGCTGGCCGCTGGCGAACTCCAGATGGCGTCCGCCGCCGTATTGATAGTGTTCGAACAGGTCCGGCGTCGACCCGATCACCCGGTGACCGCGATGGGAATCGCCCAGGCTGATCGGCACGGTCCAGGCCACGCCGGACGCGCTGGCCACTGTCTCATAGCTTTCCCAGGTGATGTTGTTGGTGGCGTCGCCGATGTGGAACACCGAATAGAGCAACAGGTTCACCGGGCTCGATCGCGCGCCGACGATCAGGTCGACGCCGGAGATGGTGTTTTCAAAGCTCTCGCGGGCGCCATGGCGCACTTTCTCCACGCCGAGAAACAGCATGACTGAAATGGCGACCGTCAACACGGTCAGGATGGCGGTGGCGCGGCGATTGGCGATGGAGCGCAGGGCGAGGTTCAGGACAGGCAGACGCGCCATTATGCAGGCTCCTTCGCACTGACCGTGTTGATCTCGCTCAGATCCAGCGCGCGGTCGAACTGGGAGGCGAGGCCGCCGTCATGGCTGACGAACAGCAAGGCCGCGCCAGACGCGGTGCATTCTTCCTTGAGCAAGGCGATGAAGGCGTCGCGACTGTCTGCATCAAGCGCCGAGGTCGGCTCGTCCGCCAGGATCAGCCCCGGCTTGCCGATCAGGGCGCGCGCCGCGGCGACGCGCTGTTGCTGGCCGACGCTGAGATTGGCCGCGCGCTGGGACCAGACTTCACGGGCGTCAAGGCCAAGCCGTTCCAGCAGTCTGCGCGCTTCAGCCTGTTCGCCGCCTGCAGCTTCAGCCTGACGCGCACGCTCGGATGAGAACCGGCAGGGCAGCATGACGTTCTCGCCCACCGGCAGATAGGGCAGCAGGTTGAACATCTGGAAGATCACGCCCAGATGCGCCGCGCGAAACGCGTCGCGCTTCGCCGGGGACAGGGTCTGCATCGCCTGGCCCAGAATCTCCAGATCGCCCGAGCGAGGCTCCAGGATGCCGGAGATCAGGCCCAGTAATGTGGATTTGCCGGACCCGCTGGCGCCTCGAAGGAAAATTCGCTCGCCGGCTTCCACGCGCAGGGCGTCAATGGAGATGACATCCGGCTGACGCCGCGTATAGGCGAAGCGCAAATCAGACAGGGCGAGGGCGGGGGGCGCAGGCGTCGAGGTCATACGCAATTGTGTAACGTCGAGACTGCGCCCCGCCAAGTGAAACCGGGCGCGTTAAGCTGCGTCGGACGCCTTGTCGCGGGCGGCGTCGAGGGCGGCGAGATAGCGTTCCGCTTCCAGCGCCGCCATGCAGCCCATGCCCGCCGCCGTGATGGCCTGGCGATACTTGTCGTCGGTCACGTCGCCCGCGGCGAACACGCCGGGGATCGTGGTGGAGGTGGAATCAGGCGCGGTGACCAGATAGCCGCCTTCCTTGGTTTCCAGCTGACCGGTGAACAATTCCGTCGCCGGAGCATGGCCGATGGCGATGAAGACGCCGTCAGCGGGGCGCGCTTCGATCTCGCCGGTCTTGACGTTCTTAAGCCGGACGCCGGTGACGGATTTGACCGGCTTGTCTTCGCCGGTGACCTCTTCAAGCTGGCTGTCCCAGACCACTTCCACCTTGGGGTGATTGAACAGGCGGTCCTGCATGATCTTTTCCGCACGCAGGGAATCGCGGCGGTGCACCAGCGTCACTTTCGAGGCGAAATTGGTCAGAAACAGCGCTTCTTCCACCGCGGTGTTGCCGCCGCCGACCACGAAGACTTCCTTGTCGCGATAGAAAAACCCGTCGCATGTGGCGCAGGCGGACACGCCATAGCCCTGATACGCCTGCTCGCTGTCCAGGCCGAGCCATTTGGCGCTGGCGCCGGTGGCGATGACCACGGCGTCCGCGGTGTAGACCACGCCGCTATCGCCGGTCAGCTTGAACGGGCGCGCGCTGAGATCGGCGTCGACGATCAGGTCATCGGCGAAGGCCGTGCCCATGTTTTCCGCCTGGGCCTTCATCTGCTCCATCAGCCAGGGACCCTGAATGGGGTCGGCGAAGCCGGGATAGTTTTCCACATCGGTGGTGATGGTCAGCTGACCGCCTGGCTGCATGCCCGCAATCAGGAGCGGCTCCAGCATGGCGCGGGCGGCGTAGATCGCGGCGGTGTAGCCGGCGGAACCGGAACCGATGATGACAAGCTTGGCGTGACGGGTCTCGGCCATGGCCGGCTCCTTCGTAATCATGGGCCGCGCAATGGACCCTTCAACCGGGTTGTGCGCAGGCAGGGCGAGTCTGATGGCCCTGATGTCGCCTTCCTAGGCCAGAATTTCAAGCACGGCGTGCGCTGCTCTGTCGGTTTCGTGAAGCGGATCGTAGCTCCAGCTCTCCAACCGGCCCAGATAGGGGCGCACGGCGCCGGCGCCTTCCAGCCCGGCGTAAAGCAGACGGAACTTGCCCGGATCGCCGTCCACTCCCAGCCGGTAGACCGGTGCGCCCGTGGCGGCGGCCTCACACAGCATGTTCGTGGAATCCTCGGTGACGCAAATCCAGTCCGCCGCCGCCAGAAAGGCGAAATAGGGGTTGGGGCCGTCACCGTCATGAAACCAGACCCGCTCGGCCTGGGCGTAGCGACTGCGCAGCGTTTCGGTCAGCGCATCCGGCGTGCGGCGCGACACGGTGATCATCAGAGACCCCGCCTGGCGCCTTATGGAGTCCGCCTCGTCCAGAAGGTTGGCGCAGGCGGCGTCGGTGAAACGATGATGCTTGCTGTCGCCGCCAATCAGCAGGGCGGCGTGCGGACCGGGCAGGGCCTCAAGCCGGTCAGCGAACGCGCTTGCGCCTTCGTTCAGGCGTTGCGGCGTAATCCGGTTGGGCGAGCCCAGAATGTTGAGCACGTTCGGCCCGTGCATCCGGTCATGGCGAGGTGCGATGATCAGGTCGAACAGGTCTGTGTGACTGCGCGGTTTCTGGACATAAACAAACCGCGTGCGCCGCCAGCGCCGTCGATGCAGCGCCGCCGCGCGCACCGCCGCCCGGCCACAGCCGATCCACAGATCGGGCTCGATCATGCTCGCATCCGGCAATTTCCCGGTGCGGGGCACCTGGATGGGCAGGATCTGGAGCGGGGTCAGCCGCCCAAGCGCTTCGGCCAGGCCAAGGGCCTGATTTTCAATGCCCCGACGCCCGTCAGAGACCACAATGCAAGAGCGCGTGTCCATGCCCGCCATCGTCGCCGATATGCCTTTTGGGTCAAGCATGAAGGGCGGTGAGTCGAATGTGTGTTGACGTCTGTCGGAATCATGTGACACATGTAATGCAAGCAAGCGAGGTGTCACATGACGACCGAACCCAATCCCAGCGAGCTCGAAGTGCTCAAGGCGCTCTGGTCCCATGACCGGCTCAGCGCCCGTGAAGTCCACGACCAGATCGGTGAGGCGCAGCGCTGGTCCTATTCCACCACTCGTACGGTCATCCAGCGCATGGTCGACAAGGGCCTGGTGAACAAGGACAGCGTGCATGGCCTCGCCGTGTTCGCGGCGGCCGATCGCAAGGTCGATCTGATCAGCCGACTGGTGCGCAGCTTCACCAAGCGTGTGCTGGAAGCGGACCCAACCGCTCTGCCGGCGTCTGCTTTCGCAGGCAGCCGCCTGCTCGACGAGGGCGAGCGCGCCGAACTCGACGCCTTGCTGAAAGCAGGCGCGGATGAGGGCGGCCATAAGGATAACGAGGAGGAGGCAGGGCAATGACCTTTATGGATCTGATCTGGACCAGTGCCGCGAGTATTCCCGCCGCCCTGTCCGCCTGGCTCGCAGCGCGTGTGCTGGAGCCGCATCTGTCCCCGCGTCTGGGCGTGCGCCTGTGGCAGGCGGCCCGCCTGGCCGCCTTTGCGCCGATCCTGGTGGTGCTGGGGGCAGGCTTGATCCCTCAACAGCAGAGCGCCAACGCATCGAGCGTGCAGGTGATTCTGGGAGATGGAGCGCAGCAGACTGTGCCCGTCGCTGCGCCGCTATTCCAGCCGATTCTCGACTTTGCCGAGCTGACTGTATCTTCCGTGCCTGCCGCGCTCCTGCCGCTCATTGCGGTTCTCTATCTGGCGGGTCTCACGATCATGGCGGCGCGAGGCGTTTTGCAACGCGGCCAGATCCGCACCCTGATCCGCGCCTCGGTCGCCGACAATGGACGTTTGTCAGAACTCGCCCAACGCTGGCGGGCGCACCTTGGACTGCCGCAAACCCTGGCTCCGGTGCGAGTGGTGGATGCGGTGATCTCGCCTTTCGTGGTGGGCATCAAGCCGGTCATCCTGGCGCCGGATACGCTGGCAAAGCGTGACGATGCCGAAGCCGCCATCGCTCATGAGCTGATGCATATCAAGCGCGGCGATGAGCGGGACCGCCTGATCGGTGAGGCGCTGGCGGCGCTGATCTGGTTCAACCCGGTCTATCGCGCCATCGAGCGTCGTCTGGCCGCCGCGCGTGAGCTGGCCTGTGATGCGGATGTGCTGGACGCCCTGGGGCCCGACCAACGCCGCCCCTATGCCGAAGCGATTGCTGGCCTCGCGCCCATGCCGGCGGTGGCGACAGGGTTCCTGACCGATCTGGAGCGTTTGCGCAAACGCCGCGTTGAGGCCGCGCTCAGCCATACCGGCGCCAAGCCGCGCGCCCTGGCAGCCGTCTTGGCGGGCGCCGCGATCCTGCTGGCCGGGGCCCCGTCAGCGGCGCTCGCGGTGATGCTGAGCGGGCAGGAGGTGCAGGGCGCTGAAACCCGCGTGTTGAGCGAAGCTGTCGGCGAGCAAGTGCTGGCGGCGCAAGAGGCTGCGCAGGCCGAGGACCATCAGCGGGCTTTGGATATCTTGAATACGATCGAACCCCAGTCGCCGTATGACGCATTCATCGTCGAACAACTCAAAGCACGGGCTCTGTTTGAGCTGGATGATTTCCCTGCTTCGGTAGAGGCCTTTGAAGCCGCTCTCGTCAGCGGCGGCGCTAACGAGGAAGAGCGGTACAGAGTCGAGACGGCGATTCTCCAGCTCAGCCTCGTCATGGAAGATTATGAGGCCGTGAGTCAGTCGCTGGAGCGGTTGCTTCAGTTTGATTTCCCGATGTCAGGTCAAATGAGCAGGACGGTCGCTCAAGCCTATTTGCAGTTGGATGAGTTCGAGGCTGCCCTGCCATACGCTGAATACGCGAGGCAGGTTCAGGATGGTGAAGACCGGGACACGCTGCTGTTGTTGCAATACCTCTATGAGCAGACTGGTCGAGCTGACGACGCCACCGCCATGCGTCAGATCCGCTTGGCTCTGTTTCCCGAGAACTGATCGTTCCACAGCTTCGGATAAACTTACGGCCGGCGCATCGCGCCGGCCGTTTTGTCTTCTGAGCCTTGAAGGCCGAGCCTATTTCCACTCGACCTTGAGGATCTCATAGCTTTTCACGCCACCGGGCGCGTTGACCTCGACCACATCGCCTTCTTCCTTGTTGATCATGGAGCGGGCGATCGGGGAGGAGAGCGAGATCTTGCCCGATTTCACATCGGCCTCGTCATCGCCGACGATCTTGTAGGTGCTCTCCTGCTCGGTGTCCTCGTCCACCACGGTGACGGTGGCGCCGAACTTCACATGGCTGCCCGACATCTTGGAGATGTCGATGACCTGGGCGCGGGCGATCTTGTCCTCAAGCTCCTGCACGCGGCCTTCAATCCAGCCCTGCCGCTCCTTGGCGGCATGGTACTCGGCGTTCTCGGACAGGTCGCCATGTTCGCGCGCTTCGGAAATCGCGGCGATCACGGCAGGCCGTTCCACGCTCTTGAGGTGTCTGAGTTCTTCGTCGAGCGCTTTATGGCCCTCGGCGGTCATCGGAATTTTCTGCATGAATGTCCGGTCTCGTGATCAGTGCTCTGACGAACTGACAACTCTACTCAGCCGCCAGACGGCCTATTACGATAGGATTGCAATGAGCGCGGTTCAAGCTGGCCTGCATCAATCGCCGCAATTGACTTCACTGCCGCCCGTGAAGCCGACGCTGTCGTATAGCATGGAATCTTCATTTCCAGCGCGGTTCGGCGGATCGAATAACTGTCGATCATGGAGCGCTGACCCTCAGTGGTGTTGAACACCAGCTGCACTTCGCCGTTCTTGATGGCGTCCACAATGTGAGGGCGTCCTTCAAAGACCTTGTTGATCGGCTGAACCGCGACGCCCGCCTCTTTCAAGGTCGCCGCCGTGCCGGAGGTCGCCAGCAGTTTGAAGCCCAGAGCGGTCAGACGATGACAGGATTCAATCATCATCGGCTTGTCTGATTCTTTCAGCGAGACGAACACCGTGCCCGATTTGGGCAGGTTTACGCCCGCGCCCAGCTCGGCCTTGGCGAAGGCGGCTTCAAAGCGTTCGTCAATGCCCATGACTTCGCCGGTGGAGCGCATTTCCGGGCCGAGTATCGGATCGACGCCGGGGAAGCGCGAGAACGGCATCACCGCCTCTTTCACCGCGATATGGCGGCTGGGCATGGCCGGGGTCTCAAACTCTGACAATTTCGCGCCGGCCATCACCTTGGCGGCGATCTTGGCCACCGGCGCGCCGATGGTTTTGGCCACGAACGGCACGGTGCGGCTGGCGCGCGGGTTCACCTCGATGAGGTAGACCATGTTGTCCTTCACCGCGTACTGCACGTTCATCAGGCCCTTGACGCCGATGGCTTTCGCGAGGGCTTTCGTCTGGCGGCGCAATTCGCTGACGGTCTGGTCAGAGAGCGAGTAAGGCGGCAAGGAACAGGCGCTATCGCCCGAGTGCACGCCCGCTTCCTCGATATGCTCCATGATGCCGGAAATCCAGACATCCTCGCCGTCGCAGACCGCGTCCACATCCACTTCGGAGGCGTCTGACAGATAGCGGTCGAGCAGCAGCGGCGCCTTGCCTGACACATGGACGGCTTCGCGAATATAGCGGCTGAAGCTCTCCACATCGCGCACGATCTCCATGCCGCGACCGCCGAGCACGTGCGACGGGCGCAGCACCAGCGGGAAGCCCAGCTCCTCGGCCATGACGCGCGCTTCAGCTTCATCATGGGCGATGGCGTTGGGCGGCTGTTTCAGCCCCAGATCATCGAGCAGCGCCTTGAAGCGCTCGCGGTCTTCGGCCAGGTCGATGGCGTCCGGCGCGGTGCCGAGGATCGGCACGCCGGCCGCTTCCAGCTCCGGCGCCAGTTTCAGCGGGGTCTGGCCGCCATACTGGACCACCACGCCCAGCAGCTCGCCTGACTGCATTTCGGTCTCGATCAGCTCCAGCACGTCTTCGGCGGTCAGCGGTTCGAAATACAGCCGGTCCGCGGTGTCATAGTCGGTGGAGACAGTCTCGGGGTTGCAGTTCACCATGATGGATTCAATGCCCATCTCGGCGAAGGCGAAGGCCGCGTGACAGCAGCAATAGTCAAACTCGATGCCCTGGCCGATCCGGTTCGGCCCGCCGCCCAGAATGATCGCCTTTTTGCGATCCGTCGGCGCAGCTTCGCACTCGCCGCCGCGCTCATAGGTCGAATACATGTACGGGGTGGGTGAGGCGAACTCGGCCGCGCAGGTGTCCACGCGCTTGTAGACGGGGCGCACTCCGAAGGTCTTGCGCAGCGCCTTCACCTCGGTCTCCTCGACCTTGGCGAGGGTTGCGAGGCGCTTGTCGGAGAAGCCCATGGATTTGAGCTTCAAAAGCTCATCGCCATTTTGCGGCAGGCCCAGCATGCGCACCTGTTCTTCGGCGTGCACGATGGCTTCGATCTGGCGCAGGAACCATGGCTCATACAGGCAGGCGCTCTGGATCCGCTCCACGGTCAGTCCTTCGCGGAAGGCCTGGGCGATCACCAACAGGCGATCCGGCGTGGGTTGCGACAGCGCCGCCAGCACCGCCTGATGGCGCGCGGCTTCGTCTTCAGCCTGATCGAGACCCTCGATCTCGATCTCGTCAAAGCCTGACAGGCCGGTTTCCAGGCTGCGCAGGGCTTTTTGCACGCTTTCGGCAAAGCTGCGGCCCATGGACATGGCTTCACCCACCGACTTCATGGAGGTGGTCAGCGTGGCTTTCGCGCCGGGATATTTCTCAAATGCGAAGCGCGGGATCTTGGTGACCACATAATCGATGGTCGGCTCAAAGCTCGCCGGGGTCGCGCCGCCGGTGATGTCGTTGTCGATCTCATCCAGCGTGTAGCCGACCGCCAGCTTGGCCGCGACCTTGGCGATGGGAAAGCCCGTGGCTTTGGACGCCAGCGCGGAAGAGCGCGACACGCGCGGGTTCATCTCGATGACCACCATGCGGCCATCCTTGGGGTTCACGGCGAACTGCACGTTCGAGCCGCCGGTCTCCACCCCGATCTCGCGCAGCACGGCGATCGAGGCCGAGCGCATGCGCTGATATTCCTTGTCGGTCAGGGTCAGGGCGGGCGCGACGGTGATGGAATCGCCGGTGTGAACGCCCATCGGGTCAATGTTTTCAATCGAGCAGATGATGATGCAGTTGTCCGCTTTGTCGCGGACCACTTCCATTTCGTACTCTTTCCAGCCCAGAACGCTTTCCTCGATCAGCACTTCTGTGACCGGGGAGTGATAGAGGCCCGAGGTGACGATCTCGCGGAACTCTTCAACATTGTAGGCGATGCCGCCGCCGGTGCCGCCCATGGTGAAAGAGGGGCGGATCACGGCCGGCAGGCCCAATTCCTCAAGCACGATCTCGGCTTCCGCCATCGTGTGCACGGTGCGCGAGATGGGGCTTTCAAGACCGATGGAGTCCATCGCCACGCGGAAGCGCTCGCGGTTTTCCGCCTTGTCGATGACGTCGGCCTTGGCGCCGATCATCTCCACATTGAACAGCTCCAGCACGCCGCGCTTGTCGAGCTCCAGCGCGCAATTGAGCGCGGTCTGCCCGCCCATGGTGGGCAGCAGCGCGTCGGGGCGCTCCTTCTCGATCACCTTGGCGACCATTTCAGGCGTGATCGGCTCGATATAGGTGGCGTCGGCCAGATCAGGGTCGGTCATGATCGTGGCGGGGTTGGAGTTCACCAGGATCACCCGGTAGCCCTCTTCCTTCAGCGCTTTCACCGCCTGAACGCCCGAATAGTCAAACTCGCAGGCCTGGCCGATCACGATGGGACCGGCGCCGATGATCAGGATGGACTGGATGTCTGTGCGCTTGGGCATGGCCGGCCTCTTAAACTGTTGCACGCGCGCGCGAAAACGCAGCCTCTGACAAGCCCGAAACGGGGTGGAGGCGGCGTGCGGCGCTGATGATGTACGCTGAAACCCGTGCTTAGACCGGAATCGGTCGCTTGGCGAGAGGCGATTGCGGTCACGTCCAGTAAAGGACGCCGCACGCGCCTGCCCGATGCCCCAAATGAGAGAAAAGGCCTTGAATTCTCTCCCGTGCGGGGAAAGGTTGGAGGCTGAATCTCGGGGGGATCATCATGACGCAAACCGTGCTGAGCGCGTGTCTGGCGCTGATCGGGGGGCTGTGCGGTCTGTCGATCCAGGCTCACGCGCAGACTCTGGCGGACTTCGCGCAATTGCCTGAGGCCAGTCGTCCGATCGTATCGCCTGAGGGACGCTGGCTGGCCTATGAATGCCATATCGAGGTCCGGCCATCGGTGTGCGTGTTCGATCTGCAAACGAACCAGTTGGCGCACGCCATGCCGGCGCCGGAGAACGCCTGGCTGGGCCGGGCGTACTTCGCCTCCGAAGACTATCTGGTCGTGAATCTTTCCACCTATCTGACGCTGAGCACAATGAGTGGTTTGCGCGATTATGAAGTGTCGCGCGCCCTGTCGCTCAGCCTGGAAAGCGGCGAGGTCGTCATGCTGATGGAGCGCGGACAAGGCAGCACCAATGCGACCGATCTGGCGTCGCTTAATCTTGTCGATCCTGACACCATCCTCATCCAGATGACCTTTCTGAATGGGGCGGAGGGTAAGATCGGAACGCGTTTTGAAACCCGTGAGGGGTTTGAAAGCGGGCTGTTTCGCGTCGACCTTGCAACCGGCGATGACCGCAGGATTGACCGGTCCGATATCTTTGACCGGGTTCTGGACGCCCAGGGCGACGTGGTCGCTGAAATACACTTTGATCCGCTCAGCTATCTTTATGAGATCAAAGAGCCGGGCCGACGCGGCGCCGTCATTTACTCGGCCACCCATCAGAGCGATGCGCCTAGCGTGCTGGGCTTCATGGATGAAACCGGGTTCCTGGCATTCTTTCCGGGAGAGCGCGGCGGGTATCGCCGCATGGACCGGGTCAGCGGCGAAATCACGCGCCTTGAAAATATAACACTGGATACAGTCAGCGCGCCGATCTGGGATCGCCGCCAGAGATTGATGGGCTTTAACGGCGAGCGCGACGGCCAGAGCGCGCAGTTTTTCTTTGACGAGGATTTGGCGGCGGATGCGGCGTCCCTGACGCGAGCCTTGGGCTCGCCGGTTCAGATCGTCTCCTTCAGTGATGACCGGGACCTGCTGGTTCTGGCCATTGAAGAACCCTCCCGTCCGCGCGAATTCTTTCTCTATCAACGGTCGGCGCGAAATGTCTGGCCCTTCTCCGCCAGCTATCCCAGCCTGGCTGGGACCGCATTGCCCGCGCGTCGGCTGTATCGCTACGCCGCCTCGGACGGGCTGGAGATTGAAGCGGTTTTGACCACGCCGGCGGGCTGGAGCGAAGGTGCAGAGGCGCTGCCGCTTGTTGTGTTGCCCCATGGCGGACCGGCGGCCCGTGATGGTCTGGAGTTTGACTGGTGGGCCCAGGCCTATGCGGCGCAGGGCTATCTGGTGCTGCAGCCCAATTTTCGCGGCTCGCTCGGCTATGGGCTGGATTTCCAGCGCGCGGGATATGGCGAGTTCGGCGACCTGATGGTTCAGGACATCATTGACGGCGCGCGCGCCGTACAGGCTGACGGGCTGGCGCAACCGGGGGGTTATTGCCTGGCGGGCGGATCCTATGGCGGGTATGCGGCGCTGCGCGCGGCCATCATGGCGCCCGATGAGGTCGCCTGCGTCGTGGCGTTCGCGCCCGTGACCAACCCGGTCAGTCTTATGGGGCGTGAGCGTCGCAATGGCTCATTCATCGCTTATCATTTCTGGGAGCAGTATATGGGCGATCTGGTCTGGGATCAGGAGGCCTCTGATCGCGTTTCGATCCTGCGCAACGCCCAGACGCTGGACATGCCGATCCTGCTTTTGCACGGCGCCCAGGACAGCATCGTTCCCATCGAGGCGTCGGACGCCCTGCGCCGCCAGTTGCGCGGCGTGGAGGGCTTTGAATATGTGAGGCTTGAGGGGGAGAGCCATTTTCTGGATTTGCCCGGCTCTCGCATGACCCTGCTCAACCGGTCAGTGGCGATGTTTGATGAGGTGTTGCGCGCCGACTAGCGCGTCAGCTTCGCCAGCTCGCGCTGCATATTTTCGCGCGCCTGCGCTTCAAACCGCTCCTGATAGGCGGGCGTGTGATACAGGCGCTCCCGCTCGAGCTGGCGGGTGAGAAACGCCGCACGGCCTTTTTTATAGGAATGCGGCAGCGCCCAGACATGTTCTGCGCGCACCTGCCGCGCATACTGGTCATAGGCGTCAGGATTGGCGCCCAGAACGGCGCAGTCCATGTCCAGGAACAGCGCGTCGTCGGCATCCGCCCCGCCGCCGGCAGGGTCAGCGGTCGCCAGAATGAGGCTGTGCACCCGCGTCGCCAGCGCTTCATCCGCGCCCATGTCCACAAGCGCCGCCTGCGCCCAGTCGGCGCTGCGCTGCTCATTGTCGTTGCGCCAGCTCTTGTGGATCGCGTCATGAAACCAGGCGGCGTAGACCAGCCGCGGCAAGTCGGTGATCTGGTCCGCTTGCGCTTCGATTTGCTCAAACAGAAACGCCAGATGATCAAGGCCGTGATAGCGCCGCAGCCAGCCGGCATGGGTGGCGATCACGCGCTTGCCGGTTTTCAACTGCCGATCCTCGAGCGCGAACCGAACGAGGTCCGCGCGCCAGAGCGTAAGGGCGAAATCGGGGGTCATGGTTTAGCTATAGGCCAGGAAACGGGCGAGCCTGTCGGACGCAGCCTGCGGATTGCGCGCGCCTTCGATCTGGGCCAGCAGGGCCGGAGACAGCGCTGTGTCATCCGCATCCGTCGCCGCGGCCGTTTTCGCACTGATCACAGTGGCCGATCCAGACTGTTGGGCGCTGACGCCGCGTTTGTCGTCATTCTCTTCGGCTTGTTGAACCGTTTCTCCCGTCGCGCCTCCCGACAGTGCGTCGGTGTCTGTCAGATTGGCGCTGCCGCCATCCACGCTGGTGGCGCCATTCGCGAGTTGCGACCCGGTTTCGTTGTCACGGTCACCCATGGGATTGGCTTGCGCGAAATTCTGCAGATCGAGCAGGGCGGCGAACAATTGCGACGACAGGCTTTCATTGATCTTGCCTGCCTTTTCTTCCCTGTTGAGCTCAGGCGCTGCGGCGGCCTGTTCGCTCTCTCGGGCGTCTTCGGGCTTTTTGGTGGGATCGGGCAGCGCCATCTCGCCCAGGGCGGCGCCCCTGGCGTGCTTGGTGTCCCAGGGTGTCCATGAGGGGCCGGTAATGGCGCTGGCGCTCATGTGTCTTCTCCTGACGTCTCGTCCCCGTAGGCCGGGTCACAACAGGTTGCGGCCGGTCGGTCTTGCCGTCCAAATCTGCATATCGGCAGTTTCTTCCGCCTTCAGCTCGCCTCTCACGGGGCGGCGCCGCCGTTTTGCTGCGGCGCTGAGCGCCTTGTCATACAAGCGCTCTTCAGACAATTGAGCCGGGACTGGGCTCTATAGCGTCCCGTCCGTATTCGCATGTCCGGGGAAAAGATGTGCAACGCATGTGCCGCGCACGCGCGACAGGCCTAGCGCAATTCCAGATCCCGCCAGAGCTGAGGCTGGATGTCTTCAGGGGCGCGGGTGCGGTCCGAGATCAGCCAGTAGGCGCGCTCATGCACCAGCGGGATGTTCGGCATGGCCTCCAGGAAAATCGTTTCCGCGCGCCGGAACTGCACCGCCCGCCCGGCAGGGTCGATCATGGCGTAGGCGTCCGCCATCAGCGCGTCGAAACTCGCCCGCGCTGGGCCAGACCAGTTGGTGTTGTCAGCGAAGCCGTTGCGGGAGAAGGGCTGCAGCATGAAGTCGGGATCCGATTTCAGCCCGCGATCAAAGCGCGCCAGCGCCACATCGAAATCCCCGGCGTCCACCGCCTGATAAAGATCGAGCGGATAGCTGGCGAGCAGCTCGCCCTCCACGCCGATCCGTGACCAGTCGTCCAGGATTGCGATGGCCAGTCGGTCGCGGTCGCCGGCGGTCGCACGCACGGTCAGTCGCAAAGGCGATTGCGCGGTGAAGCCCGCTTCGGCCAGCAAGGCGCGGGCGGCGTCAGGGTCCGGGCGCGGAGGCGTATAGGCGTCACCGTGTCGGGGAATCACCGTGTCGCTTGATTGCGCCTCGCCATTGAAGAAATGCGTGTTCAGGAACGCCCGGTCGAGCCCCAGGCTCAAGGCGCGCCGAACCCGTGGGTCGCTCAGATAGGGCTGGGCGCAATTGAGCTTGAGATAGGTCAGGATCGGCGCCGGATAAGCGTGCAGCTGATCGCCCACCGTCTCGCGCAGAAAGCCGATCTGGTCGGTCGGCGGGCGCTCGGCCAGGTCATAATCGCCGGCCCGGAACCGCCTGGCGCGGGCGGAGGGCGTGTCGATCACATCCACGCTGATGGCGTTGACCTTGACGCTGTCGGCGGCGGTGAAGCGCGGGTTTTTCACCAGCTGCAAAGACAGCGCTTCGTGGCGGTCCAGCACGTACGGTCCGGCCGAGACCCAGTGTTCGGGCCGGATCCAGTCATCAGGATACGCTTCGACCTGATGGCGGGGCAGGGGGTAGAACTCGCGCATCAGCACCGGGAAATTGCCCACCGGGCGATCCAGCTCGAACACAACGGTGCGCGGGTCAGGGGCGCTGACGGCGATGGTGTCGGGATGACGCTCGCCCGCCAGCGCTTCGCGGGCGCCGATCACGGCGAAAAAATCGCCCAGATCCGCAAAGCCGGTGGTGGGGTCCACGGCGCGCCGGGCGGTCCAGACCACATCGTCCGCGGTCAGGGGCGCGCCGTCCGACCAGACCAGGTCGGGCCTCAAGGTGAAGCGCCAGACGCGCGCATCCTCGCTGCGCCAGGTCAGAGCCAGCCCCGGCGCCAAACCGCCAGACGGCGCGTATTCGGTCAGCGGGGCGTGCAGCTGCTTGTACAGAAGCGCGGCGGAGGCGAACTGGCCGCGCAGCGGATCCAGGCTGTCAGGCTCGGTCTCGATCGCCACGCGCAGCAGATCATCCGGCGCGTCCGTCCCGCCAGAACAGGCGGAGGCCGCAAGTCCCGTCAGCCCCGCCAAACCTGTGACCAGCGTCTGCCGCCGTGTCAGCTTCACCATGCGCCCCTCCCCGTTTCACGCGGGAAGACTAGCATTGCGCCAGGCAGAGCCGCCAGTGACTTAACCGGCCTTCAGGCCGCTCACAAAGCTCTCAAAGACCTTGAAGCTGTCTTGCGGGCCGGGGCTGGCTTCGGGGTGGTGCTGCACCGCCCAGACCGGCTTGTCGGTCAGCTTGAAGCCGCAATTGGTGCCGTCAAACAGAGACACATGGGTCTCGACCGCGCCCTCGGGCAGGCTGTCGCGATCCACGGCGAAGCCGTGGTTCATGGACACGATCTCCACCTGACCGGTCTCGATGTTTTTCACCGGATGGTTCGCGCCGTGATGGCCCTGAACCATCTTCTGGGTTTTTGCGCCAAGCGCCAGCGCCAGCATCTGATGGCCCAGGCAGATGCCCAGAACCGGCACGCCGGCCTCGATCACGCCGCGAATCGTCTCGAGCGCGTATTCGCCGGTGGCGGCGGGGTCGCCGGGACCATTGGAGACGAGAACGCCGGCGGGGTTGAGCTTGAGGACATCCTCTTTGCTCGCTCTGCCCGGCACGACCTGTACGCGGGCGCCGGCGGAAACCAGGCGGCGCAGGATGTTGGCCTTCACGCCATAATCGAGCACCACGACCAGCGGGCCGTCTTCGGGGCCTTTGGCGAAGCCTTCCGACCAGCCCCAATCGCCGTCCGTCCAGTCATTGGCCGCGTCGCAAGCGACCGCGCCCGCCAGCTCGACGCCTTCCATGGGCGGGGCGTTCTTGGCTTGGGCTTTCAGGGCGGAGATATCGAGCTTGCCGTCGCGGGCATGGGCGATGGTGGCCATGGGCATGCCGGTCTCGCGGATGCGGCGAGTGATGGCGCGGGTGTCGACGCCCGTGATGGCGATGATTTCGCGCGCCGCCAGCCATTCGTCAAAGCCGGTCTCGGCCCGCCAGCTGGCGGGCGGGGTGATCTCTTCGCGGCTGACCATGCCCACGGCCGCCTTGCGGGCGATGGCGCTTGCCGCTTCCTCGTCTTCGGCGTTGGCGCCCACATTGCCCACATGCGGGAAGGTGAAGCACACGATCTGGCCCGCATAGGAGGGATCGGCCAGGATTTCCTGATGCCCGGTCATCGCGGTATTGAAACAGAGCTCGGCGACGGCGGAGCCGGTCGCGCCTGCTCCCGTCCCGTAAAACACTGTACCGTCAGCCAGAATCAGAGCGGCGGTCGCCCATTCGGGCTGGATATCCGATGATGGTGTTTGCATCGGGACTTGATTCTTGACTGCTTCCGGCATAGGTGCTCGCCTCCTGACACGCGCGGGGCCGCGAGCTGGGCTCCAGCGGCGGGCGGTTAAACGCGCGGAACGTAGGCGAGCGGCGAGGCCGGGTCAAGCAAAAGGCCGCGCTGCAAATTCTTGTAATTTCAATGGCTTGGCGCTTATCTGCAGCGCCGCCGCAAATAGGTGCCCTCATGTCGCTTCGCGACCGCATCCTCTCTGACCTCAAAGACGCCATGCGCGCTCAGGATAGCACGCGTGTCTCCACGCTGCGTCTCATCCAGGCCGCCATCAAGGACCGCGACATCGCCGCGCGTCAGGAAGACCGCTGCGACGGCTGCGACTTGCCTGAAATTCAGGCGATCTTGCAAAAGCTGCTCAAGCAACGCGAAGAGAGCGCCGAGACGTATGAAAATGCGGGTCGGCTTGATCTCGCCGAGCGCGAACGCGCGGAAGCCGAGATCGTCAGCTCATATCTGCCTGAACCCATGAAACCTGCTGAAATCGCCCAGGCCGCCCAATCCGTGGTCAGCGAGCTGGATGCAGGCGGGCTGAAAGACATGGGCCGCTGCATGGCGGCGCTGAAAGAGCGCTATACCGGCCGCATGGATTTCGCCAAGGCCGGCAAGGAAGTGAAAACTTTGCTGCAAGGTCAGGCTTAGGCTTCTAGCCGTCTGACCCGAGCCGGTTTATGCTGTCGGGCTGGAGGATGTTCAGTTCGTGGCGATTCCCGACGGTTTCAAAGACGAGATCAAGACGCGCATCCGCCCATCCGAGCTGATCGGGCGTACGGTGCCGCTCAAGCGGCAGGGCCGCGAGTTCGTCGGATTGTCCCCCTTCAAGAAAGAGCGCACGCCCTCGTTTTTCGTCAATGACGAGAAGGGCTTCTACCATTGCTTCGCCAGCCAGGAGCATGGCGACATCTTCACCTGGCTTCAGAAAACCCAAGGCCTGAGCTTCATGGAAGCGATCGAGGCCCTGGCTCAGGAAGCCGGGCTGGAAGTGCCGCGCATGGAGCAGCGCGACCCCCAGCAAGAACAGCATCGCAAAACGCTTCTCGACTGGATCGCGCTCGCTCAGGAGTATTTCACACGCTCTCTTTATGCGCCTGAAGGCGAAGAGGCGCGACTTTATCTCGAACGCCGCGGGCTCAGCCGATCCGATATGGAGCGCTTTGGTCTGGGGTTTGCGCCCGATAATCGCCGCGGCCTGACCCGTGCGCTGATCCAGAAGGGCGCGAGCGCGCAAGACTTGTCGGACGCCGGCCTGTCGATCCTGCCCGATGATGGCGGCGAGCCTTATGACCGGTTTCGCGGCCGGGTGATGTTTCCGATCAAGGATGCGCGCGACCGGCTGGTGGCGTTCGGCGGCCGGGCGATGAGCAAGGACGTTCGCGCGAAATATCTCAACTCGCCCGAGACAGAGTTGTTTCACAAAGGCTCGCTGCTCTATCGCTATCCCGAAGCGCGCGCCTTCGCCCATGATCCCAAGGTGAAGGCCAAGGGCCTGATCGTGGCGGAAGGCTATATGGATGTGATCGCCTTCGCCCGCGCCGGGTTGGGCCAGGCCGTGGCGCCGCTCGGCACGGCGCTCACGGAAAACCAGCTGCGTTTATTATGGCGCGCCGGACCGGAGCCTGTGGTGTGTCTGGACGGCGACGCGGCGGGCACGCGGGCCGCGGCGCTGGCGGCGGAACGCGCGCTGGAATTGCTGGAACCGGGGCGCACGCTGCGCTTTGTTTTCCTGCCCGATGGCCAGGACCCCGACGACCTGTTGCGCGAGCGCGGCGCCCAGGCGCTGAAAGACGCCATCGATGACGCCAAGCCGCTGATCGACGTTTTATGGCGGCGTGAAGTGGAGCTTGAACCGCTGGACGACCCTGACCGCCGCGCCGGTTTCCGTAAGCGGATCAAGGCGCTGGTCGCCAAGATCAAGGATCCCGACATCAAGGCGGAATACCGCGCCGAATTTGATGTGCGCATCGATGCGCAGTTCGGGCGTACGCCCCAGGCCGGGTTTCGACCGGATCGAAACCGGGGCGGATATACAGGGCGCGGCGCCGGTCGGCGCTTCATGCCGCTGCAGCCGCCGACCGCCGAACTGGTGGCGCAGCGCAAGCATAAATCGCCGTCTGCGCCCTTGCGTCAGCTGCTTCTGGCGGTGATCGAACACCCCGAAATCGCTGAGGCCGAGGCCGAGACATTGCTGCAAATCTCGTTCGGAACGCTTGACAGCCTTAGGGACGCGATTCTAGACGCGTGTTTCTCTGGGGAGTCTCTGCCTGTCGGCGGACTGCGCGATGCGTTGTCTCGACGGGGTTTCGGCCCCCAACTGACACGGTTGGCTGTGGACAAAGCGCCCATGCGCGCCAGTCTTGGGGGGAGTGAGGCTGATGCTGACAGCCGGCTTGAGGCTTGGCGCAGGCTTTCGGCTTCTTATATGGAAAGAGTTGCGCAAGACGCTCAGGACCGACCAAGACACGCCGACTTCTTTGAAGAGGGTGATTCTGACGCCCTCAAAAATTACCTCGTCGCGGAGCGGCGGGGTCGACAGCGCTAGCGCGCGCCCACGCCGCCCTTTGTGCGCGCAGCCAATGAAATCCTCCGGGAGCATGATCACCGAATGAGCAAAGCCGCCGCTGAAAACGCTGAAGCGACCTCTGAAAATCAGGACGGCCCGCTGCTGGACCTGACTGATCAGACCGTCAAAGCCATGATCAAAACCGCGAAAAAACGCGGTTATGTGACCCATGACGAGCTGAACAAGGTCCTGCCGAGCGAAGAATTCAGCTCCGAGCAGATCGAGGACATCCTCGCCCAACTCTCCGAGATGGGGATTACGGTCGTGGATTCCGAAGAGGATGCGGACACCGACGCGTCCGGCGCCGAGGCTGATGACGAGGAGGACGAGGAAAAGTCCACCGCCGTCACCAAGAAAGCCAAGGCGGATGTCGTCGCCGGTCAGAACACCACCTCTGCGCAAGACCGCACCGACGACCCGGTGCGCATGTATCTGCGCGAGATGGGTTCGGTCGAGTTGTTGTCGCGCGAGGGCGAGATCGCCATCGCCAAGCGCATCGAGGCGGGCCGCAATGCGATGATCCGCGGGCTGTGCGAAAGCCCGCTGACCTTTGAAGCCATCATGGTCTGGCGCGACGAGCTGCGCGAAGGCCAGGTCTTGCTGCGTGACATTATCGACCTGGACGCCACCTATGGCGGCGTGCGTGAAGACGCTACCGCGGTGTCTGAAGATGATGAAGACGGCGAAGGCGAGGGTGACGAGGCCAAGGCCGATGACGCCGACGCCAAAACCGATGACGAGTCGTCAGACAGCGAAGACGGCGAAAAAGCCGAAGGCGAGTCCGAAGGCGACAGCGACGACGATGATGATGATGACGGCGCGAACATGTCGCTTGCCGCCATGGAGGCCGAGCTGCGCGACGGGGTCATGGAGACCCTGGACGCCATCGCCACCGATTTCGACGTCTTCCGTCAGCTGCAGGACCGTCTGGTCTCCTCGCGCCTGTCCGGCAAGCATCTGAGCGACAAGGACCAGGCCGCCTATGACGATGTGTTCGAGCGTATCGTGGCGAACCTCAATTCGCTGCACCTGAACAACGCCCGGATCGAGGCGCTGGTCGAACAGCTGGACGCCATCAACAAGAAACTGATGGGCCTTGAAGGCAAGCTGTTGCGCATGGCGGAAGCCCATGGCGTGCCGCGCACGGACTTCCTCAAATCCTATCAGGGCCATGAGCTTGATCCTGACTGGCTGAAAGACATGTCCGGCAAGACCAAGGCCTGGACGCGCTTTGTCGAGCGTGAAGAGAAAGAGGCGGGCGAGCTGCGCGAACAGATCGCCACTCTGGCTCAGGAATCCGGCGTTCCGATCGATGATTACCGCCGCATCGTCGCCACCGTCCAGAAAGGCGCCCGCGAAGCCCGCGTCGCCAAGAAGGAAATGGTGGAGGCCAACCTGCGCCTGGTGATCTCCATCGCCAAGAAATACACCAATCGCGGCCTGCAATTCCTCGACCTCATCCAGGAAGGCAATATCGGCCTGATGAAGGCGGTGGATAAGTTCGAATATCGCCGCGGCTATAAATTCTCCACCTACGCCACCTGGTGGATCCGTCAGGCGATCACCCGCTCGATCGCCGACCAGGCGCGCACCATCCGTATTCCGGTGCACATGATCGAGACGATCAACAAGATCGTGCGCACCAGCCGTCAGATGCTCCACGAGATCGGCCGTGAGCCGACCCCCGAAGAGCTGGCGGAAAAGCTCTCCATGCCGCTTGAGAAAGTGCGCAAGGTGATGAAGATCGCCAAGGAGCCGATCTCCCTTGAAACCCCGATCGGGGATGAGGAAGACAGCCATCTGGGCGATTTCATCGAGGACAAGAACGCGGTTCTGCCCATCGACGCCGCGATCCACTCCAACTTGCGCGAAACCACCACTTTGGTGCTCGCCTCGCTTACTCCGCGTGAAGAACGCGTGCTGCGCATGCGCTTCGGCATCGGCATGAACACCGACCACACGCTGGAAGAAGTCGGCCAGCAGTTCAGCGTGACCCGCGAGCGGATCCGCCAGATCGAAGCGAAAGCGCTGCGCAAGCTCAAGCACCCGAGCCGCAGCCGCAAGCTGCGCTCCTTCCTGGACAGCTAGAGCGCTGGCGACAGACAGACATGAAAAGCCCCGCTGGAAACAGCGGGGCTTTTTGCTGCTCGGGGCGCAACCAATGGGGCGGCGGGGCGTTTGGTTCTTAAGCGCCTTTTCTTTTCCTGCGCCCTGCGCAAATCTTGCCGGATGAACCCTCTGACCCTGTTCCGCTCTCTCGTCCTGTTGATCCTTCTGGCGAGCGCCTGTGCGCTGTGTCCAGAGACTGCGTTCGCGCAAGCCGAAGGCGGTGAGGCGGGCGGCGAGATCACGCTTGAGACCGACGCGCCGTCGGACGCCGCCATCGCGCAACGCATAGCCACGATCTTTGGCGAGATCGACACCCTGTCCGGGGTCGAAATCAGTGTTGAGTCAGGCGTCGTCACCCTGACGGGGGAAACCCTGACCGCCGACGCCGCCAGCCGCGCCGAGGCGCTGGCGCTTCGGGTCGAGGGCGTGGTGACGGTGGAGAACCGGATCGACCGTGATCTGTCGGTCTCCACCCGCGTCGCGCCCGCCATGGGCGAGTTGGAGACGACGCTGCAAGACCTTGTGCGGATCATTCCGCTGCTGGCCTTGGCGATGGCGGTGTTTCTGGTCCTTGGCGGGGTCGGCTGGCTGTTAAGTCGCTGGGACGGACTGTGGCGGCTGCTCGCGCCCAACAGCTTTGTGGCCGATCTTCTGGGCTCCACGGTGTTCAGCCTGTTCGTGGTGTTCGGACTGGTGTCGGCGCTGACCTTGCTGGACTCCACGGCGTTTCTCGGGGCGCTCTTGGGCGCGGCGGGCGTGATCGGTCTCGCGGTCGGGTTCGCGGTCAAGGACACCATCGAGAACTACATCGCCTCGATCATGCTGTCGGTGCGCCAGCCGTTTCGCCCTAACGACCATGTGGTCATCGACGGGCAAGAGGGGCGGGTGATCCGTCTCACCTCGCGCGCCACCGTGTTGATGACGCTGGAGGGCAATCATCTGCGCCTGCCCAATGCGCTGGTCTTCAAGGCGGTCATTCTCAACTACACCCGCAATCCCGAGCGCCGGTTTGATTTCACCCTGGGCGTGGACCCCGAGGATGATCCGTTATCGGCGCTCGAGACCGGCCTTGAGGCGCTCAAGACTTTGAGCTTCGTCATGGCGGAGCCCGATCCGGCGGCCGGCATCCGCGAAGTGGGCGATTCCACCATCAACCTCATTTTCTCCGCCTGGATCGACCAGACCGACGCAGATTTTCTCAAATCCCGTTCGGTGGCGATTGCGACCGTCAAGGCGGCGCTGGATGAGGCCGGCTTCACCTTGCCTGATCCGACCTATCGCCTGCGGATTGACAGCGGCGTCTTGCCGACAGCGGCGGCGAAGCCCAAACCCGAGCCCGACACAGACCGCGCACCCGTACGACCAGCCAAGACGCCGAGCGCTGAGATCACGGACGTCGCGCCTGACACATCGCTGGCCGAACGCGTCGAGGAAGAGCGCCGGGAGGCGAAGTCGGGCGATTTGCTGTCAGAAGACGCGCCGAGCGAATAGGCGAGGGCGAGCCCCTCGGCCTCAACTCACACCGTAAAGGATATCCCATGAGCCAGTCAGACCTGACCGTCCGGGCCGCGCGCCCCCGCGACGCCGCCGCAATCGCCCGTCTGTCGCGCGAACTCAATGAAGTGGTCGGCGATTCAACCGAGCACTGCACGCCGGAAAACATCAAGACCACCCTGTTCGGTCATGACGCCAGCTTTCACGTGCTGGTTGCGGCGGCTCAGGATGGCGAGCCCATCGGCTATGCCGTCTGGCACGCCTATTACGATTCTGGCCATGGCGGCGCGGGCGCCTGGCTGGCCGAAGTGTGCGTGGGCAAGGCCGGCCGCGGCGAGGGCGCGGGCCGCGCCCTTTTTGAAGCCGTGGTCGAGGATGTGCGCGAAAGCCCGGCCACCTTCTTGATGTGGACCAGCTCTGAAACCGAAGCCGCCGAAGCGCTCTATGAAAGCTCGGGCGGGTTCGCGAAACCGGTGAGGCGCTGGGAGCTGAACGGGCTATAGGGGTGGGCGGCCAGCGTCATACTCCCTTCACCTTGAGGGTTTGTCATTAGGGAGTGAGGCTCTCACCGTGCTAGCCGGGATAAGGATAGGGGGGGATTGCATGCTCAGAACAGGCTTGATGATGCTGGCGCTGTCGACCGCGCCGGCCCAGGCGCAAGAGGCTCCCGCTCCGCGTCTCGAGGCGGTGGACGCAGCGGTCATTCCGATCATGGACGAGGGGCAGTTTCCCGGCGTGGCGGTGGCGGTGCTGGAGAACGGCCAACCGGTGCACGTGGGCGAATATGGCTTTGCGAGCCTGGAGCATTCCACCCCCGCAAGCGCAGCTACCGTGTTCGAGCTCGCCTCGCTCACCAAGCATATGACCGCCCTGATGGTGCTCAGCCTGGCTGAAGAGGAGCGTCTGTCGCTCGATGATCCGCTCTCCTTCCATGTCGCAGACACGGCTGAAGCCTGGTCCGCCATCACGATCAACCAGCTTATGAGCCATATGGCCGGTCTGACGCACCGGTTTGAGGCCATGCCCAATGGCCAGTTCCAGATCGCCTATTCCACTGATCAGATGCTGGCCTCAGCGATCGAGACCCCGCTTCAATCAGAACCGGGCACGGACTGGAGCTATTCTGATCAGGGCTATTTCCTGTTGGGTCTCATCATCGAGAGTGTCACCGGGCAGTCCTTCGAGACGGCCCTGAGGGACAGGTTCTGGGCGCGGCTGGGCATGGATCAGACACGCATGCTCGACCAGTCCGCCATCGTGCCTCATCGCGCGGAGGGTTATGGCGTGTATGACGGTGAGCTGGCGCGCAATCGGCGGGTCTGGCAGTTCGGCCTGACCTCGCATTTCGGCGTCACTTCATCACTCAACGATCTGATGATCTGGGAGGCCGAGCTGGATGACCCGAAGGTGCTTGATTCTGCTGTCATCGCGCAGGCCGCCGAGATCCAGCGCGCTTTTGATGCGGGCGAAAGCTGCGAGCGCTGGGGCTATGCGCGCGGCTGGTGGAGCCATGATGTGGAGGGTCGCCAGATCACCAGCCATGCCGGTTATTCCGGCACAGCCTATGTGCGAGACATGACGACGGGGCAGTCCGTGATCGTCTTGACCAATCGCGAGGACGGGGAGGGGCTTGTCTCTCCCATGGCGATCGCCTGGGCCGCAGGCCATGCCGCCGGAATGGACGTGCCAGAAGGCGGCCTGACCTGCTGGCGCTAGGTCTTTACCCGCAACAAGACCCGCTGCTGGGCGCATGCGGGGAGGGTAATGTGAACGGATCGCCGGTTTCCTGACGCGGGGCGTCATTGGCGGGCGCGGGGCGCAGTTCGACCGTGGCGGAGACGAATTTGAGACCGTCCAGTTTCTCGATCAGGGCGTCATCACTGATCGCCAGCGGGCGGTGATCGACGAGCTCCGGCGCGTCAAAGCCGGTGTCCTCGGCGATGGCGAGAAAATCTGACCAGGCCAAAGCGCCAGCCAGGCATTCGCCATAGAGCACCGGGTCGGTGCGCAGGTCTTCCGGCACGGCGCGCTCGGCGTAGACATCCGCGAAATGCATCACACCGTCAGGCTTCAGAAGATGACGCACGCCCGCAAACACCGCCGGTTTGTCAGTGGAGAGATTGATCACGCAGTTTGAGATGATCAGATCAAAGCTGCCCGCTTCAAGGTCGAGCTGGTCGAGCGCCTCGATATAGCCCTTGAGGAAGCGGGTGTTGGGTTTGGCATAGCCGAAGCGATCGGCGTGCCAGGTCTCATGCTCAAGCGCGACGGCAAGCTGGTTGTCGGTCATGTCGACGCCGACGACTTCGCCGGTTTCGCCCACCAATTGGGCCAGCAGGAACACGTCGCGCCCCGTGCCGCAGCCCAGATCCAGCACGCGCTTTCCTGTGATGTCCTCGGGCGCGATCAGGCCACAGCCATAGTATTTGTTCGCCACGTCGGGATGAATGTTTGTCAGCGCGTCGCGGATATGGGGTTCGGGCGCGGAGATCTCGCAGCAGGCGTCTGATTTCAGATCGCCGCTCGATTGCAGCACGTCGCCATAATAATCCCGAACCTGTTCGCGCATGTCTGACTTTCCAAGCCGCCGCTGAATTGATGCGGGACTGTTTCAGATTTACCCCTCAGGGTCGAGACACAGACTGGTGAGGTTTAAGGAGACGCGCACATGCCGCAGACGGTGCTGGAGATCGAAACCCGCGGGCCCGGCCTGTATGAGGTCACTCGCGATGCGGCGCGGTTCGTGGCGGCGTCGGGCATGGACGAGGGGCTTCTGACCTGTTTCGTCCGCCATACATCGGCGTCGGTCGTGATCCAGGAGAACGCCGACCCTGACGTGCAGCGCGATCTGCAGGCGTTTTTCGCGCGGCTGGTTCCGCGCTCGGATGATCCGTCGATGGCTTGGCTCAGCCACACCACCGAAGGCCCGGACGACATGCCCGCCCATATCAAGTCCGCGCTGACGGCGGCTTCAGTGGGCGTGCCGGTCAGCGGCGGCCGGTTGATGCTCGGGACCTGGCAGGGGCTCTACCTGTTTGAGCATCGTGACCGGCCGCATATCCGGCAGATGGTGCTGCACCTTTCGGCCTAGCTCGCCGCTTTCTTCCGGCGCAGCAGACGGCGGAAGCCGATGACGACCCCTGAGATCACCGGCACTGCGATCACCAGCCAGGGCAGGGCGCCGGCGAGGAACAGGATCAGGCTGGCGACGGAATTGGCGAACACCTCGCCCATTTCCTTGAACGCGCGCCCGATGGGATTGAAGGTTTCAGGCTCCACCACCTGACGCTCGGCCTGATAGTTCAGGGTCAGCATGGAGGTGTTCACCCGCTGGCGCAGGGCGGCCAGAACGCTCGCCTGGGCGTCGAGATTGGCCTGCACGTTCGCGAGCTCCCGCTCCACCGCCAGCAGATCACTGAGATCGCCGTCGCGGGTCTCCAGCAGCTGTTGCAGCCGGTCGCGCAAGGTGGTCTGGGCCGCAACGCGCGCGGCAGTGTCCACGATGCGCGTGGTCAGATCCTCGACCGAGGTCTGGTCTGACAGCACCTGGCCGCCCAGCTCTTCGGTCTCGCCTTCAAGCCCGGCGCGGAACTCAACGATCCAGTCCGGCGCGGCGCGCAGCTGCAGATAGGCGCTGGGGCGCGGCCCGTCGGCATTGTTCACCTGCGCGCGGATCACCTGGCAGGTCGCGGGACCCGCGGTCTGACACGCCGCCACATGGCTGGCCTGTGTGGCCGCCAGAACCTCGCCCGGCAGCTCGAGGCTGGTTTGATAGGTGTAGGCCAGCAAGGGCGCGGAGACGTCCTGCGGCGCGGTCTGAGCGGCGCCGGAGCCTGCGACCGTCACGGCCTCTGACCGGGCGCGCATGGGGGCGGGGGCCGCCTGCGGGGCCTCCATCATCGCCATGTCATCGACCATATAGCCTTCGGAATCGGTGGTGTAGCTCGATTGTTGATCGCAGCCGACCAGCGCGGCGCTGGCGATCAGTATCAGTCCTGTGGTCCGAACCATGTGGTCTCTCCCCTCAATTCGCCCGTGTGAACCTTATCATGCGCAGAGCCTAGCTGAACCGGAGTTGAAAGGGCGCGGCGATTTCAAGGCGATTGCGAGGCGGCGCCGGCGGCGCGCTCGCTCAGCGCCTGCGTCAGTTCGGCGGGTGCGCCCGCGCCGCTATTTGCTAGTCTGGCGCAAAGCGCGGCGCTCTGATTCGCGCCGCCTCGCCAAGGAGCTCGCCCATGACCACCGCCCCGCTCGGATCCAAAGCCAATCCCAGCAAACACGATTGCCTGCCCGATCTCGCCGATGACGAGCCCTATTTCGTCATTCGCGCCGACGACCCGCTGGCCAACGCGCTTGTGGAGCTGCACGCCTATATCGGCGCGGGCCAGGCGGGCGCCGCCCATAACAAGCTGGCGGAAATCATGGAACTGACCCGCGAACAACCGCCGCGCCCCGCCGGCAGCCCCAAATACCGCGAAACCTTCGCCATCTCCCTGTCCATGGAAGCCTGGCGCGGCCAGCACCCGAAATAAAGGCCGGAGCGGCGCGCGGAGTGTCCCGATGGGAGTCATGAGAGTCTCATCGGGGTGACTCCTATGACGACTACCATGACTCTCACGCCTCTGATGGCGGCGGAACGGCGTCTGTGAACCCTGAGAAAGAACGCCGCGGAGTCTAGCGCCGTCCAAGGCGAGGGGGATTGGGGGCGTCTGAGGCTCTCGCCTGTCCCCCGTTTTTTCCTCTGTCCCGGACTTGGTCCGGGACCCAGAGATCATCCAGCGCCGCGCATCCGGCTCTGGACCCCGCCTTCGCGGGGACAGAGACTAAGAGTCTCTTCCTTCGGTCCTCGGACTTGATCCGGGGACCCATACCCAGCCGAGCCGCCGCATGGACCTCCGGGTCAATCCCGAAGGCCGAGAGGCTGGGGGCAATTTCTCCACCATTCCCACCTTGGACAAGCTGGAGAGGCTAGAGATACGTTCAGTGAAAGTCTTCTATAATCAAAAATTAGTGAGGATCTAATGTGGCAGAAATTGATCAAATATTGGATTTATTCGACCAACGCGCGGCGTTGCGGCAGCTTCCATTCTAGAATATCTCGTGCTTGCAAACCCATCTCACGAAACAAACCAGTAACACCTTCATCAAAATAAATTTGAAGGCCGAATTTATCAATTAAAATAGCTTGGTGACTACTAGTCTCTGATAGCTGTTTCGCGTGGAGATGAACCGTCTTTGTAAATTCACCTGTTGTAATAATTAATATAACTTGTGCTTTGTAAAGCACCGCCATTCCAATTTCTTTTGCCAATGCAGATACAGGCACCTTAGCCATATTCTTGCATTGTACCATCCAGCGGTGAAAATGGGTGTCAGCGCCCTCAGCAATAAGATCAACCTCCGCACCATTGTTTTCTGATCCGCGCTCTCGGAAGGCTACAGGCGTAAGCCCGAGTTCATACAAAATACGTACCGAGAGGGTTTCAAGCGCAAGACCTTTAACGCCCGTATCGTCACTGCTAAGCTCCTCAATAATTTGAGTTATCGGTCGCGACAAATGGTTTCGCACTTCTCCAGGAATTCCCGCGAGGTCTGCAAGGCCTAAATATTCTGGATCAAGTGACACCAACTTTTCTGTTACACTTACTGTTCCTGAGGCTCCTCCTCTGCCACGTCCTTTGCTTCTCCCCCCTTTGGTTTCAGAATGCGTTATCCAACCATCCATAACTAAAGGATTGATTATAGCTTTCCTTAAATCGTCTGTTCGTCCAAATACAGTAGGGTGCTGGGCTTGGCAGAGGGCACGAAGGTCTTTTACGAATACATCTCGCACGCCATTAATTTCAAAGTCACGTCGGAGCGTTGAAGCAAACACTTTTTGCCGGTCAGAAAGCGCAATCGCATCATCCGCGTCATCGACGGAAGTTCCGATAATTGCCTTTAGTTCATCGTTATTGATATTGTATCCACTCTTCGGGAGAACATTAGCCTTACGCAGCCATGACAATAAGATCAGGTGGTTTTTTGAGCTAGTTGAAATAGGGCCCCCTGCCTTTGTCACAAATCCATAGCGATTCAACTCCTCCGCGAGGGACGTTTTATTGATGGCTCTGCCGCCCTTCTCCATTGACCGGATTATGCGAAGAATCTCGGTGCCATTGAGAGTTAAGAGGATGTGTTTGGCGAATGAACGATTAGCTTCAAATTCCGAAGGTAATGAAAGAAGGTGAGCTCCAATATCTGTAAGGTCCTCAGTCTTTTCGTCATAAATTTTAAAGCTATCCATCCCAATTAAGACATTGCTAGCAAGCTGCTTTTGTTGAAGCCGTCGGAGCTGAGGGTCTGACTGTTTTTCAGCAGCATTGTAAAAATAATGGCTTCGTATTGCCTCGACTTGCGCATCCCGTCCCGAATTCTCGCTAACAATCCTCAGTACAATCTGTAGACTAACTGGATTGTTTTTAGGAGCCCCAGGGCTAAATTCATTTGCAATAGGAAGAATTAGCGAAGGCTTACCCGTCCCGCCTGATGAATCTATGCGACCTTCGTTTCCCACTTTCCTATTCTCCGAATTTGCGTTGCTAGTGCCTTTCCAAGTGCTTCAGCTAATACTGGTGGGACTGCATTTCCAAGTTGGCGCCATTTTTTATTTACATCTCCAACTAGAAAATAGTCGTCAGGGAACGTCTGCAGCCGCTTCACCTCCTCAATTCGAAGGATCCTATTTCTCCAGTGGAGAGGTCCCATATTATTGGTACGTTTGGCCTGAATAGTCCAAGATGGGAGACTTGGGCTTAGCTTTAAAAGGTAAGTCCAATAGCGAGAGCGCCATTTAAACTGGGGGTTTGGATAACCGCGCTCAGCAGTAAAATAAAGGTAGTTCTCACCAGGGGGTAATTCTTCCAAGAGGTGCTTGTAACGGCCACCAGCTGTATGACCCCAGCTATCAGCAGCCTCGTCGGTATCGATGTCATTCAAAACATCACCTGCCGTCGCCCAAGGCTTCAATTCTGGATTGTTCGGTTCTTTATCATGCGTTGGAGTAGGAAATTGAAAGGCAGCATCACCGAGTAGCCCTACAATAAAACATCGCTCTCGGATCTGAGGCACGCCATAATTGGCCGCATTCAAGACTGCCCAGGTCACCTGATACCCAAGTGCCTGGGCCCTTTCAATTACAGAGTCCATTGCCGGGCGGTTATTGCGGTAAGTCAGCCCTTTGACATTCTCGATCACGAATGCCAACGGTTTTACGATTGAAAGCGCGGTGAGAACTGAGCGGAAGCTTCCCGCGCCAGTGGGGTCATCAAAGCCTTTTGGTAGATCAGTGCGCCAAAAGCGGGATTTAGAGAAAGGGGGACAGGGCGGCCCGGCAGCCAGCAGACTGATAGGAGCATCGAACCGCTCAAGCCAAGTCCGCATGTCAGCCTCTGTCCAACTGATGAGATCTTCGCATCGTACTTCAGCGTCGGGAAAGTTTGATTTGAAGCTCTCTACGCAGTCTTTATCGTTGTCCACTGCTCCAACAGTAGTAAAGCCTGCGCGTTCAAGACCATAGTCAAGTCCACCACATCCGCTGAACATAGAAATTGATCGTAGTGCTACGTTAGCGTTAGTCATGCGATTGCCTCTAGGACCTTAACAATTACTGGAGCTGCAAGCTTAGGTGGAACAGCGTTGCCGATTTGTCGCACGCGGTCGCGACGACTTCCTGCAAACCGGTATCCGTCAGGAAAACTTTGGATGGCCGCGAGCTCTGGGGTTCTTAGCCTACGTGTATCCCAATGAAATGGGCCCGTCCAAGGACCTGGTGAAGCCGCTACGGTCCAAGACAGTTTTTCTGGGTGCAGCTTAAGTAGAAAGTTCCAAAAACGGCTTTCCGCTTCGAATGATGGGTTGGGGTGCCCAGCCCATGCGGTAAGTGCTTTATAGTTCCAGCCGGGGGGCACGTCAGCCAGATGATGCGCGTAACGACCTGAGATTAACTCCTCACGTTCAAAAAATTCATCTCCAGAATATGCGGCGATTGCCTCTCCAACGCTGACAAAAGGCTTCAGGAAAATCGAGGGTTCCTCTGAGTGGGTAATCTCCGGAATTTCCGGGGTTTGTGACCGGGCTCCATAAATGAATACACGCTGGCGTTTCTGTGGGACCCCAAACTCAGCACTGTTACCTTTAAATATTGCTACGTTCATTCCGGCGTCCTTCATTACATCTATAAAGAATTCGGCCGTCTCTTTGTTGCGTGGGTGAAAAATGCTAGCCACGTTTTCAAGGACAAATCCGTCAGCTTTCGCTTCGATAACAAGACGCGCGAACTCCAACAGAAGATTTCGTCGTTCATCTGGGCGAGGCTCGGTTATTGAAGGGGGCCTTTTGTAAACTGAATCATCACCTCTATAGAACGCCAAGCGAAGCTTCAGGTCTTCGCCGGGATCAGTCCAGTAGGCATTTTTCGAAAATGGCTGACAGGGAGCGCCTCCGACCACCAGAAGTGGATCTGACTTATCTAAGCCAGCCATTTCTCGCATTTGTTGTCCGCTAAAATCAAGAACGCTGCCCTCATGTACCGAGTGGCTAGAATCAGCGTGATTCATCCGTAACGTTTCGCATGCTTTACGGTCGATTTCTACCGAAAGGCGAAGGTCCGCGCCCGCGATTTTACTAGCAATACCAAATCCACCGGCACCGGCAAAAAGATCAATCACTGGCAGCAAGGCGTCGCCCCTAGGAAGTCTAAGAAGTTGGTATTTTGGGTAGCTAACTTGGTAAGCAAGCAAAATTCTGGATAATCAAGGCTATTCGATTCGCAACAAAATCCGAAGCTTTAGGAACAACAGCTGGTCACCCACAGATGCCACAATGCGTTCCTATTATGTTCGCGTCAAGGCTTGCTGCAGGCGTCTCTGTGATCAGAGCAGAGTGTATCCGGTCGATCCCGGATCGCTACGCGTCCGGGATGACGGGTATTGAGAGAACGGAAAGAAGCTGTATTCCCGGGCGAGCATCGCGAAGACCCGGGACCTCTCTCCGTTTAAAGCGCCAAGTTCTGATGGAGCCCCCGGCTCAGCGCTGCGCTTGGCCGGGGTTTCAGTATGGGGGAAGAGGAAGCCCCCCTTCACCAACGCCCCCTTAATCCCCACATGACAAATATGTCAGTGCGAAACGGGTGTTTTTTCTGTCGCAATCGAGTATACCGCAGTGCAACAGACTCATTTTCATGACGAGGGCGGCATGCAACTCACCATGATGAAGACCAAGCTTCACCGCGCCGCGGTGACGCAAGCGGACCTTCACTATGAAGGCTCCATCTCCATCGACCAGGACCTGCTGGAAGCGGCGGGCATTCTGGTCAATGAGCAGGTGGATGTCCTGAACATCAACAATGGCGAACGGTTCACCACCTACGCCATCTCCGCCCCGCGCGGCTCCAAGATGTTCGGCATAAATGGCGCCGCGGCGCGGCTGGCCCAGCCCGGCGACCGCATCATCGTGGTGGCCTATGCCGGCATGGCGGCCGAAGAGGCGCGCCAGTTCGTGCCCACCGTGGTGCTGCTGGACGAGAACAATGACGTGGTCAGCGTCGAGGAAGGCTCCGGCCGCAAGCTCGACGCCGCCTAGTTCAGGCCGGGTGAAACACGAAAAAAAAGCCCCGCCGGGATCCGGCGGGGCTTTTTTCATGCGCCCCAAAGAGCGCATGGTATTTGAAGGATTTAATCAAACAATGCGTCGATGGAATCCTGGTCCATGGCCAGAAGGTCATCGACATTGTCCTGACCCACTTCGGGTCCGCCAATGGCCGGGCCGTTGAGGTGGAGCTTGGCTTTGCGCTCTTCCTCGGCCTTTTCATTAGCGGTGGCCTCGGCGTCGTTCACGCCCATGGTCTGGGCGAAGCGCGCCACCCGCTCTTCGATATGCTTGAGCGAGCTGACCACCTTGGACACGCGTTGACCGGTGAGATCCTGGAAGGAGCACGCCTCGATGATTTTGGTCATCGAATCGGAGACCTCCATCTTGTAGGCGTCCAGATCTTCCGTTTCGCTGCACATGAGCGTTTCAGCTTCGCTCATGATGGTTTCCGTCGCCCGTTCGGTGTCGGCGATCAGCGCTTCCAGTTCGGCGCCCGCGCCCGGAAGCCGGGAATCGCGGATGTCGTTGGGGCGCAGATGCGCGATTTCATCACGGGTTTTCGCGATGTAATCGGCGATGGAATTGAATTCGGCGTGGATCGACTTGTCCAGGGACCCGAAAAACATCTGCATGGTGTCGGTGAGCTGCTGCGCCATGCGCAACACCTCGATCAGCTGTACGTTTTCGAGATCGGAAACTTTCACCGACTCCAGAGACTGGCGTACCCGTGCGGCGACTTCTGCGGCAGGCATGTCGGTCTTCCTTTCACTCCAGCCCTAGCGGGACTTCAACAGCACCACCCCTAACGACGTGTTAGTCATGAGGGGCGGGACGAAGCCCTCGCCCTAGAATTCGCCGATGACGGCGGTCATCTTGGCTTTTAGCGTTCCGGCGTTGAACGGTTTTACGATATAATTGTTCACGCCGGCTTTTTTCGCTGCGATCACGTTCTCGGTTTTGGATTCCGCTGTGACCATGATGAAAGGCGTGGCCTTGACGGATTCGTCAGCGCGCACTTTCTGCAGCAGTTCATAGCCGGTCATCGGCTCCATATTCCAGTCGGAGATGACCAGGCCATATTTTTTCTTCTTCATCTTTTCAAATGCTTCGGTCCCGTCCGAAGCTTCGTCCACATTCTCGAACCCGATCTGCTTGAGCAGGTTCTTGATGATGCGAACCATGGTTTTGTAATCGTCCACCACCAGGATCGGCATCGTCATTTCGACAGCCATGACCCTTCCTCCATCCAATTAACGACCATAGCTGAACCCCTCAAAGCTCCTGATTGAGGGCTCAGTACAAAACTGACAGTAGACAAGCGCGGTCAAAATTCGGTTAAACACGCGCCGCAAGTGGAAAGGCAGTGACACATGAGTGATTTTGAGGGCTACGGCATCAACGAGCTGGAGGTGGGGCAATCTGCTGAAATCACGCGGCTCGTGGATGATAATACGGTGAAGCAATTCGCCGAGGTTTCCGGTGATTTCAACCCGCTGCATATGGATGAAGCCTATGCCGCCCGCTCTCCGTTTCGGGGCCGGATCGCCCATGGCGCACTGGTGGCGAGCTTTATTTCCTGCGTTCTGGGCAATCATCTGCCGGGGCCGGGCGCCGTGTTCGCAGGGATGACGATGCGGTTTGAACGTCCCGTGCGGATCGGCGATACCGTGATCGCGCGCGCCACTGTCACAGAGGTGGACATCAAGGCGCGCCGGGTGAAACTCGCCTGCGTATGCGAAGTGGAAGGCCAGACCTGTATGGAAGCCGATGCTGAAGTGATTGTCCGCAAACGCCGCAAGAGCACGGCGTAAGGCGTGTCGGTTTATCACGGCTATACGGACCTGCCCGAGGTGTCGCGCGGCTGCGTGGCGGCGCTGGGCAATTTTGACGGCGTGCATCGCGGCCATCGCGCCGTGATCCAGACCGCCTGCGCGTTCGCCAAAACGCTGGACGCGCGCTGCGCCGGGGCCGTGTTCAGCCCGCATCCGCGCCAGGTCTTTGCGCCGGATGCGCCGCCCTTCCTGTTGATGAACGACCATCAGCGGGCGCGCGCCCTGAAAGAGGCGGGCGCTGAAGCGGTGTTTCACATCCCGTTTTCAAAGGCGATGGCGGCGATGACGCCCGATGCGTTCGTGCGCGAGGTGCTGGCCGAGGGGCTGGGTCTGAGAGGCGTGGTGACCGGCGCGGACTTCTGCTTTGGCAAGGACCGGGCGGGAGATGCGGCGGCGCTGAAAGCGCTGGGCGCCCGGTATGGCGTCGCGGTCGAAATCGCAGAAGCGGTCAATCTGGACGATGCGTCGGGCAAGATTTCCTCGACCAATGTGCGCAACGCCTTGCGCGACGGCGATGTGAAGACCGCTGCAGCGCTGCTGGAGCGTCCTTTCGCCATTGAGGGCGTGGTGTCCAAGGGCGATCAGCGCGGGCGCCTTTTGGGTTTCCCGACAGCCAATATCGGCCTGGGCGAGTATCTGCGTCCGAAGTTTGGCGTCTACGCCGTGCGCGCGCATTTGCCGTCTGGCGACAGTGTCGCCGGCGTCGCCAATCTTGGCTCGCGTCCCACAGTGCAGGGGACTGAAGCGCGTCTAGAGGCGCACTTGTTTGACTTTGAGGCGGACCTTTACGGGCAGATTCTGGAAGTCGATCTGATCGACTTCATCCGCCCCGAGCAGAAGTTTGACGGGCTCGACGCGCTGACCGCGCAAATCGCGGCGGATAGTGCGACGGCGCGGGAGATTCTGGGGGTTTAGATCCCGTTCTAACGCTGAAACCCCGGCCAAGCGTAGCGCAGAGCCGGGGCCTCCATCAGATAAGGCGCTTAAAGCGGAGGTAGGTCCCGGGTCATCGCTTCGCTCGCCCGGGAATTCAGGCATCCTCCCGCCGGAAAAACCGCACCACCGTGTCGCCCGCTTCCAGCGTGTCGATCAGGTCCCAACCGGGCGCGTCGACCTCGACGCCCTTGCGCTCTTCGAGCACGGCGAGGGCGTCGTCCGTCACCCAGGCGCCCTCAATGAGTTTGGCGAGGGCGATATCGCCGAGCCCCTTGTCATAGGGCGGGTCGAGAAACACCAGATCAAACGGCGTTCCGACCTTTTCCGGCTTGGGGCCGAGATCGGTGGCGCTGCGGCGATGCAGCTTGGTGCAGCCGAACAATTGCAGCGCGTCCACATTGCTGCGGATGGCGCCGCGGGCGGCCGGATCGGTCTCCACAAACAGCGTGAAGCTCGCCCCGCGGCTGATCGCTTCAAAGCCCAGAGCGCCCGAGCCTGCGAACAGGTCGAGCACACGCGCTCCGGCAAGCTCAACGCCCCAGGGCGCATGGGTGAGCTTGTTGAACACGCTTTCGCGGACGCGGTCGGTGGTCGGACGGGTGGTGTCGCCCTTGGGGGCGATGATGGCGCGGCCCTTATGGACGCCGGCGACGATCCGCATCACGCTTGCCTTCGCTGGGTTTGCCGCCGGACTTTTTCGGGTCGGCGCGTTTGGATTTGGGTTTTTCATTGGCCTTGGGTTTGGCTTTCGCCCAGCCCTTGGCCGATTTGGACTTGCCCGCGGGCATGATGGAATCCGCGTCTGGTCCTGACTTGTGTTTGCTGCTGGTGGATGGGCCGCGAGAGGCCGGACGCACCGCGCGCGGCTTGGCTTTCGCCGTTCCGGTGCGGGTGTCGGGCTGGGCGGTCTCGCCGGGTTTCAGCGGCAGGCCGCCATTGTCGAGCGGATAGAGCTTGCCCAGCTGGTCGCGCAACACGCCCAGCTTGGCTTCCGACACGTCGCCGCGTTTCAGCGAACCGAGCTGGAAGGGGCCATAGGCCACGCGCATCAGCCGGTTCACGGTCAGTCCGACGCTTTGCAGCACTTTGCGGACTTCGCGGTTCTTGCCTTCCTTGATGCCCACGGTCAGCCAGACATTGGCGCCGGTCCGGCGATCCACGCTGACCTCGATCGGGCCATAGACGACGCCGTCCACGGTCGTGCCTTTTTCCAGCTCGGCGAGCGCCTTGTCGGTGGCGTGGCCATAGGCGCGCACGCGATAGCGGCGGGTCCAGCCGGTGCTCGGCAGTTCCAGCACCCGCGCCAGCTCGCCGTCATTGGTCAGCAGCAGCAGGCCTTCGGAATTCAGATCGAGCCGCCCGACCGAGATCACACGGCCCATATCTTCAGGCAGGGCCTGAAACACGGTTTCGCGGCCTTGCGGATCGGAATGGGTGGTCAGAAGGCCCACAGGCTTGTGATAGCGCCAGACGCGGGTGGGCGGGCGGGCGCCGATGGATTCGCCGTCCAGCCGCACATCATCGCCCGCGCGCACCTTGAAGGCTGGGGTTTTCAGGGTTTCGCCATTGACGCTGACCCGGCCCGCTTCAATCAGTTTTTCAGCCTCGCGGCGTGAGGCGATGCCGGCATGGGCCAGCACTTTGGCGATGCGTTCGCCGCTGTCTTCAGGCGTGTCAGGGGTAGACGGGGTGTCTGTCAAAACTTGCCAGCGCTCCAGGCCAGAGGTAAGGCCCGCTCATGACGACGCAAAACTCGACGCCAGAACAGGATCGTGAAACGGGCTTTATGCGGCGAGCGCTGGGTCTAGCGCAAGCCGCGGCTGCCGCGGGCGAGACGCCTGTGGGCGCCGTGATCGTCGATCCCGCGACCGACGAGATCGTCGCAGAAGCCGGCAACGCCCCGATTTCAGAGCATGATCCCACAGCGCACGCTGAAATTCGCGCCCTGCGTCTGGCGGCGCAACAGCTTGGCAATTATCGGCTTACCGGGCTGGAGCTCTATGTAACGCTGGAGCCGTGCGCCATGTGCGCGGGCGCGATCAGCCACGCCCGTATTGGCCGGGTGGTTTATGGCGCGTCCGATCCCAAGGGCGGGGCGGTGGATCATGGCCCGCAGTTTTTTGCGCAGCCCACCTGTCATTTCCGCCCGGATGTGACCGGCGGCGTTCTGGCGGACGAGTCGAGCGCCATGCTGAAAGCGTTTTTCCGGGCGCGGCGGAAAAAGCGCCCTGCCTCCTAGGCCCAGCCAAACCACATCATGAAGCCGCGGATGGCGCCCAGTGGAGCCAGCGCTAGATCAAAGATCAGCCAGAGCCATTTGACCATCATGGCGTCGCGCACCACGGCGGTAATCCAGCCCGCCAGCGCCACAACGCCCAGGCATCCGCCGCCGAAACAGCCGCCGCGTTCTCTGACTATGATCATCATCGTGATGTGCTCCTGTCCCGAACGCCGTCATGAAACCATGTCGGCGTTCGGCAGGTCGGGATCAAGACTTGGATTTGGGAGGTTGCATGGGGGACGCAGCGTCGTCGCCCTGGCTCTCGTTCATTTCCATTTCCATGTCATAGGCTTCTACCGTGGCGTAGACCTCGCCCATATCGGTGAAGACATACGCCTCGCTGTCATCGCACACATGCCCCGGTGCGAACGTATCCGCGAGAATCTGTGCGGCCTCGTTGGCGTCGCTGATCTGGCTGGCGTCCACCACGAAGAGCGGGCAGGCGACACGCTCGTAACTGTCCGGGTTGAGCGCGGTGATCACCAGATGGTCCTGGCGCTGGTCTTCGCCCGAATCCGGGCCGCCATTGGGGTCCACATCCATGGACGGGCCTTCGCTGACATAGCGATGGATGGTGGCGTAAGCGCCGCTCTCATTGCGCCGCCATTCCATGGTGGAATGATAGCCGCCGAACAACAGCGTGGCGGGCGGCGTATAAAACTCGGTGCGCTCGCTGCCATTATAGGCGTAGGCGATGCCGCTGCCATGCTCTGTGGAGTGCAGGAAGATGCTCCAGCTGTCATGGGCCGCGCAGGCGGTCTCCCAGACCGGCTCTCCGGGGAGTTGATAGCTGGCGCAATTATCGATCTGGAAATAGACGCTGCCAGGCTCGCTTTGAGCCCATGCGGGCGCGGCGAGGGCGGATACAGCGCCAAGCGCCAGAAATGTACGAAGCATGGAAACGTCCCCTGTGAGTTGAGGCTCCATCTTCACCCGTTGCCCCGCAAACTCAAGCGTTTGTCAGCCGCAGGTTTAATCCGGCCTGAACCCCTGGCCACTCTTCAGGCAGGATGGAGAAGAACACGGTGTCGCGCCGGTCGCCGCGCCAGGTGCGCGAATGCGAACGCAGCGTGCCTTCACGGATCGCGCCCAGTTTCAGCATGGCGGCTTGGCTGCGCTCATTGAGGTGATGGGTTTTTAGCTCCACACGCTGCGCGCCGCAGCCAAAAGCGCGTTCGAGCAGCAAGGATTTGCACGCCGGATTGGTGACGCCGCCGCGATAGGGCGCGCCATACCAGGTCCAGCCGATCTCAACGCGTTGATTGTCCGCATCGATCTGCAAGAAGGCGGTGTGCCCGGCATAGGCGCCGGTCGCTTTCGACCAGACGGCATGGCTGATCTGGGTGCGGTTCGCCTGGCCTTGCAGCATCAGATCAAACCAGGGATCAAAATACGGCCCGTCGCCGCGCTTGGTGGTCAACGCCCAGATCGTCTCCTCCTGCGCCAGCGGGCGCAGAGCTTCGCGATGCTGATCGGTCAGGGGCTCAAGCCTGACATGGGCGTTTTCGAGAATTTGCGGATCAAGCTGCATGGGCGCTGCTCAGGTCGAGCATCATGAAGATGTTGAAATCGGTTTCCTGATAGCCGCCAAAAGGCGGGCAGTGTGTGAAACCCAGCTTGGCGTAGAGCGCGACCGCCGCCTGGAAGCCCTGGGTGTTGCCGGTCTCCAGCCACAGCTTTTTCAGGCCTTTTTGGCGCGCCTGTTCGATCAGATGCACCATCAGCGCGCGCGCCGCGCCCTGACCCCTTGCGGCCTCAGCCACGTGCATGGACTTCACCTCGCCGTCTGTGTCTGACAGGGTTTTGAGCGCCACCACGCCCAGCAGCGCGCCGTCCTTGCGGGCGCTCCAGAAGGTGATGTCCGGCGTTTTAAGCCCCGCCACATCCAGAAAATGACAGGTGTCTGGGGGGGATTCCTCCAGCGCGAACGCGGCGTGAGTCTGCAGGAGGGTGGTGACGTCCGGACGGGCGGGATCATCGATTTGAATGTGCAGCGCAGTCATGGACCAGGCCTTTCCTCCCACAGAATGCTGCAGATGCTAGCACATCGATCCATGGGCGCCATTGTGACGCAGGGTTTTAAGGGTGGATTTTCGCGCCGGGATGACGATAATTAGATAAGCTCTTAAGAACTGTTCGGCGGACCGGGTCCGGATCGCCGCCAAGGGGAGGCCTATCGCCATGAATTTTGAATATTCCGACCTCTGCAAAGACTATCAGGCGCGGGTGCGCGCCTTCATGGACGAGCATGTCTATCCCAACGAGCCGGTCTACGCCGCTCAGATGGCCGCGTTCGGAACCGAACGTTGGCAGGTCCCCGCCATCATCGAGGAGTTGAAGCAAAAGGCCAAGGCCGCCGGTCTGTGGAATCTCTTCCTGCCTGACAGTGAAGAGGGCGCGGGCCTGTCGAACTCCGATTACGCGCCGCTGGCGGAAGAAATGGGCCGGGTGCCTTGGGCCAGCGAAGTGTTTAACTGCGCCGCGCCCGACACCGGCAATATGGAAGTCTTTGTGCGCTACGGCACTAAAGAGCATCAGGAAAAATGGCTCAAGCCGCTGCTGGCGGGCGAGATCCGCTCCGCCTTCCTGATGACCGAGCCGGCGGTGGCCAGCGCCGACGCGACCAATATCGAGTGCAAGATCGAGCGTGATGGCGACGAATACGTCATCAATGGCCGCAAATGGTGGAGTTCGGGCGCCGGCGATCCGCGCTGCAAGGTCTTCATCGTCATGGGCAAGACCAATCCCGACGCCGACGTGCATTCCCAGCAGTCCATGGTCGTCGTGCCGGCTGACGCGAAGGGCGTGACCATCGAGCGCTTCCTGCCCGTGTTCGGCTATGACGACGCGCCGCACGGCCATATGGAAATCAAGCTCGAAAATGTCCGCGTGCCCGCCTCCGCGATCTTGCTGGGCGAGGGCCGAGGTTTTGAGATCGCACAAGGCCGGCTTGGGCCGGGCCGCATTCACCACTGCATGCGCACCATCGGCGCCGCTGAACGCGCGCTGGAGCTGATGGTCAAACGCCTGATGAGCCGGGAAGCCTTTGGCAAGCCGATCATCAAGCATTCGGTCTGGGACAGCCGCATCGCGCAGGCCCGCATCGAGATCGAGACCTGCCGTCTGCTCACCCTCAAGGCGGCGTGGATGATGGACACAGTGGGCAACAAGGTTGCCCGCGGCGAGATCGCCATGATCAAGGTGGCCGCCCCGCGCATGGCGCTGAAAGTCATCGATGACGCCATCCAGGCCCATGGCGGCTGCGGCGTCAGCAATGACACCCCGCTCGCCTATTCCTATGCCGGCATCCGCACGCTGCGCCTCGCCGACGGTCCGGACGAGGTGCACGAACGCACCATCGCCCGCCTCGAAGCCAAGAAATGGCTCAACGGCTAAGGCCTATCGATGTTCACGCCCCTCAAAGCCCCGGCGGTTGCGCCGGGGCTTTTCTTTTGCGGCCACGCTGTGGATAACCGCGTCTTGAAGTGATCTGATCGCCGTGTCCGCGCGTAAGCTCGTTCGTAGCGACAATGAGAACCGCCATGATGGACTTTCCCGCGACCTGGATTATCGCCGGCCTCGCCGCCCTGTTGGGCGTCGGCATGGGGCTGGGCGCCCTTATCGTGCCGCGCTGGGCGCAAAGCGTCGTGCGGCTGGCGCCGGATCCGCGCTGGAAAGGCGGCTGGTCGGAGTTTCGCGCCAGCTATGGCGGCGCGCTCTTGTTGCTGCACGCCGCGGTGCTGCTGACGATCGCGATGAGCTATCAGGCGGGCGCCGGCGCTGTGATGGGCGCCAGTTTCGCCGCCAGCTGCTATTGGCTGGGCATGGTGATCGGGCGCGCTTTGTCCATGCTGACGGACGCCGAGCAGGAGACCCGTACCTCCTACAACGCCATGGCGCTGGGCTTCGAGCTGGTGATGGCGGGCGCGCTGGGCGCGCCCTTCCTCAGCCATCTGGGCGGCTAGTCCGCCTCAGGCGCCTTCGGCGATGCTCCAGGCGTATTCGGCCATGGGCTGGACGAGGGCGCCCATTTCCTTGGCTTTTTCATTGGACGCATTGCCCTGCAGCGAGCGGGCGTAGACGCCCTGCACGATGCTGGTCAGGCGGAAAATGTTGTAGGCGAAATAGAAATCGAGCTTGGGGATGCCGTCCCGGCCCGTGCGCTCGCAATAGGCTTTGACATATTCGTCTTCGGTGGGGATGCCCATCGCCTTGAGATCCGCGCCCAGGAAGCCGTTGCGCATGTCTTTGGGCGTGCGCCATTGCATCAGCTGATAGGTGAAGTCCGCCAGCGGATCGCCCAGCGTCGACAGCTCCCAATCCAGAACCGCGATGACCTTGGGCTCGGTGGGGTGGAAGATCATGTTGTCGATGCGGTAATCGCCATGCACCACGCTGGTGCGTTCTTGCGCCGGCGCATGCTCGGGCAGCCATTCGATCAGCTTGTCCATCGCGGCGATGGTCTGCGTCTCCGCCGCCTTGTACTGCTTGGACCAGCGGCCGATGGAGCGCTCGAAATAATTGCCTGGTTTGCCGTAATCGCCCAGACCCGCCGCTTCATGGTCGATGGAGTGCAGATGGGCGAGGGTGGCGTTGGACGCGTCATAGATCGCGGCGCGATCCTCGGGCTTCAGATCGGGCAGATACGGGTCCCAGAAGATCCGGCCCTCAACGAAATCCATGATGTAGAAGGCGGTGCCGATGACGCTGTCATCCTCGCACAGGCCGAACATGTGCGGGGCGGGGAAGCCCTGCTCGCCGAGCGCCTTCATCACCCGGTATTCGCGGTCCACAGCATGGGCGGACGGCAAGAGCTTGCCCGGCGGCTTGCGGCGCAGCACATAGCGCGCCTTGGGCGTTTCAAGCTTGTAGGTGGGGTTGGATTGCCCGCCCTTGAACTGCTCGATGGTCAGCGGTCCCGCAAAACCCTCCACATGCGCCTGCATCCAGCGCTCCAGCGCCGCCTGGTCGAATTTCAGCGCGTCTGCGACCGGCTTGGTGCCGGTATAGGTGTCGTCAAGTTGGGACATGGGTCGGGGTCACTCTTGTTGTCTAAGTGGAAATCCCGGACGGTCAGAAAGACCGAGCCGGGACCTCATTGAAGGACTGCGCCAAGGGCGGAGAGAGGCCCCGGTTCGGCGCTGTGCGCCAACCGGGGCGTCAGTCTTACTCTTCGTTCTTGCGCACCACGCCGCGGGCCATGACGAAGTCGATGTCCATCAGCTCTTCGATGTCAGACAGCGGATCGCCATTGGTCGCCACGATGTCGGCGGCGAAGCCCGGCGCGATGCGGCCGATCGTGTCTTCCATCTGCACATGGCGCGCGCCCACGGTGGTGGCGGTGGCGAGCGCTTCCATCTCGGTCATGCCCGCCATGGTGTAGAGCAGGAATTCGCGGGCGTTGTCGCCATGGGCGGAGACGCCGGAATCGGTGCCGAAGGCGATGGTGACGCCGCCCTCATGGGCGCGGCGGACCATTTCCAGCATTTGCGGGCCGACCATGCGGGCCTTGGCGGCCTGGAACGGCGTCATCCAGCCGGCGTCGGCCTGATTGGCCACCCATTCGCCCGCCATGGCGGTGGGCACCAGCACCGCGTCATTGTCGCGGAACAGGCGCATGGAGTCGCGATCCAGATAGGTGCCGTGCTCGATGGAATCGCCGCCCGCGCGCAGGAAGGCGTTGATCCCGGTCACGCCATGGGCGTGGGCGGTCACCCGGCGGCCCATCATGTGCGCGGCCTCGACAATGGCTTCCAGCTCGTCTTCAAAGAACTGCTGTTCGACCCCGGCGCCGGTGGAGGAGAGCACCCCGCCCGTGGCGGTGATCTTGATAACGTCCGCGCCTTCCTGAACCAGCTGGCGGGTGGCGCGGGCGCAATCGGCCGGGCCGTTGCAGGCATAGGGGCTGGCGTTCTGGCGCATGAATTCCACGCTCCAGCCATTCACATCGCCATGCCCGCCGGTGGGCGTCACCGCGCCGCCCGCAATGCGCAGGCGCGGGCCGACAATGTCGCCTGCCTCGACGCCGGCGCGCAGGGCGCGCACGGCTTCCATGTCGCCGCCCACATCCTGAACGGTGGTGAAGCCCGCCATCAGGGTGCGGCCCGCATACAGGACGCCGTCAATGGCGCGGTCCGCGCTGCCTTCTGTGAAGGCGGAGATGCGGCGGCCCGGGCCTTGTTCGTTGGTGATATGCACATGGGCGTCGATGAAGCCGGGCATCACCCAGGCGTTCGACAGATCCACGATCTCGGCGCCGTCGGGGCTGACAAAGCCGTTTTCGATCGCTTCGATCGAATCGCCGCGCACCAGAATGGAGACTTCGCTCTGCACGCGTTCCTCGCCGGGCGCAGCGATCAGATGGCCGGCATGGATGACGGTGAGCGGCGCTTCGCCATGATCGTCGGCGAACGCCGGTGCGGCAGTGAGCGTGAGTGCGCCAAGCGCAGCAATCGTGCGGTTCATGTCTGTCTCCCCTTTGGTGCTCTTTAGAGCTTAATCGCAAAAGTGTCCGGCTCCGGGGCGAGTGTCAAACCTCAAACGGCAGGAAACAGGGGGCGTGCCATGCAAAACGCCCGGCGCGAGGGCCGGGCGTTTGCAGAGATAGTCAAGAGCATCAGCAGGGCTTAGAGGCCCGGCAGTTTGCGGCGCACGGTGCGGCGGCGCTCGATTTCGACTTCGCCGCCGCCGGTGACGCCCTCGATCGCGGCGGTGGCGTCGTCGGGATCAATCGGCTCGCCGCCTTGCTGGACCAGGCGCTCATTGTCACGCCAGAACAGCACGCGGTCTGCAAAGCTCTGATCCTTGCGGATCAGGGATGCGGTCTCGCCGTCGATGATGGCGCGCACATTGGGATTGGCGTCTGCAGCGCCGGCGCGCGAGGCGAACAGGATTTCAGCGTCGCTGGCGTTGGTGCCCGACAGGTCGCCGAACAGGGCGCGACGCGCCTGCTGGTCCTGGAACATGTCTTCAGCGCGCAGCTCGCCTGGACGCGGCGGCGTCAGATTGTATTCGGGCGGCACTGACAGCGGCGCAATCGTCACGACGCGGAACTCGTCCGGGGTGGTCTTGTCTACGCCAAGGGCCTGGCGGACGCCGGAATTACAGCCGGTCAACGCGAACAGGGCGGTGGCGGAAAGGATCAGGGCGGTGCGCATACGCATGGGTCGAAAGCTCGCTTTCATGGGCGGTTCTCACCGCTTGTATCAGACTGGCGCACGCTCTGGCCAGAGGCCCGGCGCCGCTGGAAGACCGGTTTAGCGGTCCCCGTTCACGATCAGGTCCAAAATCATCACGGCGACGCCGATGCAGATGCCTGCGTCCGCGACGTTGAAGACATAGGGGAAGTACAGCCCTGAGAAATCGAAAAAGTCGACCACCGCGCCATAGATCAGCCGGTCGATCACATTGCCGATCGCGCCGCCGATGATCAGGGCGAAGGCCAGAGCCTGCAATCGGCGGGTGGTCTGGAACATCCATACGATCAGCATGCCGGCGATCGCCAGCGACACCGCCGCCAGGAGATAGCGCTGCAGATCGGAATCCGCCTGAAACATGCCGAAGCTGACGCCGTGATTCCACACCATGGTCAGGTTGAACCACGGATCGAGGACCTGAACCTGTTGCGGCGTGCGCCCGTCCAGATCGAGCCCGTACAGGATCCAGTATTTGCTGGCCTGGTCCGCGATCAGCACAAGCACGGCGATGATAAAGCCGAAAATCGTGAACGATCCGGCGCTGCGCCGACGCGAAAACATTCGCTGCATGATCAAGTCCCTGCATTCCCTCTGAAGAAACGCTTAGCAGGGCGCACGCCAGACGGTCCAGTGAAAGCGCCGCAATCTGACTGCGACGAAATCTGACTGGGCGCTTCGGCGGGGTTGGTTGTGACAGCAGGCTGAAGCCGGAAGCTGTTCTGGCCAGGTTCGTCGGTTAGCTGTGTATACGCCTCAGCCTTCTGGGGCGCTCTCGTCTGTCGTCTGCGTCATGTCATTGATATACCCATGGCGGCCCAGAAAGGCGCTGATGGCGTGACGAGCGCGTGTAATGTCCTCTTCAGCGACGTCGAAATCTGATTCCTGATTGTCTAGATTGCGCGTCAAAAGATGGCCGACATCGTTAAAAGTCTCGATCTCGCATTCAGTCTGGAAATCGTGCAGGCGGTCGCAATAGCCCATCGCATAGGCATGCGGGGTCAGAGTATCCTGCTCGCCACTGATGATCAGCGTTGCCGGCGTGGTCTCTGAGACGTGCTCGAAAGGCGAATACTCCGCCGGATCATCAGGCTGGCCGAGCAGGCGCTGGAACCAGCCATCCTGACTGGTGCGAATAGCCGGCGAGTAAAGAACAAGCAGGTCGGGACCCTGAGTGCCGTCCGGACAGCCGACGGTGGCCATGGAGGCGGCAAGATGCCCGCCAGCGGACACGCCATAGGCGGCGATCCGGGACGGGTCGACGCCAAGCGATGACGCCTGCTCGCGGACCCACGCCAGAGATGCACAAGTGTCGTGAAGAGCATCAACTGGTGTCACGCCATTTCTGGACAGGCGATATTGAACAGAGATTGCGACCATGCCCTGATCCGCCAGACGCCGGGCGGAGCTTTCCATCCAGGCAGGGGAGCCATAGGCCCAACCGCCTCCATGCAAGAGGATGATAGCGGGGGCTGGGTCTGGGCTGGAGGAATGAAACACATACGCTGACAACGCTTCGCCATCAGGGCTTCTGTAGGTGTGCACCGCGTCAGCCTCAGTTTGTGCTTGCGCTGTTGAAGCGGCCAGCAAAAGCGCCAGCGTCGGCAGGAATGCAATCATGGATATGGTCCGAAATTGAAGTGTGATGGGATGCTGACGATAGCACAGTGCGTGTGCACGTCTTGGCAAGGCGCATGTAAGGCGTGCGCACTAAGTCCGATATGGAGCGTCTGCGCTACCGCCGCCCGAACAACCGTTCGATATCGGCGAGTTTCAGCTCCACATAGGTGGGGCGGCCGTGATTGCATTGGCCCGAATGGGGGGTGGCTTCCATCTCGCGCAAGAGCGCGTTCATTTCATCGCCGGTGAGGCGGCGGCCCGCGCGCACCGAGCCGTGACACGCCATCGTGCCAACCACCTCTTCGAGCTTTTCTTTCAGAGACAGCGCTTCGTCATATTCAGCGATCTCGTCGGCCAGGTCGCGAATGAGGCCCTGCACGTTCAGGCGTTTGAGAAGAGCGGGCGTCTCGCGCACGGCCAGCGCGCCCGCGCCGAAGGGTTCGACGATCAGGCCTAGCTCGGCCAGCTGATCGGCGCGGTCGAGCACACGGCGCGCCTCGGCCTCATCCAGTTCGACGATTTCAGGCACCAGCAAAGCCTGTCGCGCCACGCCGGTGGCAGCGAGTTGTTTCTTCATCCGCTCATAAACGAGGCGCTCATGGGCGGCGTGCTGATCGACGATGACCAGGCCGTCCTCGGTCTGGGCGATCACATAGGTGGCGTGCACCTGCGCCCGCGCCACGCCCAGCGGATAGTCAGGATGCTGGGTTTCTGGCTCTGACCCGCCCTCTACAGGTTCGCCGCCATATTGGGGCTCGGTGCGCGCGGACATGCCCGGCGCGAGATCTGAGCGTTCAGAATGGGACGTCTCGGTCCGGGACTCGCCATAGCCGTAACCCGACGTCTCATGATGCTCGGACAGCTGGCTTTCCCAGGCGGGGGAGGGCCGGTTCGCCCAGCCGCTGGAGATCGAACTGCCCCGCGTCAAAGGCAAAGCGTGAGACGGCGCGCCTTCAGGCCGCGCTCGTCCGAGCGCATAGCCAGCGACCGTGGTGGAGGCGCGGTGCCCGGCGCCCGCCAGCGCATGACGCAAAGCGCCGACGATCAGCCCGCGCACCAGCCCTGAATCGCGAAAGCGCACTTCGGCCTTGGCCGGGTGCACGTTCACATCCACATGGCCGGTGGGCAGATCCACATAGAGCGCCACCACCGGGTGCCGGTCGCGCGCGAGAAAATCCTGATAGGCGCCGCGCACCGCGCCGACGATCAGCTTGTCCTTGACCGGGCGGCCATTGACGAACAGGAACTGGTGCTGGTTCGAGCCGCGATTATAGGTGGGCAGGCTGGCGAGCCCGGTCAGGTGCACGCCTTCGCGCTCCTGATCGATGACCAGAGCGTTCTCGCCAAAATCCGCGCCAAGAATGGACGACAGACGGCCCCGCCGCGCTTCGTCGCGATCGTCAGTGGTTTCCGCCGGGGCGGAGACGCGCGAACGGCCCTCGACCGACAGGAAGAAGCCCACATCGGGGCGGGCCAGCGCCAGACGCTTGATCACGTCTGCAACGGCGGTGCTCTCGGCGCGTTCGGATTTGAGGAATTTGAGACGGGCGGGCGTCGCGTAAAACAGATCGCACACCTCGACGCGCGTGCCGCGACGGCCCAGCGACGGCGCCGGGCGCGGGCCGGATTTGATTCCGCCTTCGACGCACAGCTCCCAGGCTTCACCCAGCTCCTGGTCCTGTGTCGTGATCGTCAGCCGCGCCACAGACCCGATGGAGGGCAGGGCTTCGCCGCGAAACCCCATGGAATGGATATTCAGAAGATCATCCTGGCCGTCTTCGCCCACCGGCAGCTTGGAGGTGGCGTGCCGCTCGATGGCGGTTTCCAGCCCGTCGGAATCCATGCCCGAGCCGTCATCCTCGATGACGATGCGGGTCAGCCCGCCGCCCTCGATGCGCACGTCGATCCGGCGCGCGCCGGCGTCCAGCGCGTTCTCCACCAGCTCCTTGACGGCGCTGGCGGGGCGCTCGACCACTTCGCCGGCGGCGATGCGGTTGACGGTTTCTGGCGACAGGCGGCGGATGATGCTCATGGGACCAACCTCGCGACGCGGTGTGAGTCGGTCAAGAAAGCCGTGCTGTTTGCCATCTTCCGTTTGCGCAAAGAGACGTGATAGGAAAGCGGTATGACCGATACTGATCTGACATCTTTTGATCGTGATTTCACCGGCGAGGCCATGCTCGAGTATGGCGACGCGGATTTCATGATCCTGAAACCCGGCGCTTATGTGAAATGCGCGGTGACGGGTGAGAAAATCGCCATCAACAATCTGCGCTACTGGTCCGCCGAGCTGCAGGAAGCCTATCTGGACGCCAACGCCGCCACGGCGCGCTGGCGCGAGGTCTATCAGGGCCCTGGCAGCACCAAACAGCAAAAACCGGGATAATTCTCATGGTTCTGATCGCCGCGCTCGCTCTTGTTCAATCCGTCGCCGCTGCGCCGGAGGGTGCGGCTGATCCCATGGCGGCGCTGATCGCGGAAAGCGCGCCAAGCGCGGTTTCGCCGATCAATTGCGCGGGAACCCATCGTCAGGGCGCGATGATCGTCTGCCGCACCGCGCCGGGCGCCGATGTGAGCCTGGGCGACATCACCGTGTCCGCCGATGACGAGGGCTGGGTGGTTCTGGGCCATGACCGCGACGCTGAGCCCCGGACGCTTCTGAGCGTGCGCGCGGCGGGGCTGTCCTATGAAGAGACCGTCACCGTCCAGCAGCGCGAGTATGACATTCAGCGCATTGAGGGCGTGCCCCAGCAATACGTCACCCCGCCTGAAGACGTGCTCGACCGGATCCGCGCCGAGGGCCGTGAAAAGCGCAACGCCTATCAATCACGCTGGGCGGGCGACGGCTTCGCCACCCTGTTTGAAATGCCGGTCGAGGGCCGCATGACAGGCGTTTACGGCAGCCAGCGCTATTACAATGGCGAACCGCGCCGGCCTCATTACGGTATCGACATCGCCGCGCCGGGCGGCACGCCGGTGATCGCGCCCGCGGCGGGCGTCGTCACCCTGGCTGATCCCGACATGTATTACGAAGGCGGGCTGATCTTCATTGATCACGGCCAGGGCCTGACCAGCGCCTTCCTGCATCTGGGCGCGGTGAACGTGGAAGTCGGCCAGCAAGTCGCGCAAGGCGAAGTGATCGGCGAAGTGGGCTCGGGCGGCCGCTCCACCGGCGCGCATCTCGACTGGCGCATCAAATGGCACAACCGCTATATCGATCCCGCCGCCGCGCTCGAGGTGGACCCCAGCGGTTTGCGGTAAGCGCCTGAAGTCCCGGACCCGTCGCGGTCTGGCTTTTTTCTTCTCTTTCCCGGCGAAGGCCGGGACCCAGAGATCATCAAGCGCCGCACATCCGGCTCTGGATCCCGGCCTTCGCCGGGACAGAGATAGATATTCATATCCTGAACATGTCATCCCGGACGCGCAGCGATCCGGGATCCACCGAAATCACTCTGTTCTGTTTACCCAGACGCCTGCAGCAGATCCCGGCTCAAGGCCGGGATGACGGGAAAAGTGAAACGGTTGAGAGCGTCCCTCTCCCATCTTTGAGGGGAGAGGACAGGTGAGGGGTGAGCGGCGGGGCAGGTTTCAGGCGCTGCGCATATTGAAACGCACCCCCTCACCCAAACTCTCCCTCTTGTTCAAGGGGGAGAGGGGAGGCGCCTAAACCCCCTCCGTCTTCGCCTTTTTATACAGCGATTTCTCAAACCGGCGATGCACCCAGAACCATTGGCTGGGGGCTTCGCGGATACGGTCTTCGATGAAGCGGTTGATGGTGGTGACGGTCTCAAGGATGGCCGCCGCGTCCTGACCGTCGGGCTTGGGCAGGGGCTCGTAGATCGTCACCTTGAACCGGGCGCCGTCCTTGCGCACCACATTCATCGGCACCAGCGGGCAGTCATAGCGCAGCGCCATGCGCGCAGGACCGGCGGCGGTCATGGCGTCCCGCCCGAAAAACGGCGCGGCGATGCCGTCATTCATCTTCTGATCGTTCATCAGCCCGACCGAGGCGCCCGCTTTCAGCGCCTGCATCAGCTCCTTGGCGCCATGGCCGCCCTTGGGCGCCAGGATGTTGACGCCATAGGCCTTGCGCTGGTCGATGATGCGTTTGTCGATCAGCGGGTTGTTGGCGTGGCGATAGGTGATGCGGCAGTCTTTCATCTGCTGCACGATCACGGCCGCGAGCATTTCCCAATTGGCGAAATGGCCGCCCACCAGCACCGCCGGGCGCCCCTGACGGTCGAGCTCGGCGAGGATGTCCGCGCCCACCACTTCGACCTGATCGCTGCCGGGGCTGAAATCAAAGCGGTGCATGTTGGGGAACTCGCCGACGACGCGGCCGAAATTGTCCCACATGGCGTCCAGCAATCCGTCGATTTCGCGCTCTGACGCTTCGGGAAAGGCGATTTGCATGTTCACCCGCGCCACATGATGCACGGAGAGTTTCGGCCCCAAAGTGCGCAGCAGCTTGGCGCCATAGTCCGAGGCGCGCTCCAGCCCCATGGAGCGGAACAGGCCCTGATAGGCGTCCCAGCCCAGGGCTTCGGCGCGAAAGCCGATGGATTTCATCAAATCTGACATGGCTCTGGCTTAGCGGGAGTTGGCGAAGGAATCCATGGCCTGATCAATCAGCGCGTCCAGCCGCGCCTCATCCTTGAACACGGCGCGCACAGGCCAGGCGATGACCGAACCCTTTACCCCGCCGGGCAGGCGCACATGGTCTTTTTCCGTGGTGATCAAGGTGGCGTTATGGCTTTCAGCCAGATCGGCCAGTTCCTCGATCTCGCCACGGGTGAAGGCGTGGTGATCGGGAAAGCTCGCCGTGTCGGCCAAAGTCCCGCCCGCCGCTTCCAGCGCGTCGTAGAATTTCTGCGGCCGTCCGATGCCCGCGAAGGCCAGAAGCGGGCCTGAGGGCGGCGCGGCTTCCGGCGCCAGCCAGGCGGTCAGCACCGGGATTTCAAGATCTGAAAGCTGAAGCTTGTCCAGATCGGGCGTGAACTCGGCGCTGGGACACATCACGATCACCGCGTCGGCGCGCGCCAGGCCCGCCTTGACCGGTTCGCGCAACGGCCCGGCGGGAAAGATCGTGCCCGGCCCCCAGCCGGTCACCGCGTCCACCACCACGATGGAGAGCGTTTTTTCAAGGCTGGGGTTCTGATGGCCGTCATCCATGAGGATGAGGTCCGCGCCCTCCTGAGCGGCCATCATCGCGCCTTCGGGGCGGTGGCGAGCCACATAGACCGGCGCCAGCCGCGAGAGCAGCAGCGGCTCATCGCCCACATCCGAGACGGAATGCAGCTTGGCGTCGACCTTCACAGGCCCGGCAAGCTTGCCGCCCCAACCGCGGCTGAGCCCCGCCGCTTTCAGCCCTTTTTGACGGGCGGCGCGCATCAGGGCGGCGGTCACCGGCGTCTTGCCGACCCCGCCCACCGTCAGATTGCCCACGCAGATCACCGGCGCGGGGGCTGGCGCAGGCGTTGTGGTGCGGAGGCGGCGCGCCCCGGCCCAGGCGTAGAGCGCCCCCAGCGGCGAGAGCAGCGCGCGGGTCAGCGCGGCGGAGCTGCGCGGGGCGGTGTCATCCCAGAAGGGCGGCGCTCTCATCCTTTGGGTCCTTGGTCGAGAAGTCGGTTCAGATGGGACAGGGTGAGGGGCAACGCGCCGCCGGGCAAGGCGTCGAGCGCCGCCCGGGCGTTTTCGATCATCCTGCCGCCATCGCTCCAGCCCTGGCGGATTTGCGTTGCGACCTCGTCCGCCGTGTGCGCGACGCTGCGCGCGTCATGGGCGTCATAGACCGCGTAGACATCCGCAAAGCTGTCCACATAAGGACCGGTCACGACCGACGCGCCCGCGCGGCTGGCCTCAATCGGGTTATGCCCGCCAATGCCGTCCATGAAACTGCCCGCGATCACCGCAACCGGGCACAGCGCATACCACAGCGCCATCTCGCCCAGCGTATCGGCCAGCCAGACCTGCACGCTCTGAGGCGTTTCGCCCTTGGAGCGCTGGGCGAAGCTGAGCCCCGCCGCGTTCAGGATATCCGCCACTTCGCTAGCGCGCTCGGGATGGCGCGGGACCAGGATCATCAGCGCGTCGGGCTGGTCTTTCAGCAGAGCTGCATGGGCGTTGGCGATCAGCGTTTCCTCGCCCGCATGAGTGCTGGCGGCGACAAAGACCGGACGGTCGCCGATCAGCGCCTGACCCTCAGTCAGCGTCTCGGGGTCGGGTGCGGGCAGGCCGCATTCGAGTTTCAGATTGCCGGCGTTCGTGATCGGCTGGCCGGTGAGTTTGGACAGACCGTCCGCCGTGCGTTGGTCCGCAGCGCCGATCCAGTCAAATGCGCCCAGAAGCGTGCGGGCGCTTTGGGGCCAGCGCGCCCAGCCGTCCAGTGATTTCTGGTTCATCCGCGCATTCATCAGCGCCAGCGGCACGCCGCGCGCTTTCGCGGCGAGGATGAGGTTCGGCCAAAGCTCGCTTTCGGTGAACACCGCCAGATCGGGACGCCAATGATCGAGAAAGGCGCTCACCCAGTCTGGCGCATCCACGGGCGGAAACTGATGGATCAGCCGATCCAGGCCGCGTCGCGCGATGAGGTTTGCAGAGGTGAGCGTGCCCGAGGTGATCAGCACATGGGCGTTCGAATGCTGAGCGAGCAGGGCTTCAGCGACCGTCAGCGCCATCTGGCTTTCGCCGACGCTGGCGGCGTGCAGCCAGATCAGCCGGCCCTCGGGTCGCGGCAGTCCCGCCTGTCCCAAGCGTTCGGTCAGCCGGTCTGGATCTTCCTTGCCGGCGCGGGCTCGCCGGTTCAACAGCCAGCGCGCCGCCGGCTTCAGGGCGGTGGCGGCGGCGCGATAGAGCGACAGGCCGGCCGCACTCATGCCGCGTCCTGTTGGGCGTCCGGGCGCGGCGCGGCGATGATCGCTTCGCCCCGGCAGGCGAGATCAGCTTCCATATTGGCGCTGATCATGCGCGCCTCCAGCGTGGCGCGGGCCTCTTCCAGCTGATCCTTGTCCGCGTCCTTGGCGATCCGGACAGGCTCGGCCCAGACGATGACGCCCTTGCCAAAGGGCAGCGGCAGGACGAACCGGTCCCAGCTCTTGAAGATGATCGCGTTGGAGGTGGACCAGCCCAGACCCAGAATGGGCGCGCCCGTCGCGCGGGCGAGTTTCACCGCGCCGAGGCCGGCGCGCATGCGCGGCCCGCGCGGCCCGTCCGGGGTCAGCGCCATGCAGCCGCCGCCTTCGACCCAGCGGACCATTTCGCGAAACGCGCTCAGCCCGCCTTTCTGCTTGGTCTTTTTCTTGTTGCGCGATGAGCCGCGCACGACTTCCACCTTGTGATGGGCGGCGACCTTGGTGACCACATCGCCTTCGCGGGAGCGGGAGATCAATATGGCGGGCGGCTGCACGTCTTTGGGCCAGGCGGCGATGGTCATCAGGATCCGGCCATGCCAGACGCCGCAGATCACGCCGTCCCCGCCCGCCCAGATCTGTTCAGCGTGTTCGCGCCCGCGCACCTCCCAGCGGGTGGTGGCTTTGACAAGGCTCATATAGCCCGCCAGCAACGCGGCGATCAGCGCTTGAACGGGGGCCGAAGAGAGGATGGACTTCAACATGGTCTGCGCTGGATCGCCGCCCCGGACCGATCCGTCAAGCGTTCCGTGCGCGTCAATCGCACGCAACAGGTCATTGCAAGCTGTGCTCAAGCGCCTTACTTCAGCCCGCCATGACGTATGATTTGAACGATCCGGCGGATTACAAGCGCGCGATGAAGGGCCTGATGTGGGGCGATCATGGCGTGCTGCGCCAAAGCTTTCACAACATGCACCGCGTAGGCGGCGAGATGTGGCGCGGCAATCAGCCCAGCCCCAAGCGGCTGAAAGCGCTCAAGGATATGGGGTTCAAGACGATCCTCAACCTGCGCGGGACCCAGCCGGGGCGGCACTATTATGATCTTGAGCATCATACCTGCGCCGAGCTGGGCCTTGAGATCGTCGACCTGCCCTGGGGCTCGCGTGAGGCGCCGTATGTGGAGCGGATCGAGCATCTCATCAAAGTGTTCGACGAAATCGCCTACCCCGCCTTCATGCATTGCAAGTCCGGCGCGGACCGGGCGGGCATCGTGGCGGTGATGTACAAGCTCTTGCACGAGAAGGCCCCGTTTGAAGAGGCGGTCGAGCAGCTCTCGTTCAAATACGGCCATATCAAGCAGGGCAAGACCGGCATGCTCGATCATTTCTTTGACCTCTATCGTCAGAGAAACGCCGCTTCGCCGATCGAGTTTCTGGACTGGGTGCGCACCGAATATGACCGCCAGGCGTGCCATGACGGCTTCATGGCCAGCTGGTGGGGCTCGGCCCTGACCGAGAAAATCTTGCGCCGCGAATAGCTTGAGGTTGATGGCGCACCGCTTGCATCTTCTGGATGCAGGAGGGAGCGCCTCATGCCGATCACCAGCCATGTCCGGGCTTTGCAAAGCCGGTTTCCGCGATTTGTCGACGCCAAGGCGAGCGCCCAGCGTTTCATGCGCCGCACGCTGCGCCGTCCGTTCGAGCGCGAATTCTCGCTGCTCTCACGCTGGCGGCCCGATCCGGGCGAGGTCTTCATTGATGTGGGCGCCCATCGCGGCCAGAGCGTGGACGCCATACGGCTCTATCAGCCCAACGCCCTGATCCATGCGTTTGAACCCAATGTGCCGCTGGCGTGTTCGCTGGCGACCCTGTTTGACGATGATCCTGCGCTGGCGGTCTATGCCTGCGGGTTAAGCGACAAAGACGAGGCGCGGCGGCTGTACGTGCCGGTCTATCGCAGCTTTGTCTATGACGGGCTGGCCTCCTTTGATCCTGACCAGGCGGGCGGCTGGCTGAGCGAACACCGGGTGAGCGGGTTTGATCCGGATCAGCTGGAAATGATGGCGGGCGAGGCGCGCACCTTCACGCTGGATATGCTGTCGCTCAATCCCGGCTTTCTCAAGATCGACGCGCCGGGCTGGTTCGCCTCGGTCGTGCGCGGCGCCAAAGAGACGCTTCAGCGCTGCCGTCCGCTCATCCTGATGCAGACCAATGAGCTCGCCGATCAGGCGCTGACCGAAGAGCTGGGCTATACCCGCGCCGCCTTTGACGGCGACCGCCTCCGTCCGGGCGAGGAAGGCCGCGAGAATACGGTCTATGTGCCCGGCGAGCGGGTGGGTGACTTGAAGCGCTGCGGGCTGTGGCCGGCTTGAATGTCTCTCCCTCCTCTCTCCCCGCGCAGGCGGGGATCCAGAGCCGTATGCGCAGTGTGAGATGATCTCTGGGTCCCGGCCTTCGCCGGGAAAGAGGGATTTGTACGCCTCGAAATGTGGATGAAACCCCGGCCAAGCGCAGCGCAGAGCCGGGGCCTCCATCAGGATAAGGCGCTTCAAGCGGAGGGAGGTCCCGGGTCTTCGCTTCGCTCGCCCGGGAATTCAGGACCTGACTACCCGTCCGCGAACTGCAGCGCGCTCAATTGCGCGTAGAGGCCGGTCTGGGCGATCAGGCTGTCATGGTCGCCGCTTTCCACGATCTCGCCCGCCTTCATGACATAGATGCGGTCCGCCTTGCGCACGGTGGCGAGGCGGTGGGCGATGACGATGGTGGTGCGGTCGCGGCTCAGCTCATCAAGGGCGTGCTGGACCCGCGCTTCGGACTTGGCGTCGAGCGCGCTGGTGGCTTCGTCGAGCAACAGGATCGGCGCATCTTTCAGGATGGCGCGGGCGATGGCCACGCGCTGGCGCTGACCGCCGGAGAGGTTTGAACCCTTGGGCCCGGCTTGCGTGTCATAGCCGCTCGACAGGCCCAGAATGAAGTCATGGGCGTCGGCGGCCTTGGCGGCGGCGATGATCTCGTCATCCGAGGCGCCGAGCTTTCCGAGCGCGATATTGTTTCTGATCGTGTCGTCAAACAGGGTCACCTCCTGGCTGACGAGCGCCAGTTGGCGGCGCAGCGAGGAGAGCTGGGCCTGGGCGATGTCCTGACCGTCGATCTCGACCGAGCCTTCACGGGGATCATACAGCCGCGCGATGAGGTTCAAGAGCGTCGTCTTGCCCGAGCCTGATGGCCCCACCAAGGCGATCGTCTCGCCCGGCTTGGCGTCCAGCGTGATGTGCGACAGCGCATCCACGCCCGGCTCATACTGGAAGCTGACATCATTGACGCGCACATGGCCGCCCGTGAGGACGAGGGGTTTGGCGTCGTCGGCTTCGGTGAGCGTGGGCTGTTCATCGAGCAGGGCGAAGACCCGGTCGAGCACCGCGAAACCTTCCTGCAGCACGCCCGAGAGCGAGGCGAGGGCGCGGATGGGCGAGCTCATCACCCCGAAAGCGACGATGAAGCCCAGAAGGTCCGACAGTTCCGTCGCGCCGTTCAAGGCGCGCCAGCCGGCGAAGCCGAAAATCACTGCCAGCGCGACGCCGGCGGCGACTTCCATGATCGGCTCGATCCGGGCGCGCTGGGCGACCATGGCCAAGAGCAACTCAAAGCGCTGCTGGAAGCGGCCTTTGGCGCGGGTCTGCGACCAGTCTTCGAGCGAGAAGGTCTTGATCATCCGGGCGCCGGAAAAGCCTTCTTCGAGAAAGCTCGACACATCGCCCATCTGGTCCTGAATATCGCCCGAGCGCTTGCGGATCGCCTTGCCGATGACGGTGATGGGGTGGCCTGCGAGCAGCAGCACGGCGAGTACCACCAGCGTCAGCGCCCAGTCGAGCCAGAACAGCACCGCCAGACAGCCCACCACGGTCAGGAAATCGCGGGTGAGGTTGTTGGCGGCGCGGATCAGTCCCTCGCGCAGCATGGTGATGTCGTTTGTGAAGCGCGAGATGATCGCGCCCACCGGCTCACGCTCCAGCCTTTGGAAATCGGCGGTGATCAGCCGGTCGAACATGGCGACCTGAAGATCACGCATGATCGCCAGCGCCAGCCGGTTGGTGGCGAGGTTTTGTAGAAACAGGCTGACCGAGCGCACGATCACCGCGCCCAGGATCAGCGCCGGCGCCAGCCAGAGCACGCTGGGGTCGCGGTTTTCCAGAAGGCCGGACGCCTGTTGCACCACCACGCCATAGCCTGACGCCGCCGCCGCCGTGATGGCGGCGAGCAAACTCGCCCAGGCGAGAAGCCCTTTATGCTTGGTGATCTGCTCGCGCCATAACCGCTTCGCCAACGCAAAGGAGCGCGCGCGTTGAGGCTTGGGCGCGCCGGGCAGGGCGCCGTCGGTTGCAGGCGGGTCAGCAGACAGGGCGCTTAGTCCTTTTTGGACGGATCCAGCATCTTGTGCGCGTGGATCACGAAATAACGCATATGCGCATTGTCCACGGTGCGCTGGGCGGCGGATTTCCACGCTTCGCGCGCAGCGTCGTAATTGGGATAGGCGCCGACGAAATCGACCTTGGAGAGGTCTTTGAATTCGGGCGCGCAGGGGCCGATATCTTTCAGCTCGCCGCCAATCACCAGATGGAGCAGTTGTTGTTCAGAGGTTTCGGTCATGGGGAGTCTCCCGAAAGGACGTTATGGGGTCTGCGTCAGGCGCTCTAATAACAAGGCGTGCAGCACCGGGCCAGCCGCCAGAGGCGGGTCCTGAACAGCGCTCGTCCTGTTATAATACATCGGCTCGCCTTTCGACGAAGTGAAGACGCCGCCTGACTCCTCCACCAGTAAATGACCCGCCGCCAGATCCCAGTCCCACTTAGGTCGGACCGCCACCACCGCGTCCGCTTCGCCCTCAGCCAGTCGGCACAGGCGCAAGGCCGCGGAATTGACGGTGTGCGCCTCAGCGCCGAGCGCGCGCAGATCCGCCAGCCGTCCGGGGTCGCCGATCAGCCGCGCGTCGGTGATCCGGTCATGGGTGCTGATGGCGAGCGGCGCGCCATCCTTGCGTGCGCCATGGCCCAGGGCCGCGTCATACATCGCATCGGCGCTGGGGTCGTAGATCGCAGCGGCGACCGGGCGGCCATCCTCCACAACGGCGCAGGAAATGACGAATTCGGGCTTGTTCTTCAGGAAGGCGCGAGTGCCGTCGATGGGATCAATCAGAAAGCTGCGCTTGGCGGTCAGCCGGGACTGATCGTCCACGGTCTCTTCCGACAGCCAGCCATAATCGGGACGGGCCGCTTTCAGACGTTCCTGAAGCAGGGCGTCCGAGGCGAGATCCGCTTCGGTGACCGGATCGCCGGGCAGTTTCTCCCAGTCGCGCATGCCGCGCGCCCGAAAGGCCAGCACCAGCTCGCCTGCGGCGCGCGCCGCATCCGCCAGCAAGTCCCGGTCTGCGCGCGGGTCGTACATCAGCGCCCGCCGATGGACAGCGCATCCACCAGAACGCTCGGGGCGTTGATGGCGCTGTCAAATTCCAGATCCGAGCCGGGGACAAGCCGTGCGAAGATGTCCAGCAGATTGCCCGCCACGGTGATTTCGCTGACGGGACCGCCCAGTTTGCCGTTCTCGATGGCGTACCCCGCAACGCCCACCGACCAGTCGCCGGTGTTGGCGTTCAGCGACGGACCGAACATCTCGCTGACCAGAACGCCGGTTCCGGCGGCCTCGATCAGGCCGTCGCGGTCCAGCTCGCCCGCGCTCAGATGCACGTTGGAGGCGCCGACGCCCGGCGCGCCGCCGAGATTGCGCGACGCGTGCCCGGTCAGCTCCAGCCCCAGCTGGCGCGCGCTCGAGGCGTTCAGAAGCCAGGTGGTCAGCATGCCGTCTTCGATCAGGGCGCGCGGTTTGCAGGCGATGCCTTCCGCGTCCACCGCACGGGCGCCGAAGCTCCAGTCGCGCAACGGGTCCTCGATCACGTCCACGCCTTCGCTGAACAGGCGCTCGCCCATCTTGTCGCGCAGGAAGGACGTGCCGCGGGCGATGGCCGGGCCGGAAATCGCGCCCAAAAGCGAGGAGATAAAGGTGGTGGAGACACGCTTGTCGAACACCACCGCCATCTTGCCGGTCGAGAGTTTTTCCGCGCCCACGCGGCTGACCGCGCGTTCGCCGGCGCTGAGGCCGATTTCCTGCGCCGTCTTGAGGTCCGAGCGGCGACGGGCGGCGTGGGTGTCGTAATCGCGCTCCATCGCGCCGGAGGCGTCCTTGGCGATGGCGGCGACGCCCAGCCCGCAGCGCGAGCCCAGACGGGCGCGTTCAAATCCGGTCGAGGTCACGAAGGCCGATCCGCCGACGCCCGCGCTGGCGCCGCAGCCTGAGGTCATTGCGACGCCTTTGACGCCCAGGGCGGCCGCTTCTATCTCAAGCGCGGCGGCTTCCAGCTGCTCCGGCGTGAAGTCCGACGCTTCATAGGTGTTGATGTCGGGCAGGTTGCGGGCCAGTTTTTCAGGCTCGACCAGACCGCAATACGGGTCTTCCGGCGCGGCCTTGGCCATCGCCACCGCACGTTCGACGGCGAGGCTCATCCCTGCTTCGGAAAGATCAGAGAAGGCGACGCCCGCCTGGCGTTTGCCGATCAGAACGCGCAAGCCCGCATCGCGGGTCTCGCTGCGTTCGACGGTTTCCAGCTTGCCCTCGCGAACGCCCGCTTCGATGGCGCGCGATTCAGACAGCAGGGCCTCGGCGTCCTGAGCGCCGGCCGCCTTGGCGCGGTCGACCAGCTCATGAGCCAGGGAAAGAAGCGAACGGGTGTCGGGCGCGCCCAGGCCGGCGCTGGCGTTTTGATCGGTCATACCGATCCCATAACGTCAACACGACCCCGAGCGCAACGCGTCAGATCGGCTGAAGGCTCAGCCCGTGACCGCGTGAAGGATCAGACCGACCGCCAGAACCGCATAAATGGTCATGGTCAACAGGGCGCCGAGAAAGCGACCGATATTAGGTCCGTCCTGGGTGGCGACGCCCCAGCCATGAATGCCGCGCGCGACCGTCAGCGTTACACCGACAGCGTGAATCGCCATGACCGGCGCGCCGATCAGCGCCATCACCACCAGAGCGATCAGCACGCCCGGCGTCCATTCCGCGCCATTGGCGTGGGCGCGGCAGGCGCGTTCGAGGTCGGGGCTGTCGCCCATCCCCAGGCTGGTCTTGGTGCTGAGCCGATATCGGACCACATTGGCCCCGAGGATCAGCAGAATGAGTAAGTTGAGGCCAACATACAGGCTGGCGACTTGCATTGCGGTCATGGATTCCCCCTGCGGCGCGCCGGTTATCCGGCGTCGTCATTGTCTTGGGGCAGGCTTGCGGCCTGCCGGATCGCGTCCGCCAGAACTTCAGGCGCCTCGGCGCCGGAGACTGCGAACTGTCCATTGAAAATAAAGCACGGCACGCCCTGTACGCCTAGCCGCCGGTAGAATTGCTCTTCGTCCAGAACCGCCTGAGCGTCCTGGTCTGACTGCAGCAGCGAGGCGACGATGTCGGCGTCCAGTCCGATCTCGCCCGCCAGCTGTGTCAGCACGGCCAGATCGCCAATATCGAGATGATCGTCAAAGAACGCCTTGTGCAGGCGTTCGGAGGCGGCTTCGCCCAGATCCTGACCTTGCGCCCAGCGGATGACGCGATGCGCGTTAAGCGTGTTGGGCCGCATGGGGATGCCGGAAAAGCGGAAGTTGATCCCGGCGGCGGGGCCGGCCTGTTCAAGATGCTCACGCATCATCTTGAAGCGGTCGTCCGGGCCATCGCCGAACTTCTTTTTCATATAGTCCTTATAGGCGACGCCGCCGGGCGGGATCGCGCCGTCCAGCTGAAACGGACGATACAGGGTTTCGGTCTGGATCTCGGGAACCAGCGCTCGGGCCTGATCCCAATAGCGCAGGCCAAGCCAGCACCAGGGGCAAACCACGTCAGAGACGATATCAACGGAAACTTGGGTCATGGCCGGACCCTAGAGCGTTCGCACCAGCTCGAAAAGATCAGCCGATGCAAACCTGATTGCGACCGCCTTCCTTGGCGTCATAAAGGCCGCCGTCGGCGCGTGCGAGCATGTGCTCGCCGGTCGAGTTGAGATCGCCGGGGTTCAGAACGGCGAGCCCCAGCGAGGCCGTGACGGGGATGCGCTGTCCCACATCGTTCTCCACATGCATGGCCTGGACGGTCTCGCGCAGGGTTTCGCATGTCTGGCGCGCTTGCTGCTCATCCTGACCGGGCAGAACAACGGCGAATTCCTCGCCGCCCAGTCGGCCCAGCATGGCGGGCGGGCGGAGCTGGGCTTTGAGCTGGCGCACGGTCTCGATCAACACCCGGTCGCCGCTGGCATGGCCATGGGTGTCATTGATCTTCTTGAAGAAATCAAGATCAACCATGCCGACGCTGAACGGCAGCGCCTGGTCGAGCGCTTTCTTGTGTTCGCGCTCCAGCGTGCGCATGAAGACCCGGCGATTATACGCCCCGGTCAGTGCATCCGTCTCCGCTTCGTTCCGCATGCGCTGGGTCAGGCGCACAATGCGCGACGCCGCGCGCAGGCGGGCTTTCAACTCATTGGGATCGAGCGGTTTCGTCAGATAATCGTCAGCGCCTGAATCGAGCGATTCAGCGAGCTTGTCCTCTTGGCCTGACGCGGTCAGCACCATGGTGTGAATATGCTCGGTCTCGGGGTTGGCCTTGACCAGCCAGCAGCTCTCAAGCCCGGAGAAATCGGGCAACTCGATCGCTGTCATGAAAATGTCGGGCGGGTTGTCGGCCAGCTGTTTGAGGCTGTCTTCGGCATGACCGGACGAGCTGGTCTCAAAGCCGGCTTCGCCCAGCATGCGGCACAGAATGGCGCGCTGAACCCGGCTGGCTTCGCAGATATGGATATGCAGCCGATCTTCGCCGGCATCCAGGACGGGCGCCGACACATTGGGGGATGCACCCGCAGCAGGGATGGATTCTGACACAGCCATGGGGGCACACTAGGTGTGAAGCCTTAACGGCTTCCTGAGCATCGGCGGAGTTACTGCAGTCAGTTCGCGCGATTTACGCTTTCGCGTCCAGCAACTTACCGATCATCTCATCGGCCGTGCGAATGACGCTGACGGCGGCTGAGGCCTGGTGTTCAGCTTTGATCATATCGACCATGGCGGTGACATAGTCATCGTCAAAAGAAGAAACGCGCCCGCCGGGTCCGGCGGGTGGTGGGGGGGCGTCGGATCGCCCGGCAGGCGCGTCAGGAGCTGAAGCGCTTTGGGTAAGCGCGGCAGGGATGGTCGATGGGCGAACGCGGTTGACCATGCCTGCCGCAGCATCCAGCCGCGCTGTGGCGGCTTGGAAGGCTTGTACGCCGGATGAGAAAACCGAGTTCATACCCAGACCATGCGTCCAACATCCGGAAATTGCACGCGGAACTGGTAATGTGAGTTACCGCGGGGTTAAGCGCTTGGCGCGTTCTGTTTCTGATAGTCTTTAGGGGTCAGCCCGGTTTCACGTTTGAACGCCTTGTAGAAGGTGGAGCGTGAATTGAAGCCGACTTCGAGGGCTATGGTCAGGACCGAGGCTTCTTGTGCCAGCAATAAGGGCTGGGCCGCTTGAACGCGCCATCGCGCCACATAATCAAAAAATGTCGTGCCCAGATGCCCGTTCAGGGTTTGGGAGACATGATTGTGGGGTGCGGCCACATGCTTGGCCAGTTTTTGGAGCGACAGCGTGGGGTCCAGATAGAGCGCCTCGGCTCGCATGGCCGTTTCGAGCTTGCGGGCGATGTGTTCCATGCGTTCGGACGATAACGCCGAGCGGGCGTACTTGTCCGGCTCGGGGGGCAGTGCAAGCGGGATGTCTTGAGCGGGCATTTGTCCGGTGGCGAAGACCACAAGCATCAGCACGGCCAGGCCAATCGTGAGAACAACCCCTTCAGCCGGCACGATCAAACCAGGACCCAGATTGTCACTGATGACTGAGAGGCCTGAGAGGCCCCAGCCGATGACGAGCATGAGGATGAACCCATCCATCCAGCGCAGCTCGTACGCTTCGGTATTGGAATAGAGGGTTTTGAGCCGGGCTCTGTAGCGCGACAGGTGTTTCACGATCACGGCCAGGTAAATCAGGGACGTCACGGCCCAGATCAGAATGAGCGCAAAGGTTGTCAGCGCGAGCAGGGCCGGGAACCAGCCCTCTGGCAGATCGCCTTCGATCAGCAGTGTTCGCCGGACCGGCCCGGGCAGGGCCCAGTAGCCGATCATGACAATCACGCCGATGAACGGGAGGCCCAGATGCCGACGCCGCCAGGGCCTGTGGTCGATGGCGTCAATCCGCTCTGTGACATACTGGAAAAGACAGGCCGGCAAGAGCATGAGGCAGGGCAAGAGCGCGGGCAGGTACAGATCATACACGGGTCTGGCGAACCGCGCGATCAGCGGCAGTCCGGCCAACCCCAGAAACAATCCGAACACGACGATCAGCGTAGGGCGACCGGGCGCCGGTGCAGACCCGCGCAAAGTCATGACAACGCCGGTCAGGGAAATGCCGACCAGTACGGAAGAGATCACGAGCAGTGCGTCAGTTTGCATGGCTTGGGTCTAGTTCAGCGCATTGCCCCGTTCAATCGCTATCCCTGCCTGATTGTGTCCTCGCCCTCACGCGCGGACGACGTTTGGCCGTCTCGCCTCCTATGCCGATGAGACATATGCGCGGCGTTCGCGCGGACACGTCATGGAAGTGCGGGATGATGACTGAGCCTGATCTGTTGGGGATCGCCCATTTTGCAGTGGGGTGCGTGGCCGTGCTGGCCGGACTGGCGGCCTTGTCATCTCGCAAGGGGCAGGTCTGGCACCGCGCCTCGGGGTCCATCTTTGTGATCGCCATGCTGGCCCTGGCGCTCAGCGGTCTCTGGCTCAGTCTGGCGCGAGACATTCTGTTCACGGTGTTTCTGTCAGGCATAGCGGGACATGCCGTCTTGACCAGTTGGGCTGCGGCCCGACGACAGGCCTGGCTCTCAATCGTTCTGGCGCGATGGTCCGGCCTTGTTTCAGGCGGGCTGTGTCTGGGGGCTGTGTCGGGCGGGCTGATTGCCGCGTCTTCCCCTGAGGGAAGGCTCAATGACCTCCCCCCGGCAGCCTTCTACTTGCTTGCGGGGGTGAGTTTCGGGCTGTTCGTGCTGGATCTGTTTTATGCCCGAAACACGGCGCCGCAGCGCGTGAGCTGGCTCAGTCGTCATCTCTGGCGGATGGGTTTCGCCTTCTTCCTGGCCACAGGGATCTTTTTCTTTGGCAATAACCACGTGCTGCCCGAAGCGCTTCGCACTCCGCTTGTTCTGTCTGTCCCGGTTCTGACCGTGATCGGTTGGACCTTGGTCTTCGGGGTGAAAGTCCGGCTCGCAGCCGGTGGAATGCAGCGCTGATGTCCACGCCGTCACGCGGACACACACGGCAAGCCTCAACGGGCTAGACCGATTTCAAACTGACTTTTGAAGGAAGGGAAGACGGATGTTTCAACGTCTCGGTGGAGTGGCCGCAATCGCGGCGGGCCTGACCTACGTGATCGGGTTCTGGGTCTATTTCAGCATATTGGGGCCGGTTCAGTATGGCAGCCTGTCCGTGCCTGCGGAGCAGCATGTGGGGTTCCTGGTTGAAAATGCGGCTCTGATGTCAGCCTGGAATCTGGTGATCTATGTGCTCAACGCCGTGCTCATGGTGGTGTTGGTCATCGCCGTGCATCAACGGGTGAAAGCGGCTGCGAATGGATTGGTGCAAACCGCGACGGCGTTCGGACTGATCTGGGCGGGATTGATCCTGGCCACGGGCATGTTGACCAATGTGGCCACCAGCCAGATCGTCCAGCTCGCCGAAACCGATATGGCCGCTGCCGCATCCTTGTGGCGGAGCACGGTCGTGGTGGCGGCCGGACTGGGCGGCGGGAATGAGATCACCGGCGGGCTGTGGATCGTTCTGCTTAGCCTGGCCGGGTTTCAGTCCCGGACCCTCCCCATGCCGGTCAATCTGCTGGGGCTGGTGGTGGGCGGCGCGGGCGTAGCCTCAACCCTGCCCGTCTTGGCCTCGGTCGCGACGATGATTTTCGGGCTCGGCTTTATTGCGTGGTTCTTTGTGGTGGGCGTGGCCCTGCTGGTCATGAAACCGGAACGGGCGACGGCCTAAGCCGTTGCGCCGGGCGCTGGGGCCCTAGTCCAGCCCCAGCTCGCTCCACATCGCGTCCACCCGGTCGATGACGTCCTGCTCCATATAGAGCTTTTCGCCCCATTCGCGGTTGGTCTCGCCCGGCCATTTATTGGTGGCGTCGAGCCCGATCTTCGAGCCGAGGCCTGAGACCGGAGACGCGAAGTCGAGATAGTCGATGGGGGTGTTCTCGATCGGGGTGATGTCGCGTACCGGGTCCATGCGGGTGGAGATCGCCCACATCACATCCTTCCAGTCGCGCGCATTGATGTCGTCATCCACGACGATCACCCATTTGGTGTACATGAACTGGCGCAGATAGGACCAGGCGCCCATCATCACCCGCTTGGCGTGGCCCGAATAGGCTTTCTTCATCGAGATGACGGCGATGCGATAGCTGCAGCCTTCGGGCGGCAGCCAGAAGTCGACGATCTCGGGGAATTGCTGGCGCACCAGCGGGATGAACACCTCGTTGAGCGCCTCGCCCAGCACGGAGGGTTCGTCCGGCGGACGGCCGGTGAAGGTGGTCAGATAGATCGGGTCCTTGCGCATGGTGATGGCGCTGATCTTGAAGACCGGGAATTTCTCGACCGAGTTGTAATAGCCGGTGTGATCGCCGTACGGGCCTTCATCCTCGTACTCATCCAGCATCACATGGCCTTCAAGCACGATCTCGGCCTCGGCGGGGACTTTCAGCGGCACGGTCTTGCAATCCACCAGCTCGGCTTTCTGACCACGCAGCAGCCCTGCGAACTGGTATTCGCTCAGCGTATCCGGCACGGGCGTGACGGCGGCGAGGATGGTGCCGGGATCGGCGCCCAGAACGCAGGCCACGGGCAGGGGCTCGGGCTTTTCATTCTTCCAGCGCTGGAAATGCTGGGCGCCGCCGCGATGCTTGAGCCAGCGCATGATCGCGCGGTCCTTGCCCAGCTTCTGCATTCGGTAAATGCCGAGGTTGAAGTCGTCCTGCTTGTCGTCGGACGGGCCCTTTGTAACCACCAGCGGCCAGGTGATCAGCGGGTCCGGCTCGCCCGGCCAGCAGCCCTGGATCGGCAGGCGATCCAGATCAATGTCCTCGCCTTGCAGCACGACTTCCTGGCACGGCGCCTTGCGCACATTGGCGGGGCGCATGCTCATCACGGTCTTGGCCAGCGGCAGCATGCCGAGCGCATCTTTCAGGCCGCGCGGCGGTTCGGGCTGACGCAGGAAGGCCAGAAGCTCGCCCACTTCGCGCAGATCAGACGCCGTCTTGCGCGGCTCGCCGCCCAGGGTCACCGCGCGGGCGACGCGGCCCACCGTGCCGAACAGATTGGCCAGGGCCGGCATTTCGCTGGGCCGGCCGTCTTCATGCACGGGGTTTTCAAACAGGACCGCAGGACCGCCGTTTTTCAGAAGCCGGGTCTGGATCTCGGTCATTTCCAGATGGGTGGAGACCGGGCGGGAGACGCGCTTGAGCTCACCTTCCGCCTCCAGCAAAGCGATGAAGTCGCGCAGAGATTTGTACGCCATCCGGCCCTCCTGTCAGATGGAGTGCAAACTAGGCCTGCCCGGCAGGCGGGCCAAGCGCGAAGCTGCGTTACAGGCGCAAGGCTGCGCGCGGGCGGCGTCTGATGCTGTTAACGCTCTTGCAACCAAATGCCGCCCTGCGCATTTGTGATGCATGAGGTTCGTATATCAAACACTGGGGTTCTTGCTGATCGCGGTCGGCCTCCCACTCTTCTGGACGCCTTTGCCGTTCGGGCTTGTGCTGATCGCCATCGGCGCCGCGCTGATCCTGTCCAATTCAGACAGCGCGCGGAACCATGTGCGCGGCTGGCGCGGTCGTCATCCCAGGTTCAACGCCTTCATGATCAAGGCCGAACGGATGACCCCGCACCCGTTCGACCGGATCCTGCAGCGGACTGAAGTGGACTAGCCCTCCGCCGCCTGAGCCTCTGCGGGCGCCTCCAGATCAGACATGTCGCGCTTGGCGGCGATGACAGCGGCGCCCAATTCGGGTGCGCCGCTCTCCATACCTAGTGTGGCGCCCATGCGCACGATGACCAGGTCTTCAGACGGGATGACAAAGCCGTGCTGACCCTGGAAGCCCTGCATGGCGACCGTGTCGGCGGGCAATCCCTCGATGTTTAACCAGAAGCCTGAGCCGTACCAGTCCACAGTGGGCGTGCCCACATAGGTCAGCCAGTTAGGCGGGATGATCTGGGCGTCGCCCACCCGGCCATTGTCGAGGTAAAGCTGGCCCAGTCGCGCCCAATCCTGAGCGGTGGCGTACATATAGCTCGACCATTGCAGCGTGCCGGACTGATCGGGCTCAAACACCACAGAATTCATGCCCAGCGGCTCAAACAGCCAGGCGCGCAGGGTTTCAACCCTGTCTGCGAGCGTATCGCCCATGAACTCTTCCATCGCGGCCCCTGCCAGGATGGTGTTCACGCTTTGATAGCTCCACTCTTCGCCCGGCTCGTGCAACTTGTTGCGTGACGCGGCGTAGGCGGCCATGTCGGCCTGGGTCATCAGCATTTCTGAATTGGGGTCATGGCCGTTATTGAGTTCGAAGCCGTCGAGACCGCCCGTCATGCGCAGCATGTCGTCCAGCGTGATGTCTGGCCGGTCCACCGCGTTGAGATCCGGCGACAACCCTTCGGCTCGCATGTCGATCAGACCGCGCTCGACCAGCACGCCCGCAAATGTCACGGCCGTGGACTTGGTCATCGACCAGCCCAGTAGCGGACTGCGTGCATCCACGCCGTCGGCGTAGCGTTCCGCCACCAGTCGCCCGTCATGCAGCACCAGGGCGGCGAGCGTGTTGCGGCCATCCTCGGTGAACGCGGCGTCCAGGGCGGCGTCCAGCGCATCCGCATCAAAATGCGCGTCCCGCCAGGCTGTATCAATCTCCATCAGTGCGGAGGGAGGCGGCATGGGAACCGTCAGATCGGCGTCAAACTGATCGGGGTCGTGCACCAGGGTGCAGCCAAGCCCGTCCCGGAACACAGCCGTTTGACGATAGAACAAGCCGAATATGGCGCTCGTCGTGGTGCGCGCCTCTGTGTCAACGTCCAGGCTGATCAAGGATTTCGCAGGACCGAGCAGCGGGTCGATATAGTCCGTCTGTGCGCGCTCCGGATCCAGGCCGGAGACGAAGGTCAGCGAACAGGCCTGCTTGGCGGTGAGTCCGGCGCCGGACGGCAGATAGATCCGGCCCCAGGTCGACTGGCTGACATAGAGCCAGCCGCCCACGAACAGTGCGGCGATCAGGGCGATCACCCAGACAAGACGGCGCATTGAAAATCCTCCCCTTTTTTCAGAGGGTCCGCGCGCTTCAGGGCAGGGTCAAGCGGCTTGTGAGGAAATGTATTCGGTGAAATCGTTCACTAACTAAATTTAAACAAGTGGGAGGCTAGGTTGAAATCATAATCTCCCCTGTGAGCACTCACCTGATCGGGCGGACCTGTGGTCCGCCCGTTTTTCTAAGTTCGTTCAGGTGTTTCTCACCGGTTCGAGCACGTCGTGCCAGTCCGGGGTCTTGTGGATCTGGGCTTTGGCGAACGGGCAGAGCGGGATGATCTGGACGCCGCGCTCACGCGCGTCTTCAACAGCGCGCTGAACCAGCGCCTTTCCCACGCCCATGCCGCGCCACTCGTCAGGCACGCCGGTATGATCAATGATGATCATATGGTCATTGGCGATCGAATAGGTCAGCTCGGCTTCAGGCTTGCCCGCGGCTGTCGCGACATAGCGACCTTTGGTTTGTGAACGCTCTTCGGTAATCGTGAACTCGGTCATGATCGGCCCCTGTCTCTGCGCTTCAGGGAACCCTAAGCCAGAGGCCGTCCTGCGTCTGTGTCGAACTTGGAAAGGCAGGCTTTCCGAGTGTCACCTCGCTGTCAGCTTTCTAGCCTTGAGATGCTGATAGGCGGGCGCGCAGTCTGCGACGACCTCGGACAGGTGCGCTGGCAGGTCGTGCGGGCTCGACCGGGGGGCTTCAAAACCGGTGGAAGCTTCAACGCGCGCATACCAGTATGGCGCCCAGGGGCCGTCGGTCGTTCGCCGACCGGGCGGCCAGCTCAGCATGGCGTCGGTATAGGCGATGCCTACGGCGTCGCAGACCGCTCTGAGCATGCTGGCGGGGTTCGCCAGCACGTCTGCGCCTTCGATCACGGGCCAGGCCTGTCCGGTCAGATCGCAAATCTCGTCATACAAACGCGCCTGCCGGATCGCGCCCAGATCTTCGGCGCAGGCGCGCTTCATGGTGGCGTGATAGCTGGCGGCGACTTCGGCGGGGTCGCGAATAAGAAAGATATGGCGGCAGTCTTTGGTCCAGCTCAGATCCAGCCCGTCCAGCATGTGCTGGCACATATGCTTCTGGAAGAACTCAGCCTGGCCCTGGGGCGCGGCCCCGGCGCAGGCGCGGGCGATCTCAGCTGGGTCGGTCGGCCAGGCTGCGAGCGTCGGCTCCCGGCCCGGATGATCAAGCCCGGTCTGTTTGAGATAATAGCCGTAGAAGGGTTCATCCCAGACGGCGCAGTTCCCGCGCGCCTCAAAGCTGCGCATGGTGGCGGTGGAGATGTTGCGCGGTCCCGACCACAGGCACAGGCGCACGGGCGCGTCCGTCATGACGCGCTCTCTCGTGTGATCTTTTCAAGATAGAGCTGCTGCAGGCGCTCCACCATCGGGCCGCGCCCCTCGCACAGAAGTCGACCGTCCACGGTGGAGACCGGCGCGACGCCCGCAAAGGTGCCGGTCACGAAAGCCTCGTCGGCGCCATAGACCTGCGTCAGGGAGAAATTCTTCTCAAAGACGGGAATGCCCGCCTCCTTGCAGATCTCGATCACCACGCCGCGGGTGATCCCGTCCAGGCAATAATCCCCGCTCGAGGTCCAGACCTCGCCCTTGCGGACGATGAAGAAATGGGTGGAGTTGCAGGTGGCCACAAAGCCATGCGGATCGAGCATCAGCGCTTCGTCGGCGCCGGCCTTCGCCGCCTGGATGCAGGCGGTGATGCAGTTGAGCTTGGAGTGGGAGTTCAGCTTGGGATCCTGCACATCGGGATAGCCCCGACGCACATGGACGGTGAACAGGTTGAGGCCCTGGGTAGCGGTTTCGGGCTTGGGCGTCTTCCATTCGGGAATGATCACCACGGTGGCCGGGCTGATGGTGACGCGCGGATCCTGATACGGCGTCGCCTTGATCCCGCGGGTCACCATGAGGCGGATATGCACGCCGTCCCCGCTCATCTCATTGGCCTTGAGCGTGTCGTAAAGCGCTTGCGTCAGAGCCTCAGGGGTGAGGCCGATCTCCATGTCGATCGCTTTCGCGCCTTCATAGAGCCGGTCCAGATGCCGATCGAGAAAAGCGATCTGGCCCTCATGGACGCGCAGGCCTTCCCAGACGCCATCCCCCAGAATGAAGCCGGAATCAAAGACGGAGACCTTGGCGTCTTCGCGTGCAAACAGCTCGCCATTGATCCAGATCCGGATGGCGGCGTTCCTGGGATCGTCAATGTATTCGTGACTGCCCTTGGCCATCTCGCCTATCCGAACTTCGAGAAGTCCGGCGCCCGGCGCTCCATGAAGGCCGTCACGGCTTCCTTGAACTCATCGGTGCGCAATTGCTCGGCGAACAGGCCGCCTTCGCGCACAATGCGGTCCTTGATGTCCTCGGGCGGCAGATTGATCAGCATTTTGGCGGTTTTCACCGCGCCCGGCGCCAGCTGGGTGATTTGCTGGGCGATCTCCATCACCGCCGCGTCAAAGCCCTCGGTTGGCAGGACTGCATTGATCAGGTTTTTCGCTTCGGCCTTCTTCGCGTCCCATTTCGCGCCCAGCAGCAGCATTTCGCTGGCCACGGCCCGACCGACAATGCCGGGCAGAATCTGGGAGGAGCCGTATTCCGGCGCCAACGCCAGATTGACGAAGGGCGTAGTGAACAGGGCGCGCTCGGTGGCGTAGACCAGATCACAGTGCAGCAACAGCGTCGTGCCGATGCCGACCGCCAGCCCGTCCACCGCCGCGATGACTGGTTTTTCGCACATCATGAGCGCCATCATGAAGCGCTCGACGGGCGGGGTTTCGCCGCCGCCGATATGGGGCGGGGCCTCCATGAAGTCCATCAGGTCGTTGCCGGCGGAGAAACAGCCTTCGCCGCCCGCGATGACCACCACGCGGATGTCAGAGCGCGCATTGGCCTCTTCAAGGCCGTCCGCCATCGCCGAATACATGGCGCGGGTGATGGCGTTTTTCTTGTCAGCGCGGTCAAAGCGCAGGGTGCGCACGCCATTTGCGTCGCTCACACGGATCAGGTCGGTCATTACGCCATCCTTGGAATCTCTGGGCATTAGTTGGCCATATAGGGGCAGACGAGGACGTGGGAATCAAACACCGCGCCCAGCAACAGCTGATCGCCGGCGCGTGTCGCCACGGACAGGGAGTCAATCGCTTCACCGGAATCCGCGAACACCGTCGTCCAGTCACCCGTTTGCGGGTCAACCCGAACCGCCTGGGCCGGGGCGCGCGCCTCAGGGTCTGACTGGTGCGCCAGGAAGTCAAAGACGCTGACATTGCCCGCGATATAGAGATCACCGTCCGGGCCGACCTCGATATTATCAAGGCCCAACGGCACAGGATGCCGCGCCGTGCGGTTCAGCTCGGCTGTATCCGCATCCCGGTCAAAGACATGAACCGTGCGCCCGATAAAGCCCGAGGCGTAAACTTCAGAACCGTCGGCGTTGATGTTGATGCCGTTGGCGTAGGCCAGCCCTTCGGCGACGATGCGGCCGTCCTGGCCGTCATAATAGCTGATCGAACCCAGCGGCAGGCCGAGAAACGCTTCAAGATAACCCATCGGCGTGTCGCCGAAATAGACATCGTTTGTGGCGTAGAACTGCTCTGGCCCGACCCCGACGATGTCGTTGGGCGACCGCAGGGCGTCATGGCTGACGGTCTGAAGATGGGACAGCGCGCCATCCTCGGCCACGTCATAGATCAGCACCTGATGGCCGCTATAGGGGTGGCTGATCACAAACAGGCGGGCGAGGGGCTCGCCGCTCTCGCTCTCCCCGCGCCACAGGCTGATGCCGTGAGGGCGGAAGTCCGCCGGCGCATCAATGGAGACCAGTCGCACGCTCTGAGGGTCTTCCGGGTCAAACACATAGATGCCGTTGCGCGGATGCATCTCGCCCGAGCGACGCTCGGCTGCGGACACGAAGGCCAGCCCGCTCACAGGATCATAGGTCACGTCTTCAGTGCCGGGCGCGATCTCCACCGGCGTGCAGGCGGCGTTATCGGTGTATTCAGGATGGCTCAGCGCCCCGCTGGCGCGGGTGACCACATAGCCGATGCGTACAACGCCCAAAACCAGGACAACGCCCAGCACTCCCAAAATCAATCGAAACATGACCCGATCCCCCAACGCTTGTTTTCTATGAAGGAAGGCTACGCCGCAGCGTGAACGGCGTCCAGAAATTGAACGCGGACGGTTTGATTATTCGTCGCTATCAATCGCCAGCCGGGTCAGGGCGTCATAGACCACAGCCGCGTCATGCTCGCCCAGCTTGTCGTCAAGCTCGGTGTTGAACCCGCGCAAGACCTGGTCCGCACGTTCGGCGGCGCGACGGCCCGCTTCGGTCAGATCCACCAGGGCGCCGCGCTTATCGCTCGCGTCCTTGCGTTTGATCACCAGCCCGGCGGTCTCCATCCGGTTGATCAGGCCCGTCACCGCGGGCGCGCCGAGCGCCAGCATATCGCCGATGGAGCCCAGGCGTCGTTCGCCGCGCCTTAACAGCAAGAACAGGACGGCGGATTGGCTGGCGCTGACATTGGCTTCCGCGCGCAAACGCGCATCCGCTTCCCGGCTCAGACGCCGAGCGGCGATTTCGATCAGCAAGAAGAGTCGCCGGTCAACGGCGCGAACGCGAGCCATGCCGAAGTGTTGCCGCGATTCATTCGGGTGTGAAAGACTTTACCCGCTTCTGGTCAGGGGCAGAGCCTGAAAAATAAAGCAAAACCCTCTTCCCACAGCCCGCCTTTGCTGCTTGCTTAAGCGCTTACCGAATGAAGGAGCGCGATTATGACGTCCGTCACCCAACTCTTTGACCTCACCGGTAAGACCGCCGTCGTCACCGGCGGCACGCGCGGCATTGGCGAGATGATCGCCACCGGCCTGCTCAAGCAAGGCGCGCGGGTGTTCATCACGTCGCGCAAGCCGGATGCGGTGAAGGCGGCGCAGGAGCGTCTCTCGGAATTTGGCGAAGTTCATGCTGTTCCCTCGGACCTGTCCACCAATGAAGGCGGGCAGGCCTTCGCCAAATGGCTGGGTGAGCAGACGGACGCCATCGACATCCTGGTCAATAACGCCGGGGCGACCTGGGGCGCAGCGCTGGAAGAGTTTCCCGAGGACGGCTGGGACCGTGTGATGGATCTGAACGTCAAATCCATCTTCTTCCTGACCCAGGCTTTGCTGCCCCAGCTTCAGGCGGCGTCAAAAGCGGCGGGCCGGGGCCGGATCATCAATATCGGCTCCATCGAGGGTCTCGCCGTGCCGATGATGGAAGACACTTACGCCTATCCGGCCAGCAAGGCGGCGGTGCACCATCTGACCAAGGTGATGGCGCGGCGTCTGGCGCGCGACAAGATCACCGTGAACGCCATCGCGCCGGGGCCGTTTGAAAGCAAGATGACCGCCTTCGCGCTGAGTAATCCCGAAGGCCGCGACGCGGTCTCGGCTCATATCCCGCTGGGCCGCATCGGCGCGCCGGATGACATGATCGGCCTGTCGGCGTTTCTGGCCTCTCCCGCGTCTGATTATGTGACCGGGCAGATCATCGCGCTCGACGGCGGTTACGCCAATCTGCGCTAGTCCATTTCGGGCAGGCCGCGGGGCTTGGCGTGAAAGCGCCAGACCCGCGCCGCGCCCACATCCTGGTCTTCGAGATCGCCCGCTTTGGGCGCCTCGAACCGGGCGGCGACGTGAAGCTTGTCCTTGGGCAGATAGGCGCGGCCCGGATCGCCGATCAGCACGGTCGCGCCGCGGTCATGCAGGCTTTCAAGCCAGTCCGTGATCGCGGCGCCGGCATCAGTCTCGTAAAACACGTCGCCCGCCAGAACCAAATCCCAGCCATCATCACAGCCCACCAGATCAGCGTGCAGCACCAGCATCTCAGCGTCATTGAGGCGCGCATTGGTGCGGGCGGCGTGAACGGCGAAGGGGTCGATTTCTGTCGCCGTCACAAGATCCGCCCCGGCCTTGGCGGCTGCGATCCCGGCGACGCCGCAGCCGCAGGCGAAGTCGAGCACACGTTTGCCGCGCACCAGATCAGGCTGCTCCATAACCAGCCGCGCCAGCGCCTGCCCGCCGCCCCAGGCGAACGCCCAGAAGGGAGAGGGCAGGCCCATGGAGATCAGCGCATCTTCCTCCTCCCGCCACAGATCACTCTGCGGATTGGCGAGGTGAAAGCGCAATTCAGGCGTCAGCGGAGCGCTGGCGATGCGGCAGTGCGCGTCCAGAACCTGATCGGGCGTCAGCGGTTCAGCGGGCTTTGCCGATGGCGCTGGCGGCTTCGATTTCGGTGAGTTTTCCGGTGTCGACATCATACATGAAGCCGTAAATCGGAATGCGCGCGGGCACCAGCGGGTGTTCACGCACGCGTTTCACATCGTCGGTGACGGCGTCGGCGGCGTCCTTGAAGGTCAGCCAGTCCACATCCTTGCCGGCATCTGAGCCGTCCGATCCGCCGGGATCGCTCCAGCCGTCCGGGCCGGGCGTCGCGGTGTTCAGGCTGGAGGCCAGAAGGCGCTCCATGGTCTCCTGATCAAACAGCGCCATGCCGCAATCGGTATGGTGGATCACGAAGAACTCTTTCGTGCCTAGCAGTTTGTGGGAAATCACCAGCGAGCGGATCGCATCATCGCTGGCGCGGCCGCCGGCATTGCGGATCACGTGAACATCGCCCAGCTCATAGCCCAGGGCTTCGGTGGGGATGATGCGCGCATCCATGCAGGTCAGGATCGCGGCCTGCTTGGCGGGCGGGATGGGTTTGCCGCCGCGATCAAAGCCCGCGGCGTAGTCCGCGTTGGCGCGCGTCACATGCGTGTAATTGTCGTCGCTCATCGTCAGATCCTTTCAGGAAAATCAGGTCAGGCGTTATCCGGGCGCGGCACGAAGTTGAGGGCGATCCCGTTATTGCACCAGCGCTGGCGCGTCGGGCGCGGGCCGTCATCAAACACATGGCCCTGATGGCCTTCGCAGCGGGCGCAATGGTATTCGGTGCGCGGCGTCCACAGTCGATAATCGGCTTTGGTGGCCACGGCGCCGCGGATCGGCGCCCAGAAGCTGGGCCAGCCTGTGCCGCTTTCGTATTTGGCTTCAGACGAAAAGAGCGGCAGAGCGCAGCCCGCGCAGACGAAGATGCCGTCGCGATGCTCGCGGTTCAGAGGACTGGTCCCGGCGCGCTCGGTGCCTTCCTGGCGCAAGACGCGGAATTGTTCGCCATTCAGGCGCTCGCGCCACTGGTCCCGAGTGAGGCTCATGAAATCAATGTCGGCCTCGCCCCAGGGCGTGATGTCCGGGTGGTCAAACAGCGCGACTTCCAGCCCGTCCTGATCGCTCTGCCCAAGGGCGGGGCTGGCGAATGCGGCGAAGCCGGTGGCGAGAAACAGGCGGCGGCTGAGCGTGGTCATGACGAGGCCTCCTCTTGGCGTCACCCTTCACAGTTAAGCTCAGAGCGCGTCATGACCAGTCACATGCTGGTGAAGCCGGCGTGTTCGCTCACAAAGCGCCCAGCAGAAAGGCGCCGGCCAGCAGCAAGCCGGTGATCTGGTTCGCCTTGAACCGCCGCAGGCATTCCCGCCCGTCCTCGGGGTCAAGTTTGCGGGTCTGTAGCAGCAGGTGCGCGGCGAAGACCGCGAAGGCGGGCGCGAACATCAGCCCGGCGCCCGCGACCAGCCCGGCCAGCGCGGCCAGCGCCGCCGTCATGAGATAGAAGGCCAGAACGCCGAAGCTGATCTTGCCGCCAAGCGCGCGGGCGGAGGATTTCACCCCCACCATGGCGTCGTCCTCCATATCCTGACAGGCGTAGATGGTGTCATAGCCCAGAGTCCAGAACAGGTTCGCCCCGTAAAGAAGCAGGATTTCAGGCGCGAAGGGTGTCCCGAGCGCCGTGGCGCCCGCCACCAGCACCCCCCAGTTGAAGGTCAGCCCCAGCCAGGCCTGCGGCCACCAGGTGATGCGCTTCATGAACGGATAGCCCGCCACCAGCGCCAACGCGCCGAGCCCAGTGAGGATTGCGGGCAGGGGCAGCTGGATCAGCACCAGAAGACCCACAAGGCACTGCGCGATCAGAAACGCCCAGGCCTGTTTCAGGCTGACCGTGCCCGCCGCCAGCGGACGATCAGCGGTGCGGGCGACCTTGGCGTCGATATCGCGGTCGATGATGTCGTTATAGGTGCAGCCGGCCCCGCGCATGGCGATCGCGCCCACGCCAAAGAGGATCGCCCAGTACAGATCAAGCCAATCAAGCCCCGCCTGAACGCTCGCCAGCGCCAGACCCTGCCAGCACGGGATCGCCAGCAGCCAGAAGCCCACAGGCCGGTCATAGCGCGCCAGCCGCAGATACGGGCGCAGGGCGGATGGCGCGTGATCCACCCAGGATGTGGGCACGGAGTCAGCGACGCGGCGATCAGGGGCGATGGTCATCGTGCATCGATAGCGCGCCGCGCGCCGGTTCGAAAGAGCCTGAAGGTCGCAAGGCGGGCAGATTTTCCACCCGCCTGGCGCACAGGTTTTAGTCGAGCCCTGTGATGGCGATGGTCTTGGGGTTGGTGAAGGCGAGCAGCCCGTCGCGCGCCAGTTCGCGGCCATAGCCGGACTTTTTCACGCCGCCAAAGGGCAGGCGCGGATCGGACGCCACCATCTGGTTCACATAGGTGGAGCCCGCCTCAAGATCTGTGCAGGCGGTCTCGATCTCGGCCTTGTCTTTCGACCAGAAGGACGATCCGAGGCCATAGGGGTGATTGTTGGCGATGGCGATGGCGTGATCGACGTCCTCGGCCTTGAACATCAGGGCCACCGGCGCGAAAATCTCGGAGTCGTGGCCCGGCGTGCCGCGCGGGATGTCCGCCAGAACGCCCGGCGTCAGAAAGGCGCGATCCTTGCGCTCCGGCGCGAGCAGCACTTTCGCGCCGCCATCAATCGTCTGACGCACCAGGTCATAAACCTCATCGGCGGCGTCAGCACTCGAGAGCGGGCCGATATCGGTGCTTTCGTCCATCGGATCGCCGATTTTGAGCGCCTTCATGGATTGCACGAACTTGGCGGTGAATTCCTCATAGATGTCCTGGTGGATGATGAAGCGCTTCGCCGCGATGCAGGACTGGCCATTGTTCTGGGTCCGGGCGGTGACGGCGGTCTCCACCGCGGTGTCGAGATCGGCGCTGGGCATGACGATGAAGGCGTCAGAGCCCCCAAGCTCCATGACCGACGGCTTGATCGCCTTGCCCGCCAGAGACGCCACCGCCGAGCCCGCGCCTTCAGAGCCGGTCAGGGTGACGCCGCGGATGCGATCATCGGTGATGATGGTTTCGGTCTTCTCCGACCCGATCAGCAGCGTCTGGAACGCGCCTTCGGGAAAGCCTGCCTTGTCCAGCACTTCGGCGATCTTCAGCGCGCTGCCCGGCACGGCGGAGGCGTGCTTCAAGAGTCCGGGATTGCCCACGGCGAGATTGGGCGCGGCGAAGCGGAACACCTGCCAGAACGGAAAATTCCACGGCATCACGGCGAAGACCGGCCCGATGGGCAGGTGATAGAGGCTGCACTGGCCTTTTTCGGGCGCCTCGATCGGATCGGGCTTGAGCATGTCCGGCGCTTCATCGGCGTAATAGCGGCACAGCCAGGCGCATTTCTCGACCTCCGCGCGGGCCTGCTTGATCGGTTTGCCCATTTCGCGGGTCATCAGCTCGGCGATGGCGTCACGCTGATCGTCTAGAATGTCTGCGGCCCGGCGCAGAGCATCGAGCCTTGCGTCCATCCCCATGGCCTTGAGCTTTGGCGCCGCGTTCACGGCGCGGGTCAGGGCCGCCTCGATCGCCGCCTGTCCGTGGGACTGCGCTTCAAACACGGTGTCGCCGGTATAGGGGTTGATGGATTTCATGGCGGGCTCCTTTGGCCGGGGCGGTTTCAGGTGCGGGTTCCGGGCTTGCGCTTCAGGCGCAAGACAGAGCTTGAACGTGGGCGACGGGCCGCTAGAACGCAATTCATGAGTGTCGAACCGCGCCTTTTCATCGATGCGCCGCTAAGCGACGGCGCCCTTCTGGACCTTGACCGGGACCAGGCCCATTACCTCGTCAATGTCATGCGCCGCAAACCGGGCGATGGCGTGCGGCTGTTCAATGGCCGCGACGGCGAGTGGCGCGCCGAAGTGGAGAGCGCTGACAGGAAACGCGCCAGCCTGCAAATCGTTCAACAGCGCCGCAGCCAGTGCGCGACGCCGGACATGGCGCTGTTCTTCGCGCCCGTGAAAAAGGCGCGCACCGATTTCATCGTCGAAAAAGCCACCGAACTGGGCGTGTCCGCGATCACCCCTGTGATCACCCAACGCACCCAGTCAGACCGGGTGCGCACCGACCGGTTGCAGGCGCTGGCGCGCGAAGCCGCCGAGCAGACCGAGCGTCTGGACATCCCGCAGATTTCAGACCCGGTCAGCCTGACCCGGATGCTCAAGGACTGGGAGCCGGACCGCACCTTGATGTTCGCTGATGAAAGCGGGGACAGCCAGACTGAACCCTGGGGCGGAGAGCATGGCCGGGCCTTGCCGATTCACGAGGCGCTGTCGGGGCGGGAGCGCGGCGGCAAATGGGCATTGGTGACCGGGCCTGAAGGCGGATTTTCCATTGAGGAACGCACGCTTTTGCACGCGCAGCCCTCCGTCCTTCCTGTCAGTCTGGGCCCGCGCATTCTGCGCGCCGACACCGCCGTCGCTGCGGCCTTGTCGGTCTGGCAATCCATGCTCGGCGATTGGTGATTTCGCGCCTGCGCCTTCACACGCTTGTGACCGAAAACCGGTTTCCCTGCTTGCCGTAGGGAGATCGGCCCCCTAACTGTGCGGCCACACTGATTTGCCTTGGCGGGGAGACCACCACCCATGAGCGGCACGTATAACGCAGGCGGCGAAGGCCCCCGGATCGAGACCAAATCCCAGCTCATCGGCCATATCGCCGCGGGTGAAAAACCTGAAGATCAATGGCGCATCGGCACCGAGCATGAAAAGTTCGGCTTCGCGCTGAAAGACCATGCCCCGCTGCCCTATGAGAGCGACGGCCCCAGCGTGCGCAAGCTTCTGGAGGGCCTGACGCGGTTTGGCTGGGAAGCCGTCGAGGAAAACGGCAAGCCGGTGGCGCTCAAGCGCGACGGCGGCTCGATCACGCTGGAGCCCGGCGGGCAGTTCGAGCTGTCCGGCGCGCCGCTGGAGAGCCTGCACGAGACCTGCCGCGAGGTGAACGGGCATTTGCGCGAAGTGCGCGAGGTGGCCGACGAGGTCGGCGCGGGCTTTCTGGGCCTCGGCTTCTCGCCGAAATGGTCTCTGGAAGAGACCCCGATGATGCCCAAGGACCGCTACAACATCATGAAAGCCTACATGCCCAAAGTGGGCACGCTGGGCCATCAGATGATGTTCCGCTCCTGCACGGTGCAGACCAATCTCGATTTCAGCTCTGAAGCGGACATGGTCAAGAAGATGCGCGTCTCGCTGGCGCTGCAGCCCATCGCCACCGCGCTGTTCGCCAATTCGCCCTTCGGCGACGGCAAGCCCAACGGCTATCTCAGCTATCGCGCCCATGTGTGGACCGACACCGACAATAACCGCACCGGCATGCTGCCCTTCGCCTTCGAAGAGGGCTTTGGCTATGAGCAATATGTGGACTGGGCGCTCGATGCGCCGATGTATTTCGTCAAGCGCAACTCGGTCTATCAGGACGCGTCGGGCCTCAGCTTCCGCGATTTCCTGAAAGGCGAGCTGCCGATCCTGCCCGGCGAGCTGCCGGTGATTTCAGACTGGGAAGATCATCTCTCGACGCTCTTCCCCGAAGTGCGCCTGAAAACCTTCCTTGAACAGCGCGGCGCCGACGGCGGACCGTGGAACCGCCTCTGCGCGCTGCCGGCCTTCTGGGTGGGTTTGCTCTATGACCAGAGCGCCCTCGACGCCGCCTGGGATCTGGTGAAGGACTGGACCGCGGACGAGCGTGACGCCATGCGCCTGGGCGCGGCGAAGACGGCGCTGAAAACCCCGTTCCGCAACACGACACTGCAAGAGATCGCGAAACAGGCGCTCGCCATCTCCCGCGCCGGCCTGAAAGCGCGCCAGCGCCTGAACGCCCATGGCGAGAACGAGGCCCTGTTCCTGGATGATCTCGACGAGATCGCCAAGACGGGCGTCAGCCCCGCCGAACGCCTGCTCGAGCGCTATCACACCGCCTGGGGTGAAAGCGTAGAGCCGATCTTTGACGAGGCGGCGTATTAGGCTGTCTGCTGAATTCCCAGGCCAGCGTGGCTGAGAACCAGAATATCTCTTCGCTTTCATCGCCAACCCAATCCCTCTCCCCTCCCTGAGGGGAGAGGTCAGGTGAGGGGTGTTCGGCGCTTCATCCCTCTCATGCCTCACAGATTGAGACGTACCCCCTCACCCTGCCTCTCCCCCTTGTTCAAGGGGGAGAGGGGATGTGTCAGCGTTGTTTCAGGGTGCGGGCGATTTGCAGGATCTGATCGCCCAGCATGTCGGGTGCTTCAAAGACCTGCGTGTTCCAGAACCGCAGGACATGCCAGCCTTGGCTTTCCAACCACTCTGTGCGGCGTTGGTCGCGTAGCTGATGAGCGGGAAGATTATGCTGGCCACCATCGAGTTCGATGATCAGGCCAATGTCCGGGCAAGCGAAGTCGGCCACATAGGCGCCGATCGGATGCTGGCGTCGAAATTTTAGTCCTTCAGGCCGTTGGCGCAGCAAGGACCAGAGTTTACACTCCGCATCAGTCATGTCCTTACGCAAGCGGCGTGCTGTGGCGATGGGTTTTCTCGAAGCCATGCTCACACTCTATCGAGAAAGATGCCTAACTTTGAAGTTGCTCTACCTTCATCTCGCTCCCCTTTGCCAAGAATAAGGTAAAGCCCTCCCGCCTCCCCCAATACCCCCACTGCCGCAAGGCCCTTGCGACTCCGCGTCTCGCGTGGTGTTTTGCGCGGTAGTATTTTCTTCATGAAGTTGATCACGGCCCTGTATTCACTGGCGCATGAGGGGCGTCGGGCCGTGATGGGGAGGACCTCAGCACATGAATATCGTTGTTCTGGCGGGGATCGTGATCACGATCGCCACCGCCATTCCGGTCTTTCTGGAGATGCGCAAGCATCCCAAGGGCCTGCATATTCTCTTCTTCGCGGAGATGTGGGAGCGGTTTTCCTATTACGGGATGCGCGGCCTGCTGATCTTCTATCTCACCCAGCATTTCCTGTTTAACGACAGCCTCGCCAGCGCGCAGTACGGCGCCTACACCGCGCTCGTCTATCTGCTGCCGCTTCTGGGCGGGTATCTGGCCGACCGGTACTTAGGCAACCGCAAGGCGATCGCCTTCGGGGCGCTTTTGCTGGTGGCCGGTCACGCCACCATGGGGATTGAAGGCGAGCCCGCGACCCAACAGCTGAGCTATCAGGGTCAGCAATACGAGCTGGTGGCTGAAGGCCGCGGCTCCATGCGTGAAGTCGCGCTGGAAGTGGACGGCGAGCTCTACCAGTTCTCCGCCAATGGCGAAGGCGATTTCCTGGTCGCGGACCTGCCGGCCTCGGCGTCGATTCCGTCGCTTCTGCCCCAGGGCGAGTTCGAGATCCTCGAAGCCGAGCGTGATCGCACCTTCCTGAACATTTTCTACTTCGCGCTGGCGCTGATCATCGTGGGGGTGGGTTTCCTGAAGGCCAACATCTCCTCCATTGTCGGCCAGCTCTATGAAGAGAACGATCCGCGCCGCGATGGCGGGTTCACGCTGTACTATTACGGCATCAATCTGGGCTCGTTCTGGGCGGCCATTCTGTGCGGCATGCTGGGCGAGACCGTGGGCTGGTGGGCCGGCTTCGGTCTGGCCGGTCTCGGCATGGCGCTGGGCTTTGTCGTGTTCGTGCGCGGCCGCGCCCTGTTCTTCCTTCCGGGCAAGAACCTCATCGACCATGTGGGCAATCCGCCCAGCCGCGAAAAACTGAAAGCCAAGGCGCTGGGTCCGCTCAACACCGAATGGCTGCTCTACGGCGTCGGTCTGGTCACCGTGGTCGTGGTCTGGTTCATGGTTCAGGCGCACACGATCCGCTTCACCCTGCCGGGCATGGGCGAACAGGATCTGCTGGCGCTCTTCCTGCTCATCGGCGGCCTGGGCTTTCTGGGCTATATGGGCGTCTACATGGCCAAGAATTGCACCAAGGTGGAGGCGCAACGCCTGATCCTGGCGCTGATCCTGATCATGGTGTCGGTCGTGTTCTGGGCGCTCTTTGAGCAGGCGGGCTCGTCCATGAACCTGTTCGCCGCGCGCAACACCGATCTGTCGGTGGGCTCGGCCTCGATCACCGCCAGCCAGGTGCAGTCGTTCAACGCCGGCTTTATCTTGCTGTTCGCACCGGCGTTTGCAGCCCTGTGGGCGTTCCTCGCCAAGCTGCAGAAGAACCCCAATACGCCGCTGAAATTCGGCCTCGCGCTGGTTCAGGTGGGCCTGGGCTTCATGGTGCTGGTCTGGGGCGTGAACTTTGCGGGCGATGATTATCGCGTGCCGCTGATCTTCCTCGCCGGCGCCTATCTGCTGCACACCACCGGCGAGCTCTGCCTGAGCCCCGTGGGCCTGTCGGCCATCACCAAGCTCAGCCCGGCGGCAGTGGTCTCCACCATGATGGCGGGCTGGTTCCTGTCGAGCTCGTTCGCGCAATATGTGGCGGGGATCATCGCCACTTTCACCGCCACCGACACCGTGGCGGGCCAGGTGCTCGATCCTGAAGCGGCGCTCAACGGCTATGCCGCCGTGTTCGGCTCGATCGGCATGTTCGCGATCGCACTGGGCGTGATCTTCGGCCTGCTCAGCTTCTGGCTGAAGGGCCTGGGCCATGGCCGTGCGGAAGACCAGATCAGCGCCAAGGCAGAAGCCGCCGGCCCCGATCAGGACGCCCGCGACCTGCTGTAAACGCGGTCTCATGCACTGAGAAAAGCCCCGGAGCCTGACTCCGGGGCTTTTTTAATGGCTCAGCTGGGCGCGGCGATCACCGGGACAGCGCCAGGTTTCGGGGCCGGGATCGATCTGAGCCCGACCGGTCTCAAAATCGATGGTCAGGGCGGTGCTCTGCAACAGGTCCAAGCCCACGATCATGGCGGGCCGGTTGTCCCAGCCCATGGCGCGGAAGACATCGAGATCGGCCTCGCTGACCGCGATTCGCCGCAGGCAGACGCCGCCCATGCGGAACTGGCTGAGGATCACCCGGTCTTCGGTTTCCACAGGGTTCGGAATACGGGTCATATTGCCCACATTCACCACGCTGACGGGGGTGCGCTGGTTCAGGCGCCGCGCCAGCGCATGATTGACCAGCGTGATGGGCGAGCCGGTATCGATCAGCACCGCGATGTCGTCCTCGATCCGGCGCGCTTGCGCGGCGCCCACCAGCACTTGCCGGACGGGATCGATGCGGGCGTCAGCGTGTCGGGGCTGTTGCGCGTTCACGGTGAGGCGCGCCTGGGGGTAGTCGAGCTTGATGACGTGACCTGTGAAGGCGTTGCTGCCCAGAAGTCCGAACAGTTCCAGCTCAAGATCGGGCGGGGTGGGGGTGACCACGGTGTCGATCTCGCCCAGAGGCACTGGTCCCAGCCTGAGATCAACCAGACCATGACGTTCAGCCTGAACCTCCGCCGTCAGGGTCTGGACCGCGTCCAGCCGGTCTTGCGTGCTGATGAAGCCGTGCGCTTCCGCCAGGCTCTGGGCGATGGCGGTGTGGCTGGCGCCGGTGTCCGGCGCGAACGGGTAGGGCCCGTCAGTCCCGATAAAAACCGGCGCGACGAAATAGCCTGATGCGGTGCGTTCCAACTCGATCACGCTTGACTGAGCCATGGCGCTGGCGGCGAGTCCCAAGGACAGCGCCGCCGCGGTGAAAGCGCGCTTGGCGGCCTTCATACGACCTCCTCCCAGCAGGATCGCCGGATCACGCATCGCCCGGCGCTTCGCCCTGCTGTTATAAGTTTATCAGATCGTGCGCCGCGCCGGGATTACAAATCAGAAGCGTCAGAAAGCCCCCCGCACGCTGAGGAAGATCTGCGGGCCGTGGTCGAAATATCGCTGCTGGTGCAGGCGTTCGACGCCATCTGCGCGGGACCCGTCATACAGGATGCGATCTTGCTTGTCGGTGGTGTCGAGAATGAAGTTCGCCCCCAGACGCGTGGTCAGGCCGAACCAGCGCGTGGTCTCCACATAGACATCCAGATCGCCGGCCGGGTTCTGGATGTTGGTGAAGCGGCTGACCCGGTAGGATGAGCGGTCAGACAGGTAGAAATAGTCCCAGCCCCAGGCCATCTGGCGCTCAGGGAAGGTCTGGCGGAAATCAAAGCTCACCTCCCATTCCGCAATGCCGGACCAGGAGCGCTCCACACCGGTGACCGGATCATCGACATTGCTGTCATACCATTCCACGAAGCCGTCCAGCGTCGCGTTCCGAAGGCCCAGCCAGCCCAGCGGGCTGGTCCATTCCAGCGTCGCCCGGTTCAGCGCGCCATCGCCGATATTGCCTGGCGCATCGAACACCGCGGTCGGGGTGATGATGGCGATATAATCGTCCAGATCCTGAACCCAGACGCGGCCCAGAGTCAGCGTCACCGAGGCGTCTTCATTGAAGCGCTGCTCGAACTCCGCCTCCAGCGTCCAGTCGGTTTGGGGGCGGTAATCGGGATTGCCCACATCAACCTGATCGGAGTTGAGGTCCACCGAGCTGGCGAAATTGCCGAAATCAAGCTGGTCCACATTGCGCTCAATGCCGATGCGGATGCGGCGCTGGTCGCCGGGACGCCAGGTGAAGCTGCCGCGCGGCTTGAGATAGGTGAAGGTGCGCGACTGACCGGCGGAGCCAGACTGGGAAATCTCGCTATATTCATAGCGCAGACCGCCTTCCAGAGAGAACGCGTCATTGATCACCCAGACAGCGTCCGCAAACGCTTCGCCGCGCACTTCTTCAACGCGGGTGTCGCTGACCGGCAGGGGGATTTCCTCAAAGCCCGATCCCAGATCTTCAAACAGGGCCAGGCTGGCGTCGAGCGCATTGAACGCGGCCTCGGCGCCGAAGGTTAGCGAGTGGGCCTCCGTCAGCGTCCAGTCAAAGCTCTGGCGCAGCGCGGTTTCCTCTTCGGCGTTCTGATAGAAGACCTGGACCCGCTCAATGCCGTTTGAAAACGTGTTCACGCTTTCCACTTCCGGCCCGTTATCGGTGTCTGACCGGGTCAGAAGGAAGGTCGTGGTCGAATTCAGTCCGTCCGACCAGCGATGCTCCAGCGTGGATGACAGGCCCGCCTGCCAGCTGCGCTCGTCGTTTTTCTGTTCCACATAGGCGGCCGGAACCGGCGCATCATTCACATAGTCATAGGCGAAGCCGGAGATGATGCGGCGCCAGGCGACAAACTCGGCGTTCGCATTGACGCGCACTTGGGTGTTCTCGCCCAAAGGCCCCGCATAGCTGATCGAGGGTTCGATCTCGCGATAGCGTCTTTGATCATTGTAGTGCTCGCGCGACAACCGCACGCCGTCCGGACGAGTGGTTTCAACCGTTCGGTCATTGGCCGGCCCCCAGGTCTCCCAGTTCAGCCCCAGGGTCAGCTCGCCCGATCCGACAGGGCGCGTGACGGCGCTTTGGAATTCCGACGCCAGTCTGGACGAATTATTCAGGGTCAGGGTGTGATCAAAGCTGGCGCGCGTCCCGGCGCCCTCGACCAGAATGACATTTGCGAGCTGGCTGAAGCCGCGCATTTCGTATTCGGGCAGGGGTTCGCGGATCAGTTCGATGCGCACCACCTGAGCCGCTGGAATGCGTTGCAGGACCGTGCCCAGCCCCAGCGTCTTGTCTGAGGGACGCACGCCATTGATGAGCAGATTGCCGAATGCGTCCGCCAGGCCGCGCCGGTTGGTGTCGCCGTCCGACAGGGAAAAGCCGGGCAGGCGATTGACCATGTCGCGCGCGGTCACCGGGCTGAACTCGGTGAAGAAGCTGGCCGGATAGGCGAGAATGGCGCCGTCTGCTTCCCCTTCAGCGACCACAGGCTCAGGCGCATCATCGGCCAGCGCGGCCGGGGTCATCACCAAAAGGAAAGCGAGCGGCGCCGTTCGAAAAGTCATCATCAATCCAGTCTTGCAAATCAAAGTCAGGCGCAAGCTAGAGGGCATTGCGTGAAATATCTTATTACAAGGCGGTAAGTGACTACTTTGTAAGGTGGGTTAACCGAAAGGCGCCCAGTGTTAACCCGCGCCGCCGACCGTCAGGCCGTCAATGCGCAAGGTCGGCTGCCCCACGCCCACGGGCACGCCCTGTCCGGCCTTGCCGCAGGTGCCGACGCCGGGATCGAGCTGCAGATCATTGCCAATCATGGAGATCTTAGTCAGCGCCGTCGGGCCGTCCCCGATCAGGGTCGCGCCCTTGATCGGCTCGCAAATCTTGCCGTCCCGCACGCGATAGGCCTCGGTGCAGCGGAAGACGAACTTGCCCGAGGTGATGTCCACCTGGCCGCCGCCGAAATTCTTAGCGTAGACGCCGTCTTTCAGGCTGTCCAGAATCTCGCCCGGATCGGCGTCGCCCGCTTCCATGATGGTGTTGGTCATGCGCGGCATGGGCGGGTGGGCGTAGCTCTCGCGGCGACCGTTTCCGGTGGGCTCCACCCCCATCAGGCGGGCATTTTGCCGGTCCTGCATATAGCCTTTCAGCACGCCGTCCTCGATCAGCACGGTGCGTCCGGTGGGCGTGCCTTCATCGTCAAAGCTCAACGAGCCGCGGCGATCGGGGATCGTGCCGTCATCGACGACTGTCACGCCCCTGGACGCCACTTGCTGACCGACCTTGCCGGAGAAAGCGGAGCTGCCCTTGCGGTTGAAATCGCCTTCAAGGCCATGGCCCACCGCCTCATGCAGCAAGATGGCCGGCCAGCCCGGTCCAAGCACCACTTGCCATTCGCCCGCCGGGGCGTCGACGGCTTCAAGATTGACCTTGGCCACGCGCAACGCTTCGTCGGCGAGGCCTTTCCAGGCGCCCGGCGCGATCCACTGATCAAACGCGGCGCGACCGCCAGCCCCGGCGGAGCCGGTTTCGCGGCGGCCATTGCGTTCGCAGGTGACGGAGACGTTCACGCGCACCAGCGGGCGCACTTCGCTGCGCACATCGCCGCCGGACCGCACAATGCCGATCACCCGGCGCGAGGCGGACACCGAGGCGGACACCTGCACCACTTCAGGATCGCTGGCGCGGCAATACGCGTCGATCTCCGCCAGCAGGGCGGACTTGGCTTCAAAGCCCGGCTGCGCGATCACGTCCACATCTTGATAAAGGGTCTGGTTGGCGCGGGCGGGAGAGGGCGCCATGACCGCATCGCGGCCCTGACGGGCGGCGTTTGCGGTTTCCCCGGCGCGCTTGAGCGCGGCCAGGGTTGGATCGGAGGAGTGCGCGAAACCGGAGGCTTCGCCAAAAACGCCGCGCAGGCCAAAGCCGCGCTCGGCGTCGAAATTGGCGACTTTCAACCGACCATCATCAAAGGCGAGGCTTTCCGCCGTAGAGGTCTCAAGAAACAGCTCGCCATCATCCGCGCCGACCAGCGCCTCGTCGAGCACGCGGCCCGCATCATCAGCGTCAAATTCAAAAGCGGAAAACGGATCAGTGGTCATGACGGCTCCTGCGCGTGGCGGTACGCCGTCATACATAGACCCTCACCATTGCGAGTGCGAGGGGCGCGGGCAGGTTGCCCCGTTTCAATCAGCCCTGATGCCAGATGAACCGGCCGGGCTGGGCGGCGAGGGTCATGTTCTCGGGATCTTGCTGCGCAGCTTGATTATAGGCGGCGTAGGCGTCCTCGAACCGGCCCAGAGTCTCAAGAGCAATGGCGGTGTTGAAGGCGACCAGCGCCGGGCTGGCGCCCAGCTCTTCGGCCTGACGTGCGGTCTCGATCGCCTGCTGCGCTGAACCGGTGGTGATTTGCGCGGCGGACAGGTTCAGCCAGGCTTCGGCCAGCTCCGGCGCCAGCTCGACCGCTTCTTCAAGGTCAGAGCGCGCCTGCCCGTTCTGGCCGCGCGCGAGCAGCATGACGGCGCGATTGGTCAGAACGCGCGCGCGGGTTTCGCCGCTGACCGACGCATCACGAAGAAGAAGATCGCAAGCGCCGAGGGCGCGACCGGTCGCGCCGGAGTCCCGTGCGCCAGCCTCACACTCATAACGCGCGTCTGTTTCGAATGACGGGCTTTCATCGGCTTGCCCCAGGGCGCGGCCGGAAAAGGCGAAGGAGATCGCGAAGGCCAGCAGGGCCGCCATGGCCAGACCGAACACGCCGCCGGTGAGCGCCTGTATGAGCGGCTTGTTCTGGCGGGTTTGAAAACTGTGTGTCGACATCAATCTGGCCCCCTCAGACTTCATAATGAGCAACAAGGTTAGCAAAGCCTAAATCAACGGGCCAGACATTCATACGCAGAAGGAGGTGGAAAAAGGGCGCCAAGTGCGACAAAAAGGCGCTTAAGCTCGATTGGCTCGCCTGTGATTGCAGTCTATATCGTGCGCAACGAGCACTGTGGCGACGAGTCGCCGCATCTGGCGTTTGAGCGTATCTCGCAAGACGTCGCCAATTGGACGATAGAACCAGGACTTTGGGGAAATTATGCGATTCTCGGCCATGCTGGGCGCCTTCGCCGCCCTTTGTTTAACGACCGCCGGCGCTTCGGCGACCGTCATCGGCGCGCCGATCGACGGTAATCTGGGGCTGCAGCAAGCGGTCACTCCGGTGAAGGAAAACATCGACGTTTTCCACACCATGGTGCTGTGGATCATCACCGCCATCACGCTGGTCGTTCTCGGCCTGCTGGTCTGGGTGATGGTGCGCTACAACAGCAAGCGCAACCCTGAAGCCAAGAAATTCAGCCATAACACGCTGGTCGAAGTGATCTGGACAGGCATCCCGATCCTGATCCTGGTCGTGATCGCGGTGCCGTCCTTCAAACTGCTTTACTTGCAGGACGTCATTCCCGAAGCGGATTTCACGATCAAGGCGACGGGCAACCAGTGGAACTGGACCTACACCTATCCCGACCATGGCGGCTTTGATTACGTGGCCAACATGCTTGCGGACGAAGATATCGCCGGCCATCCGTTCGCCGCGCTGCGCAATCTCAGCACCGACCTTCCGGTGGTGGTGCCGACCGGCGCGACCGTGCGTGTGGAAGTGACCGCGTCTGACGTGATCCACAACTGGGCCATGCCGGCTTTCGGCATCAAGATGGACGCGATTCCGGGCCGTCTGAACGAAACCTGGTTCATGGTCGACGAGCCGGGCATCTATTACGGCCAGTGCTCTGAACTGTGCGGCCTGCGCCATGCTTACATGCCGATCGAAGTCCATGTGGTGCCCGAAGAGGTTTTCACCGCCTGGGTCGATGCGGCCAACAATGACCCCTACACGGCGCCGGACGTCCTGGCCGCCTATTATAACGACGTGCGTGGCGGGGCTCGCCTCGCTTCCGTCCAGTAAGGAGAGATCAGATGTCAGACGCTGCTGCGCATCACGACGATCACACCCCCAGCATCTGGGACTGGAAGCGCTGGGTGTATTCCACCAACCACAAGGACATCGGCACGATGTACCTGATCTTCGCGATTTTCGCGGGGGTTGTGGGCGGCGCCATGTCCGGCCTGATCCGTTGGGAGCTCGCCGAGCCGGGCCTTCAGGTCTTCAACAACGGATTCTGGGGCAACGAGCATAACTACAACGTCATCACGACCATGCACGGTCTGATCATGATCTTCTTCATGGTCATGCCCGCCATGATCGGCGGTTTCGGCAACTGGTTCGTGCCGCTGATGATCGGCGCGCCGGACATGGCCTTCCCGCGGATGAACAACATCTCGTTCTGGCTGCTGCCCTTCTCCTTCCTCCTGCTGTTCAGCTCGATGTTCGTGCCGGGCGCAGGCGGGGATGACGGCTTTGGCGGCGGCTGGGTGATGTATCCGCCCTTGTCGACGTCAGGGCATAACGGCCCGGCCTTCGACATGGTGATCTTCTCGCTGCACATCGCGGGCGTCAGCTCGCTGCTGGGCTCGATCAACTTCATCACCACGATCTTCAACATGCGCGCGCCGGGCATGACCCTGCACAAGATGCCGCTGTTCGTGTGGTCGATGCTGGTGACGGCGTTCTTGCTGCTGCTCTCGGTTCCGGTTCTGGCCGGCGCCCTGACCATGCTGCTGACCGATCGTAACTTCGGCACCACCTTCTTTGATCCCGCCGGCGGCGGCGACCCGATCATGTACCAGCACCTGTTCTGGTTCTTCGGTCACCCGGAAGTGTACATCCTGATCCTGCCCGGCTTCGGCATGATCAGCCACATCGTGTCCACCTTCTCGCGCAAGCCGGTCTTTGGGTATCTGGGCATGGCCTACGCCATGGTCGCCATCGGCTTCATCGGCTTCATCGTGTGGGCGCACCACATGTACACCGTGGGCCTGAACGTGAACCTGAAAGCCTATTTCGTGGCTGCGACGATGATTATTGCGGTGCCCACAGGCATCAAGATCTTCTCGTGGATCGCCACCATGTGGGGCGGCTCCATCCAGTTCCGCACCCCGATGATCTGGGCGATCGGCTTCATCTTCCTGTTCACCGTGGGCGGCGTGACCGGCGTGATGCTGTCAAACGCCGGCATCGACCAGTCGCTGCACGACACCTATTACGTGGTGGCGCACTTCCACTACGTGCTGTCGCTGGGCGCGGTGTTCTCGATCTTCGCCGGTTTCTACTACTGGTATGAGAAGATCTTTGGCATCAAGTTCAACGAGACGCTGGCGAACATCCAGTTCTTCTTCTTCTTCGTGGGCGCCAATCTGATCTTCTTCCCGCAGCACTTCCTGGGTCTGCAGGGCATGCCGCGCCGGTATGTGGATTATGCAGACGGCTATGCGATGTGGAACATGGTCTCGTCCATGGGCTATGTCGTGATGCTGGTCGGCATGGCCGCGTTCTTCCTGGTGCTGATCGAGTCGATCATGCGTCGCCGCCCGGCCGAAGCGAACCCGTGGGGCGAAGGCGCAACCACGCTGGAGTGGACGCTGTCCTCTCCGCCGCCCTTCCACCAGTTCAACGAACTGCCGCGCATCAAGTAGCGGTTGGTTGATCGATTTGACGGAACCGGAAACGAACACCGTGACCGACCTCTCCGCTGATCTTCGCAAGGGCGGCGCTGCTGACGCAGCGCCGCCCAGCGATCCTTCGGACGCCGCAAAGCTGGCGTCCTGGCGAGACTATGTCTCGCTGATGAAGCCGCGCGTCATGACCCTGGTGGTGTTCACCGGTCTGGCGGGGTTCGCGGCTGCGCCTGTGAGCGTGAATTTCCTGACCGCCGCCATCGCCATGCTGTGCATCGCCGTCGGTGCTGGCGCGGCTGGCGCGTTCAACATGGCCTATGACGCGGATATCGACGCGATCATGAAGCGCACCCGGCGCCGTCCGGTGCCGACAGGCCGCGTGCCCGCCAGCGAAGCCTACGTCTTCTCGGGCGTCATGGCGCTGGCGTCGGTCTTGCTGATGGCGCTGGCTACCAATTATGTCGCCGCGGGTCTTCTGGCGTTCTCGATCTTCTTCTACACGGTGATCTACACCATGTGGCTGAAGCGCTCGACGCCGCAGAATATCGTCATTGGCGGCGCCGCGGGCGCCTTTCCGCCGATGATCGGCTGGGCCGCCGCCACCGGCGATGTCAGCCTGAACGCCGTCCTGCTATTCCTGATCATCTTCCTGTGGACGCCGCCGCATTCCTGGGCGCTGGCGCTTTACAAATCGGGCGATTATTCCGCCGCCGGCGTGCCGATGATGCCGGTCGCCAAGGGCGCGAAGTCCACCCGGATCCAGATTCTGATCTACACCGCGCTTTATCTGGCGGCGACCGCTGGACCGATCGTCACGGGGCTGGGCGGCTGGATCTATGCGGGCGCTGTGGGCCTGGGCGGCGCGCTGTTCGCGCTGCTGGCGGTTCGGGTGTTCCTGTCGCGCGCGGGCGACGCCAATGCGGCCGAGGACGAGCTGTATGCGGTGCGCGCCGGCGACAAGGCTGCGCGCGATCTGTTCGCCTATTCCATCGCCCACCTCACTTTGCTGTTCGCCGCCTTGCTCGTCGAGCATGGCGCGGGCGGCTACAAGCCGGTTCTGGCCCTCCTGGGAGGCGCGTGATGAGCGACCCTGAAACGACGCTGCAATCGCCTCAACCCGCCGCCAAGGCGGAGTCGGATGCGGAGACGGTGGTTCTGACCGAAGAGCAACAGGCGGCGCGCAAGAATCGCAATCGCGCCATCGCTCTGGGCCTGTTCGCGTTTGTCGGACTGATCTTCGTGACCACGATGGTCCGTCTGGCGACCAATTATAATATGGGAGGCTGACCGCTGATGTTTTCCAAGCTCGACAAGAACACCAAGGTTTTCGCCCTGTGCGGCGGGATCATTCTGGGCATGGTCGGCATGGCGTACGCGGCGGTGCCGATTTATGACCTGTTCTGCCGGGTGACCGGCTATGGCGGCACGACCCAGGTCGTTCAATACGATCCGGGCCAGGTGCTGGATCGCGAAGTGACGGTGCGCTTTGACGCCTCGCGCTCGCGGGACTTCCCCTGGGAGTTCGAGCCGCTGCAAAACGAAATGACGGTGCGCGCCGGCGAGACGGCCCTGGCGTTCTACCGCGCGACAAACACCTCTGATCGCCCCGTGACGGGCATCGCCAGCTATAATGTGACCCCGTTCAAGATGGGGCCGTATTTTTCCAAGCTGGAATGCTTCTGCTTCACCGAGCAAACGCTCGATCCGGGGCAATCCATGGATATGCCGGTGATCTTCTTCGTAGATCCCCTTATGGACGAAGATGACCGGTTGGACGATATCCGCACGATGACGCTGTCCTATACGTTCTGGGAAAGCGGCGACGAGCGGGTCTATGAAACTGCAGAGGCGTCCGGACCGGACGCTGAAGCCCAGTAGCGCGCAAGCGTGTGATGAATTGAATACCGGGACGGGCGCCCTTATAGAAGCGCTTGGAAATTGACCCGGAACTTACTGGCGGGAGACTCTCATGGCCGGCGCAGCCGTTAAACACGATTATCACCTCGTTGATCCCAGCCCGTGGCCGTTCGTCGCCTCTCTTGGCGCGTTCGTGCTGACGTTTGGCGCGGTCGTCTTCATGAAGGGTCTGTCGACCAACGAAGAGTCGATCTTCTACTTCTTCCTCCAGCAGGGCTCTCCGGTCCTGATGATGCTGGGCTTCGCGATCATCATTTATGTGATGTTCGGCTGGTGGGGCGACATCATCAAGGAAGGCCAGAAAGGCGACCACACCCCGGTCGTGGATCTGGGCCTGCGCTATGGCATGCTCTTGTTCATCGTCTCCGAGGTGATGTTCTTTGCGGCCTGGTTCTGGATGTTCTTCGACATGGCGCTGTTCCATGGCGATCGGGCAGGCGCAGGCTGGACCGGTGAAGTCCTGGGCATTGACTATTCAGGTTGGGAAGCCGGCGTACCGGGCATCCAGACCTTTGATCCCTTCCACCTGCCGCTGATCAACACGCTGGTTCTGCTATTGTCAGGCACCACGGTGACCTGGGCGCACCACGCGCTTCAGCATGGTGACCGCAAGGGCGCCACGCTGGGCACCCTGCTTACCGTGGTCCTCGGGGTCTGCTTCACGGCGCTTCAGGCGTATGAGTACTCCCACGCCGCCTTCGGCATTTCCGGCAGCCTGTATGGCGCGACCTTCTACATGGCCACCGGCTTCCATGGCGCGCACGTGATCATCGGCACCATCTTCCTGGCGGTTTGCCTGATCCGTCTGTTGATGGGCCACTGGACCAAAGAGAAGCATTTCGGCTTTGAAGCGGCAGCCTGGTACTGGCACTTCGTGGACGTGGTCTGGCTGTTCCTGTTCGCTTTCGTCTATGTGGCCTTCGCCGGTCTCGGCACCGTGCACGGGGTTGGCCATTAATGACTGAAACGAGCCCCTTCCTCGCCGGCCTGCTCGGGCGCTGCCCGCGCTGTGGCAAAGGGGCTCTGTTTCAGAGCTATCTCAAGGTCGCGGACGCTTGCGGCGTCTGCGGCCTTGATTTCTCCAGCGAAGACTCAGGGGACGGCCCCGCCGTTTTCGTGATGTCCATCGTTGGTTTCATCGTCGTGCCCGCCGCCCTGGCAATGGAGCTGGCGATTTCACCGCCCGTCTGGGTGCACATGCTGGTCTGGCTGCCGCTGGCGACCCTTCTGACCTTGCTGATCCTGCCGCCCTTCAAGGCGACCCTGTTCGCCCTGCAGTGGAAGCATAACGCCCATGAAGCCCAGCTTGATCTCGACCCGGTCGAGACTGAGCGTGTGGGCGAGGGGACGGATCCCTCCCGTACCGATACCGACGCGGCGTAATGTCATGGCGAGGTTTCGCCCCTATCCCGTCCTGACCCTTCTGATGCTGCCGGCGCTGGCCTTGCTGTTATGGCTGGGCAGCTGGCAACTGGATCGGCGCGCCTGGAAAGTGGAGTTGCTGGCCCAGTACGCGGCGACGGCTGACGCTCCGCCCATCACTGTGTCTGAAGGCGTGTGTCAGGGCCTGGCTGAGACGGGACGCCGGGCGATTGAGCCTGATGTGGACGCAGCGGCTAGGATTGTTCGCGTGTCCGGACGCAATACGCAAGGCGCGCCTGGCTGGCGTCTGTTCACCGCCGTACGCGTCTGTGACGGGCAAGAGCGGGTTCTGGTTGAGACCGGGTTTGAAGGCTTGCAAACCGCCACTCGCGCGGATGACGGCGCGCCTGCAGTCTTGGCTCAAGCTGACGCATTGCGCTTTGAAACGCCTCTGGGCACGGGGGTTTTCACTCCGCCCTCAGATGTCGAGGCGAACATGTTCTACGCCTTTGATCCCGTCGGCATGAGCCGTGTGCTCGAGGTTGAGGCTGAGACGCTGAATACACAGTACTGGCTGGCGAAAAGCACGGGCGAGCCGCCCGCTTATCTGACCCAGACCCCGCCTGAACGGCACCTGGCGTATGCAATTACCTGGTTCGCCATGACGCTGGCTTTGCTGGCTGTTTACTTCGCGTATCATATACAGGCTGGCCGCCTGACATGGCGCGGTGCGTAAACGGACGGCGAAGGACACCCCCAGATGGCGCTCTGGCGAGAAGACATGCAAGAGACGGTTTTGTGGTCCGAAGGGCTCAGGCTGCGCCATCCCCAACTCGACGATTACGAGGCCTGGGCCAAGCTGCGCTCGGCCAGCCGGGCGCATACCGAACCGTTTGAACCCGCCTGGGCGGAAGACGAGCTGTCCAAGTCCGCGTTCAAACGGCGTCTGCGCCGTTATCAGATCGATGTCGAGAACGGGACCGGCTATCCGTTTTTCATCTTCAGGGCGTCGGATGACGTGCTGGTCGGCGCCTGCAATCTCAACAATGTCCGCCGCGGCGTTCTGCAGGCGGCCGATATCGGCTATTGGATCGGCTCGCCCTATGTGCGCAAAGGCTATGCCCGCGCTGCTGTCCGGCGGGTGCTGGGGCATGCCTTCAACACCTTGCGCCTGCATCGTGTCGAGGCGGCGACCCGGCTGGATAACGACGCGTCACGCTTGTTGCTGATCTCGGTCGGGTTCACGCCTGAAGGCGTGTCGCGAGGGTATTTGAAGATCTACGGAGAATGGCGGGACCATCTGAAATTCGCCATCCTGAAGTCGGATCCGATCCGGTGACGGACCCCGCCGCGCTTCGTTCCTATCAAGACGCTGTCGCGGCGGCCGGGGCGTTGTCCGTTGAGATCGGACTTCTGAACGACACTTTGCATCTCGGGGGGCAAACCCCGTCACTCGGGCTGAGTGAGTTGAGCGTCGAGGGCGGTTTCAGCCAGCTTCGCAACAGGCTGGCCCCGCCGGATCAGCCGCGTCTGGACGTTCTTCGACGCGCCGGCGCTTGTGATCTGCGACTGCGAGTGCTCGGAGATGACCATCAGGTGCGCTATGTGCGGCTGATCGGGCAGGGCGATGCGATGACCTGGCGCGGCCTTATGCTGCCGGCGGGCGGTTCGGCGGGCGTGCGCGCCGACATGGATATGGAGACCGCCCTGGCTGAGGCGCTGCACGCCGGCGAGGTCTGCGCCTATTATCAGCCCGTGGTCGAGCTTGAAACGCGCGCTTTGGCGGGATTTGAAGCGCTGGCCCGGTGGGATCGTCCGGGGGTGGGCGTCTTGGGCGCTGAAGAGTTCATGCCGCTGGCCCAGTCCCATGGATATATCGAGGCTGTGGGCGACAATGTACGCGCCATGGCGGCGTTGGATCTGTCGGCCTGGCGCGCCGCGTTTCAAGGCCATCTGGACCTATTCGTCACCGCTAACGCCACAGCGACCGAAGTCAGCGCCCCTGGGTTTGCAGAGCGTCTGCTGGACGCGGTGAACGCGGCGGGCCTGCCGGCGGGCGGCTTCAAGCTGGAAGTCAATGAAACCGATGTGATGATGGACCCGGACGCGGCCGAACGCACGCTCAATGCGGTGCGTGATCAGGGCGTGCCGATCGTGCTGGATGATTTCGGCACCGGGTACTCCTCGTTGGCGCGTCTCGACCGGTTTGCCTTTGATGTGGTCAAACTCGATCAGTATTTCATTCGCGCCGCCCTGACGGACGGCTCCGCCCGGTCCATCATTTCATCCGTGGTCCGGATCGCCGAGAGCTATGGCATGCAAGTGGTCGCGGAGGGCGTGGAAACCGACGCGGCGCACGCCCTGTGTCTCGATCTCGGCTGTGATTATGGCCAGGGATTTTTGTATGCGCAGGCGCTCGCGCCACAGGATGCAGCCCGCGTCGTCACAGATGGGTTGAAAGGCCGGTTTCAGTGTGCCCGGACAACGGGCGTCTGAGCGGTTCAGGCGTCAGACAGTATCAGCTCGTCTGCGGCTAGAAATACCACAGCGCCTTGACGGAACCTGACGTCAACGCGAGCGGAAACAGAATAACCGCCATGCCCAGAACGCCAAAAACAAAGGCCTTCGCAACGGTGTTGCGGACCCGGGTGAGGCGAATCGATCGCTTGCGGTGTCTTTGCAGGGACATGCGATCACCGGACACGTCAGAGGGGAATTCCGTATTCATTGAACGGAATTCCGGCGCCAAGTCAACGGTGAATGTGGTCATTCGAAAATATTAGGCGTTGCCGCTGGCGGCGGTCAGAAATTCCGGCGTCACGCCCAGCTTGTTGAGCGCGCGCGCCCATTTGTCTTCGGGCTGGTCGTCGAAGATCAGGCTGTGATCGGCGTCCGCGACGAGCCAGGCGTTCAGGCTGATTTCGTCTTCCAGCTGACCCGCCGCCCAGCCTGCATATCCCAGCGCCATCAGCGCCCGGGCGGGCGCCGCGTCAGAGGCCAGCGCATTGAGGATTTCCTGCGTGGCGGTCAGCCCCAGATCCTCGCCGACCCGCTCCGTCGCCGGTCCGCACGCCACATCCAGCGTGTGCAGAACGAAACCGCGATCGCGATCCACCGGCCCGCCTTCCAGCACCGGCGCGTCCGCCGCCTGCGCGCCGCCCGCCACATCCAGCTGGTCCAGCAGGTCAGGCAATCGAAAGCCTGTCATCGGGCGATTGAGGATAATGCCCATGGCGGTCTCGGAATCGTGCGCGCACATATAGATCACCGTGCGGTCAAACCTGGGATCGCCGATCAAGGGGCTGGCGATCAACAGCTTTCCGCCCAGATATCCAGATTGGGTATGAGGTTGGGGCGCATCCATGCCCACAGCTTTTCCCCAAGCGCGGCGATTGTCCAGCCCTGCCCGCGTGCGCGCCGTCTTGTCGCGGGGCAGGGGGCGTCTTAAGTCTGGTGCCAGTCAACCGTCCCATCTGGAGCCTCCCCATGACCCTCAAAGCCGGCGACACCCTGCCTGACGTCACCTTCATGACCATGACCGCAGACGGCCCCCAGCCGATGAGCACTGATGACGTGTTCGCCGGCAAGCGCGTAGCGCTGTTCGCTGTGCCGGGCGCCTACACCCCGACCTGTTCAGCCAAGCACCTGCCGGGCTTCATCGAGAAAGCGTCCGAGCTTCAGGCCAAGGGCGTGGACCGGATCGCCTGCACCTCGGTCAATGACGTGTTCGTCATGGGCGCCTGGGGCAAGGACCAGGGCGCGGGCGCTGCTGTCCTCATGCTCGCGGACGGCAATGGCGATTTCGCCTCGGCGCTCGGCCTTGAAATGGACGGCTCGGCGTTCGGGATGGGAAAACGGTCCCAACGCTATGCGCTGGTGGTCAACGACAAGGTGATTGAGCACTTCTTCCTGGACGAGCCGGGCAATTTTGAAGTGTCCTCCGCCGAGCATGTGCTCAAGGCGCTTTAAGAGCCAGAGCGCCTGACCTGACACAGACCCCGGGCCGGCGCTTCGCCGGGCCGGGGTTTTCGGTTTTAAAGCGTTGAGATCGCGTCGCGCGCCAGCTGATCGGCGCGTTCGTTCTCGGGATGGCCGGCATGGCCCTTCACCCATTCCCAGGTGACGTCATGCTTTGACGCGATCGCATCGAGCCGCTTCCAGAGGTCGTCATTCTTGACCGGTTTCTTTGCGGCGGTTTTCCAGCCGTTCCGCTTCCAGCCGTGAATCCACTTGGTCACGCCGTCACGCACATAGGTGCTGTCTGTGACCAGCCGCACTTTGGAGGGCGCTTTCTTCAGCGCCTCCAGAGACGCGATCGCCGCCATCAGCTCCATGCGGTTATTGGTGGTGTCCGCTTCAGCGCCGGACAGCTCTTTTTCATGGCCATTCCAGTGCAGGATCGCCCCCCAACCGCCGGGGCCGGGATTGCCCGAACAGGCGCCGTCCGTGTGGATGTGAATAATGTTGTCGGCCAAGTCGGACTCTCAAAAGCTAGCTGGGCGTGACGGGCCATTTGCGGCCCAGATCCTCAAGCCCGGCTTGAATGAGTTCGCTCAGAACGTCCAGATCAACATCCGCCAGCTTTGACACATACAAGCAGCTCTTTCCGGTCTTGTGCTTGCCCAGCCGGCTCAGGATGTCTGAATAATCGGCATAGCCGGGCATGATGTAGATCGACAGATTGGTCTTGCGCGGGCTGAAGCCGGTAGCGAGGAAATCCCCCTCCCGTCCGCTGTCATAGCGATAATGGTAGGCTCCAAAACCGATCATGCTGGGCCCCCACATCCTGGGCGACCAGCCCGTGACGCGCTGGAACAGGGCGTTGAGCGCTTGCCCGTCCTCACGCCGACGTTCAGGTTCGACGGCGCTCAGGAATGTGTCGACGTCAACGGGCGTGGGCTGGGTCTTGTTCTGGGTCATGCGCGCCTCCTGACGGAGAGCCTACGCCACTTCCTTGGGCAGTTTGAAGACCACATTTTCCTCCGCCACCCGCACTTCGCGGATATGCAGGGTGTAGCGGCGCGCCAGGGCGGACAGCAGGCCCTCCACAAGTTCTTCGGGCGCGCTGGCGCCGGCGGAGACGCCCAGACGTTCCACGCCGTCCAGCCAGGACCAGTCGATCTCTTCGGCTTTCTGAACCAGATGCGCAGCCTTGGCGCCCGCGCGTTCGGCCACTTCCACCAGCCGCACCGAGTTGGACGAGTTGGGCGCGCCGACGACCAGCACCAGGTCGGCGCCTTCGCCGATGGCTTTCACCGCCGCCTGACGATTGGTCGTGGCGTAGCAGATGTCTTCCTTGTGCGGCGCGGCGATATTCGGAAAGCGCTTTTGCAAGGCGGCCACGATGTCGGCGGTGTCGTCGACGGACAAGGTGGTCTGGGTGACGAAGGCGATATTGTCAGGGTCTTTCGGCTCGAAGGTTTGAGCGTCCTCCACCGTTTCGATCAAATGCATCACGCCGTCGGGTAGCTGACCCATGGTGCCGATCACTTCGGGATGGCCGGCATGACCGATCAGCAGGATTTCCTGTCCGGATTTGTGATGACGCTGCGCCTCCACATGCACCTTGCTCACCAGCGGGCAGGTGGCGTCCACATAAAGCATCTCGCGGCGAGCGGCCTCGGCGGGGACGCGTTGCGGCACGCCATGAGCTGAAAACACCACCGGGCGATCGTCAGGACATTCGTCGAGCTCCTTGACGAACACCGCGCCCATAGCCTCCAGCCGATTGACCACATGTTTGTTGTGAACGATCTCATGACGCACGAAAACCGGCGCGCCATAGCGCTCGAGCGCTTTCTCCACAATCTGAATCGCACGATCCACACCGGCGCAAAACCCGCGCGGAGAGGCCAGCTGGACGGTCAAGACGGGTTTGTCGGTCATGGATTTCCTCTGCGGGGAAAGGCGGCGGGGCGTTGCCCTGTCCGCGCGCGCGTCGTACAGACTGCTCTAGCAGACACCGTGCGCCCCGCGAAGGGGGGCATGCCGTCCTCTGAGATGGTTCGCCATCCGAACGCCTTGAGGTTATTCATGCGCCTGTCCGTTCTGAGCCTGTCCGTCGCTGCTCTGGTCCTGTCCGGGTGCTCCACCCTGCGTGACACCATTTCGGAGCCGGATCCCAATCCGGGGCCCTGCCCGAACGCGCTGGCGCTGTATGACGCCCACCGGCTGGTGGAAATCAATGGCGAGACCGCTGTCTTTGAAAATGTGGGGTTCACCGGCGAGATTCTCAATGTCGCCAGCAATTGCCGTTACACCGATCGCAACGCGGATCCCATCGAGATGGAGATGGGCGTGCGCCTGGGATTTGGCCGCGGACCGGCGGCGCAGGGCATGACCAAGACCTATGAGATGTTCGTGGCGGTCACCCGGACGGACCGGGTTGTGATTGAGCGCCAGACCTTCCCCATCACCGTGACGTTCGAGCCCGGTGAAGATCGTGTGGAAGTGATCGAGGAGTTCAACTCCATTTCCCTGCCGCGCGTGTCACCGACCACTTCGGGCTCCAACTATGAAATTCTGGTGGGCTTTGAGCTGACCGATGAACAGCTGGAATTCAATCGCAGCGGTCTGCGCTTCCGTGTCCGGGCCGGGCAAGACGATTAAAATATTCGAGACGTTATGACTTCGATTGTCGAACAACTGACCAGCGCTGTCGGCGCTGCGTTCGAGGCCGTGGGCCTTTCCGCCGATCTGGGGACGGTGTTTGAATCCGACCGTCCCGATCTTGCGCCCTATCAGTGCAATGGCGCCATGGCGGCGGCCAAACAGGCCAAGAAAGCCCCGCGCGCCGTCGCCGAAGACGTGAAGGCTGAGCTCGACGCGCAGCACCCGGAGCTGGAGATCGAGATCGCCGGGCCCGGCTTTCTCAACATCACCCCGGCCAGCACGCTCTACGCGATCCGCGCCCATGGCCTGGCGGACGACGCCCGTGTGGGCGGCCGTCAGAGCGCGGCCCCCAAGCGGGTGATGATTGATTTCGGCGGACCGAACGTGGCCAAGCCCATGCATGTGGGCCATTTGCGGTCATCGGTGATCGGCGACAGCCTGCAGCGCCTGATGCGCTTTCGCGGTCATGACGTCACCTCCGACATCCACCTGGGTGATTGGGGCCTTCAGATGGGCCATCTGGTCACCGAGCTGCAGGATGAGCAGCCGGACCTTGTCTATTACGACGCTGATTTCACGGGGCCGTATCCGGACGAACCCCCGGTGACCATCGACGATCTGGCGCGGCTCTATCCGCAGGCCTCCGCCAAGGCCAAGGATGACCCCGAGCGGAATGCGCGTTCGCGCAAGGCGACCGCTGAACTGCAGGCCGGGCGACCGGGCTATCGCGCGCTGCTGCGCCATTTCATCAATGTGTCGATTGCGGCGCTGAAAGATGATTTCGGCGCGCTGGGCGTTCATTTCGACCTGTGGAAGGGCGAAAGCGACGTCAATGATCTGATTCCGGGGCTGGTCGAGGACTTCAAGGCGCGCGACGTGGCCGAGCAGAGCGACGGCGCCTGGATCGTGCGCGTCGCCCGTGAGGACGACAAGAAAGAGCTGGCGCCGCTGATCCTGGTCTCAAGTCAGGGCTCGGCGCTTTATGCGACCACCGATCTCGCGACCATTCTGGATCGCAAACAGCAGCAAAACCCCGAGCTGACCTTTTATGTGGTTGATCTGGGCCAGTCTGATCACTTCGAACAAGTCTTCCGCGCCGCCTATAAGGCCGGCCTTGCGGAAGAGGGCGCGCTGGAGCACGTGAAGTTCGGCACGGTGAACGGGACCGACGGCAAACGTCTGCGCACCCGCGCCGGCGGCACCTTCCGTCTGGCCGATCTGATCAGTGAAGCCCGCGAGCGGGCGCGGGCGCGCCTGAACGAGGCGGGGCTGGGCGCACAGCTGACTGAAGACGAGTTTGAAGATGTGGCGCGCGCCGTGGGCAACGCCGCGATCAAGTTCTCCGATCTGCAGAATGTGCGCACCACCAACTACATCTTTGATCTGGACCGCTTTGTCAGCTTTGAAGGCAAGACCGGGCCGTATCTGCAATATCAGGCCGTGCGCATCAAATCGCTGCTGAAGAAGGCCGGCGAGCAGGGGATCAAACCCGGCGCGGTGACGATATCGGACAAGGCTGAGGCGGCGCTGATCCGTCGTCTGGACGCGTTTGAAAGCGCACTTGGCCGCGCCGAGCGGGACCGGGCCCCGAACGTGTTGTGCGAACACGCCTATGGGCTGGCGCAAGCGTTTTCGGGCTTTTACGCCGCCTGTCCGATCCTGCCGGAAAAGGACGAGGCCATTCGCGCCTCGCGCCTGACCCTGGCCGGGACCACGCTCACACAGCTCGAGATCGTGCTCGGCCTGATTGGAATTGACGTGCCCGAGCGGATGTAAAAAGCGCGTCAGGCGGGCGGGCACCGTACGGCCGGCTGCGTGGGTTCCGTCAGCCGTCCGCCAGCCTCCACCAGAGCTGCGGACAGATGCTCAAAGCGCGCCGGGTCAAAGGACGGATCGTTCAATAACAGGGTGCGCAACCTCGACGGCGGCGTGCCGGGGGCGTCAAGCTCAAGCAAGCGGCCATAGGCGGCGTCATCATCGCCAAGGGCTCGGTAGGCGTACCAGGCGACTATGAAAGAGCGGGGATGGTTCGTCATCTCCGCGGCGATCGGGACAGCCTCCTCACGATTTCCATCCGCGCAGAACTGATTGAGCCGTATGCTCATCTGGGCGATCCGTCCAACCTGGCTGGCTTCAATTCGAGCCGCGACCTCACGTGCTTCATCAACCGCGTCGATGAAAAGGAACGCCCAATGGGCCTCCACCAAAGCGACGCCGAAGAACGGGTGGTCGGTCAGGGTTTCGCGCGAAAGGGTCGCGGCAAATTCGAAATCCCGCGATTTTCGGGCATGCTGAATCAGCAGGCTTCGGTTTGTCGCATCCTCACGCGGGATAATCTCTGCAAGCCGTCGTATGACCTGTTGCGCCTCTTCATGTCGGCCCAGCATTACAAGGGTGTTGCTGTGCTGGAAGTTGGCGTCAATATCGTACGGGCGTGCTGTCAGATAGGTCGCGAGCGCCTCACGCGCAGCATCCAGTTCAAACAGTTCAAAGTCTCGCAATGCACGATAGGACGCCGCTTCAATCGGGTCGCGAGCGGCGGCGATGGCGGCATCCATGCGCGCCGCATATTCCTGTCTGTACGCCTCTCCGCTCAGGGCGTCTGCGCGCATCACCAGGGACGGCGTATTGGAATATTTGAACACGAGCGCAGACGCTGCATGGGCCTGAGCGAAGTCCGGATCGATTGAACGCGCCCTGTCGAGCAAGGGCTGCGCCCGGCTCCAGGACTCAGAGCGTCCGGTCTGCCAGAACTGCGCCATCAGGGCTTGCCCTCGCATATACGCTTCATAGGCCGCGATTGACTCCGTCCCTACTGAAGCCATGCGCACGAGCGTATCCGGATCAAGCGCGGTATCGAGTGTGTTCGCCACGGCTGTCGCAATGTCAGTCTGAAGGCTGAGCAGATGATTGAAGTCGCGGTCATAACTCTGTGACCAGACCTGCGCCCCGTCACTCGCGCTAACAAGCGAGACCGTGACACGGACCTGATCGCCTGAAATGCGCACTGTGCCTTCCAGGATGTTCGCCACGCCGAGATGATGGGCGATGTCTTGAAGGTCTTGGCTGTCCTGGGACGCGGTAAACGTCGCACGCCGAGAAGCAACACGCAGGTCCGATACTCGGGTCAGGGCGCTGGTCAGTTCTTCTGACAAGGCGTTTGCGAACCAGGCTGTGTCGTCTTCCGCGCTCAGATTTTCAAAATCGAGCACGGCCACCGAGCGGTTTATCGCGGATGTGGCCGATGTCCGCTCGCCTAGAAAGACACTGGCCGCCAATACGATCACAAGTCCAAGCCCGGCAATCCCTGCGATGAGCCAAGAGGGAGGGAGCCGGCGAAAAGGTGAGTCAGCCAAGGGCGTTGCGGTCTGGGTTGCGATTGCTGCACGCGATTCACGTTGCTCTGGCATTGAGAGGTCTGCGCCGGTTGTGGGCGATGGTTCGGGCAGTGACCTTTTCGCCTGCACATCTGCGATGAAACGATAGCCCCGACCATGTTCGGTTTTGACCCATAAGGGGCGTCTGGCGCTATCGTTGAGGGCTCTTCTCAGATCGCGCACAGCCGTTGTCAGCACCGCATCGGAGACAGCGCGACCTTCCCATACAAGTTCGATCAACCTGTCTTTGGCCAGAAGCTGCATGGGGTGCCGCATAAGCGTGTGCAACAGGGTGAAACTGCGCCCGCCGAGTTCAATCGGCTTGCCATCCAGCAGAACCCTGGACCCGACCGGATCAAGGGACAGCCGTCCGCCTGCCAGAAGCAGCGGCGCAGCGTTCGCCTCTGCGTCAGTTGCATCCTTATGTGTCGTGTCGGTCAACGCCGCGCCCCCTGAAGTCAGCATGTTCGGCGATTGTAGTCAGAGTGCAGGGCGATGCACGGTTTTTGCTCCTCATAATTAGAAAAAAACCTCAATTAAAATAGCATCTTATAATTTTTCAGGACTGGCGCATATCACGCTCAGGATTTGTGGCGTGGCTCAGACCAGTCTCGCTCTCGTCATCTGGACAGGCCGCGCTCTCGCCGGCTCAACAAACGCAGGAGAGTACCGAATGATCTCTGTCAGAACCCTTGTCGCCGCCGCTGTCACGGCTGTTGTGATCTGCGCCCCCTCAAACGCCCAGACATTCAACTTTGAGTATGATCGCTGGATGCTGTCATCACCGGAAGGACGCGAAATGGTCCTGGACCGGCTCGCAAACCAGGTCGAGCGCTATTGCAATGTCCATGACGCACGTGGGCTGCTGGATGTGCGGATCGCCCGCGATTGCCAGGCGCGCACCACGGCGCAAGCGCTTCAGCAAATGAATGATCCGCGCGTTGTCGCCCTGCATCAGGAGCGGGTGCGCCGTCAGAACGTCATCGAGCGGACCTAGATCCGGGTGCGGTTCCAGCGCGTCCGGTTCTCCCCGCGCGCGCTGTGTGGGCCGCGCCTTCTTCTCTTCAAAGACCCACCCTTAGGTCAGAGAAGGCGCGGCCCACTTTCGGCTTTTGCAGGGCCTGTCCGATCCCGCCCGGACCGAAGCAAGGTCAAGCCAGACATGAATTGCGGCCCGTCTTCTGGCGGGCCGTTTCATGCGCAGCTGCGGGAACAAAAGCTTATGCTGCAGCGCCCAATCGCGATTGACTCATATCCGTCAAACGCTAGGTTTGCGCGTCGGTGCAGACCCGCCGTGAGGCGCGCTGCAGCGGGGATACATGAGGTCACTTGCGGGAGAGACCGGCCGAAGACGCCGGCGCCGAAGGCGCAACCGCCCCGGAAACGCTCAGGCTAACGGACCGCAAGCCTAAGACCTAACGCTGGAAAGCGGGCGCTGACGTTCAGACGCCCCACCGAAGGAGCAATGCGCGCGCCTGTTTTTGAAGGCGCGACGCGGGAATCTCTCAGGTCATCAAGACAGCGGGGGCGATTCGGAGCCGGCATGAGCCGCGCGACGCACGCAACCCGCATGCTTGAGGCCAGACATGACCGACACGCTCAACCGCACGCCGCTTTATGATCTTCACGTCGAACTGGGCGCCAAAATGGTCCCGTTCGCCGGCTATGAGATGCCCGTCCAGTATGACGGCGTCATGGCCGAGCATAATCATACGCGCGAGGCTGCGGGCCTGTTTGACGTCTCCCATATGGGTCAGGCGCGGCTGATCGGCGATGAAAGCGCGCTTGAGAAGCTGATTACGGCGGACCTTGCGGCGCTGCCGCAGGGCGAACAGAAATACACGCTGCTCCTGAACCCTGAAGGCGGGGTCAAGGACGACCTGATGGTCTCCCGCCCCGATGATGAAGGGCTGTTCCTGGTGGTGAACGCCGCCTGCAAGCGCTCTGACTTTGATTACATCATCGAGGCGACTAAAGGCGTCGCCGAGCTGGTCGAGCTTGATGGCCGCGCGCTTCTGGCGCTGCAGGGCCCGCAGGCGGGCGCCGTGATGGCCGACCTTTGCCCGGACGCGGCGAAGATGGTGTTCATGCAGGCGGGCTGGTTTGAAATCGACGGCCTGCGCCTGATGATTTCGCGCTCGGGCTATACCGGCGAGGACGGGTTTGAAATCTCCGTCGCCAACGAACACGCCAGCGATTTCGCCCGCAAGCTTCTGAGTGATGAGCGGGTCAAGCCGATCGGTCTGGGCGCGCGCGATTCCCTGCGTCTGGAAGCCGGTCTGTGCCTGTACGGCCATGACATGGATGAGACGACTTCGCCCATCGAGGCCGGTCTGATCTGGGCGGTGGCCAAATCGCGTCGCGAGCGCGCCGATTTCCCCGGCGCTGCGCGCATCCTGAAAGACATCGCCGAAAAGCCCGCGAAAAAGCGCGTGGGTCTGGCGCTGAAAGACCGCGCCCCGGCGCGTGAAGGCACCGAGATCGCCGTGAATGGCGAGATTGTCGGCGTCGTCACTTCGGGCGGATTTGGTCCGACTGTCGGCGCTCCCATCGCGATGGGCTTTGTGCGCACCGATCTGTCGGCGCCCGGCACGCAGGTTGATTTGATGGTGCGCGGCAAGGCGCGCCCGGCTGAAGTGGTGAAAACGCCCTTCGCGCCGCATCGTTTTTATCGCGGTTGATCCCGCACGATTTCGCTCTGGAGGAGACGTCTGATGAGCACCCGATTTACCAAAGACCATGAATGGATCCGTGTTGACGGCGAAGAAGGCGTCGTGGGCATCACCGCCTACGCCGCCGAACAGCTGGGCGATGTGGTGTTTGTCGAGCTGCCCGAAGTGGGCAAGACCGTCTCGGCGGGCGATGAGCTGGCCGTTGTGGAAAGCGTGAAAGCCGCTTCTGAAGTCTATGCGCCGGTGTCGGGCGAGATCATCGCCGTCAACGAGCTGCTGGAAGGCGAGCCCGCCAAGGTCAACGAAGCGCCGGACGGCGAAGGCTGGTTCGTGAAGATCAAGCTGTCTGACAAGAGCCAGCTCGACGCCATGATGGATGACGCGGCCTACGCCGAACACATCAGTTAAGCCTCGACGCCGGACGGCGTCGATCTACATGCAGCGACTAGACCGGCGGCTCGACTTCAGAGCCGTCCGACCTGCTTTATGAAGGAAGGTGGATCGCCATGCGCTATCTCCCGCTGACCGACGCTGACCGGGCCGAGATGCTCGATACGATCGGTGTGGATTCTGTCGACGCCCTGTTTGAGGACGTGCCCCAGAAGGTGCGCCTGGACGGGCCGGTGGACCTGCCGCTCCACAAGAGCGAGATGGAGGTCGAGCGCCTTCTGACAAAGATGTCGCGCAAGAACGTCGCCGCGTCCGAAGCGCCGTTCTTTGTGGGGGCGGGCGCGTACAAGCACCACATTCCCGCCAGCGTGGATCATCTGATCCAGCGCTCGGAATACCTCACCAGCTACACGCCCTATCAGCCGGAAATCAGCCAGGGCACGCTGCAGACCCTGTTTGAGTTTCAGACCCAGGTCGCGCTCCTGACCGGCATGGAAGTGGCGAACGCCTCCATGTATGACGGCTCGACCGCGTGCGGCGAGGCGGTGCTGATGGCGTGCCGGATCACCAAGCGCTCCAAGGCGATCCTCAGCGGCAATCTGCATCCTCACTACGCCGCCGCGACCCATACGCTGGCCAAATACATGGATATCGAGATCCGCGACGATGCGGCCAAGCCGGGCGGGTTGGACGATATCGCCGCCGATATCCCTGATGATGTGGCGTGCGTCGTGGTGCAGAACCCCGACGTGTTCGGCCAGGTCCATGATCTTGAGCCGATCGCCAAGGCCGCCCACGAGAAAGGCGCGCTGCTGATCGCGGTGTTCACCGAGGCGGTGTCGCTGGGCCTGATGAAAACGCCCGGCGCCATGGGCGCGGACATCGTGGTCGGCGAAGGCCAGTCCATCGGCGTCGGCCTGCAGTTCGGCGGCCCGCATGTGGGTCTGTTCGCCTGCCGCGGCGATCGCAATTTCATCCGCAACCTGCCCGGCCGTCTGGCGGGCGAGACCGTGGATGCGGACGGACGCCGGGGCTATGTGCTGACGCTGTCCACGCGTGAACAGCATATCCGCCGCGACAAGGCGACCTCCAACATCTGCACCAATTCCGGCCTGATGACGCTCGCCTGGACGATCCACATGTCGCTTCTGGGCGATACCGGGCTTCGCACCATGGCCCAGCTGAGCCATGAGAAAGCCTGCGAGCTGGCGGACCGTCTGAGCGCGATTTCCGGCGTGGAGCTGGTCACCGACGCCTTCTTCAACGAGTTCACCCTGCGCCTGCCGAAGAAGGCGGCGGACGTGGTGGAAGCGCTGGCGGACAAAGGCGTTCTGGGCGGGGTTCCCGCCAGCCGGCTGTATCCGGGCGAGGGCTATGACGATCTGCTGATCGTCGCGGCCACTGAAACCAACACCGAAAGCGATCTCGACGCATTCGAAGCGGCTCTGAAAGAGGTGCTGTAATCATGGCGATGAATACTCAAGGCCGTCCGTCCCGTCCGCTGCATACGCCTGATCCCGGCGCATACGAGGACACGTTCTCAGGCTCCAAAGGGCTTGATCAGGCGGAACCGCTGATCTTTGAGCGGCAGACCTATGACAAGACCGGCGTTGATTTCGAGGCGCCCAAGGGCAAGCCCTCGCGTCTGGGCGCGCTGGAGCGCGAGGGCGATCTGGGCCTGCCGGGCCTGTCCGAGCCTGAAGCCATGCGCCATTATGTGCGCCTGAGCCGGAAGAATTACGCCATTGATATCGGGCTCTACCCGCTGGGCTCGTGCACGATGAAGCACAATCCGCGTTTGAACGAGAAGCTGGCGCGCCTGCCGGGCTTCTCCGACATTCACCCGCTGCAGCCGCAATCCACGGTTCAGGGCGCGTTCGAGCTGATCGGCGAGCTGGCCCATTGGCTGATGACGCTGACCAACATGCCCACCGTCGCCATGAGCCCGAAAGCGGGCGCCCATGGCGAGCTGTGCGGCATGATGGCGATCCGCGCGGCGCTCGACGCCCGCGGCGAGAGCCATCGCCGGCGCGTGCTGGTGCCTGAGAGCGCGCACGGCACCAACCCGGCCACCGCCGTCCAGTGCGGTTTCCATTGCGACGACATCCCCGCTGGCCCTGATGGCCGCGTGGATATGGAGGCGTTCAAGGCCAAGCTTGGGGATGACGTGGCGGCGATCATGCTGACCAACCCCAACACCTGCGGCCTGTTTGAGCGCGACATCCGCGAGATCGCCGACCTGATGCACGAGGCGGGCGGGTATTTCTATTGCGACGGCGCCAACTTCAACGCCATTTCTGGCCGGGTGCGCCCGGGCGATCTGGGCGTCGACGCCATGCACTTCAACTTGCACAAGACCTATTCCACGCCCCATGGCGGCGGCGGTCCCGGCTCCGGCCCGACCGTGCTGTCTGACGCGCTGGCGAAATTCGCGCCGCTGCCGTTCGTCATCAAGGATGGCGACAGCTGGCGCATGGTCGAGGACGAGGCGGACGCCAAGGCCCAGGGCGCTGAGCCGTTCGGCCGCATGGTCGCTTTCCATGGTCAGATGGGCATGTTCACCCGCGCGATGAGCTATATGCTCAGCCATGGCGCGGATGGCCTGAAAATGGCCAGCGAGGATGCCGTGCTGAACGCCAACTATGTGTTGGCGCGCCTGAAAGACGTCATGACGCCGTCCTTTGACGGGCTGTGCATGCACGAAGCGCTGTTTGACGACCGCTTCCTGAAAGACACCGGCGTCACCACGCTCGACTTTGCGAAAGCCATGATCGATGAGGGCTATCACCCCATGACCATGTACTTCCCGCTGGTCGTGCACGGGGCCATGCTGATTGAACCGACCGAGTCTGAATCCAAGGCCAGCGTGGACCGGTTCTGTGACACGCTGGAGGCATTGGCTCACGCGGCGAAAGCGGGTGAAACCGAGCGCTTCACCGCTGCGCCGCGGTTTGCGCCAGCCAAACGTCTGGATGAGACCCGGGCCGCCCGTCAGCCTGTCCTGCGCTGGACGCCGCCCTCTGATGAGGTGCAGGCAGCGGAGTAAGACCGAACTCGATATGAGGGCATTGCGCCACACTGCCCTGAAATCGACATTTCCAGCTGCAAGAATGTGAGAGTCGCCATCCGGTACGGGTTGAACCGGATGGCGGCCGCCTCGACATTAGCGTACGAGGTATGGATTGAGCGTGGAAAACGACAAGGTAGATCCCAAGGTGGCGATGAACGACACCCCCAACGGTTGGGCGCGAAACGGCGTCAATGGCGTGACCAGCGTTCTGTTGGTGGTGTTGCGCGCGATTGCCGTGGCTTTGGCGATCTTTCTGCTGGCGATCTCCATCCCGCTGTTTTTCCTGCCTATTCCGCTTGGTCTGCCGCTGGCCATCATTGGTCTGATCCTGCTGGCGATGACGTCCAAGCGCGCCCACACCTTCATCACCGACTGGCTCAAGCGCCATCCCGGTGTCTGGGAGCGGGTCAAGCACATCTTCGACCGGTTCCATAAGGACTAGGAGAGATGGGCTTTACCGGCTTGCGGCTGGTGAGGTCGCTTGAGGATATCCCACTCTCCCCGACGTCTTCGCCTGACCTCGTCATACGACCTCTCGACTTCCAGCACGAAGCGGCTGCCGCCAGAGCCTTGCTCAATCACGCCTATCGTGGCGGAGAGGGGGAACGTCTGGAGGCCGAGGACTGGCGCCAGTCTGTGCAGAGCGACGCAGAATTTGATCCTGAATTATGCCTTGTGGCGATAGACACGGGCTCTGAAACGCTTGCAGGCGTCATACAGGCGTGGACCACAGGGTTCATCAAGGATCTGGCTGTCGATGACGCCTGGCGAACACAAGGCGTCGGCGCGGCCCTGGTGGCCGAGATTGGCGAGCGCTTGGCGGCGAGGGGGCTAGAAGAGATCAGCCTCAAGGTCGTTCCCGGCAATCTGGGAGCGATCGCGTTCTACGAAGCCTTGGGGTTTGAGCGCGCCTGAGCGGGCTGCTTCGATACACACCGGATGATTTCAGACACAAAAAAGCCCGCGAGCATTTCGCGGGCTTTTTAAGATCGTCATGTCGAGGCTGTTAGTTCAGCTGGTCCTTCAGGGCCGCGGTGTCGGCTTTCAGAAGGGCGTTGCGCTGGGTCTTGCTCAGCTTCTTGGACAAGAGGTGCTGCGCGGCCTCGATCGCCAGATCGGCGGCCAGGGCTTTGACTTCCTTGGCGGCCTGAGCCTCGGCCTGAGCAATGCGCTGTTCCGCCATGGCGGTGCGACGCTCGACGCGCTGGGCGATTTCGCTCTTGGCGTTCTCGCGCAGATATTCAGCTTCCGCCTTGGCCTGCTTGATGATCGCTTCAGCTTCAGCCGCGGCTTCAGTCTGCTTGCGCTCATAGGTGGCCATCAGCTCCTGCGCTTCTTCGCGCAGGCGGCGGGCTTCATCGAGTTCCTTGCGGATCAGGTCCGCGCGGTCATCGAGCGCCTTGCCGATCATTTTCGGCGCGCCCACAAAGATGATCACGACGAAGAACAGGATCAGGCCGACAAAGGCCCAGAAGCTGGTGTCAGACAGGAGGTAGTTCATGACTTACTCCTTCACCGCTGCGACGGCTTTGGCGGCGTCATCATCAGACACCTCAAGACCGGCCAGGTGCTCGACGGCGACCAGGGCGGCGCCAGCCGCAATGGAGCGCACTTCGCCAAGAGCCGCGTCGCGAGAGGCGCGAATGCGGGTCTCTGACTCGTCCAGCTTGGCGTCCAGCTCGGCGTCCGCCTTGCGGATGGCGTCAGCCACTTCAGCGTCCGCTGAGGCTTTCGCTTCTGCAGCCACCGAATGCGCCTTGGCGCGGGCGTCCGCCAGGGATTTCTCGTAGGCGCGAACGGTCTCGTCAGCCTGCGCTTTCAGTTGCGCGGCGGTGTCGAGATCGTCAGCGATGCGATCGCGGCGTTCTTCAATGGCCCCGCCGATACGGGGCAGGACAAAGCGGCTCAGCAGGACGTACAGGACGAAAAAGCTGATCGCCAGCCAGAACAGCTGCGATGCGAAATAGGTCGGGTCGAAGGGCGGGAACGCGGCTTCCGCTGCGTGTCCGGCGCCTTCGGCGTATTCAGATTGGGACTCCGGCGCCAGCACGGCGGCCTCCCTTGCGCAAAGGCTAAACTAGCCCGAGCTTACCGTAAGCTCGTAGCCTGTAAAACGCTCCAAGCCGGAATGACGCAACGACGGATCGTGCGCCTTCCGGCCGGAACGAGGACTGCTTGGTCGGTGGTCTTAGACCACGAACAGCAGCAGCAGCGCGATGAGCAGCGAGAAGATGCCCAGCGCTTCAGTCACGGCGAAGCCGAAGATCAGGTTGCCGAACTGGCCCTGAGCTGCGGACGGGTTGCGCAGGGCGCCAGCCAGGAAGCTGGAGAAGATGTTGCCCACGCCCAGAGCGGCGCCCAGCATGCCGAAGGTGGCCAGGCCAGCGCCAATGTATTTCGCGGCTTCCGCTTCCATGTTGATACTCCTCGTAGGTGGTCGGTGCGGATGGATAGGTAAGGTCTTGTCGAACGCCCTAGTGACCAGGGTGCAATGCGTCCGAAAGGTAGATGCAGGTCAGAACGGCGAACACGTAGGCCTGGAGGAACGCCACCAGGAATTCCAACGCGGTCAACGCCACGACCATGATCAGCGGAGCGACAGCGCCAAGAATGCCCAGCGCACCCACAGATCCCAGCATGATGATAAAGCCGGCGAACACTTTCAGAAGAATGTGTCCCGCCAGCATGTTGGCGAACAGACGAACCCCCAAGGTCACCGGACGTGACAGGAACGAGATGATCTCGATCGGGGTCAGAAGAATGTAAAGCGGCCACGGCACGCCGGACGGGAAGAACAGCGAGAAGAATTTCAGGCCGTGCTTGTAGACGCCATAGCCGATCACGATCGCCATCACCACAAGCGCCAGCGCGAAGGTGACGATGATGTGGGAGGTGAAGGTGAAGCCGTGGAAACCCGGAGCCGGGAAATACGGCAGCATGCCCAGCATGTTGCCCATCAGGATGAAGGCGAACAGGGTGAACACGAAGGGGAAGAATTTCAGACCGGCGTCGCCCGCGGTTGAGCGGATCATGCCGGCGACGAATTCATACAGAAGCTCGGCGACTGATTGGGACCGGCCCGGCACCAGCGCGCGCTTGGACATGGCCAGGGACAAAAGCCCGGCTACCATCACCACGGACACAACCATGAAATAGCTGGAGTTCGTGAATGAGAGATTCCAGCCGCCGATGGAAAAATCGGCGATCGAATGGATCTCGAACTGTTTGATCGGGTTCGTCGCGTCAGCCACACCCGGCCCCTTGTGCTACGGCGCGCGCGCCGCGTTTCTAACTTCAAACCCGTGCGCCGGATGCCTCAGGATGAGGCGTCGTCGCTCTGGTTCATGCTCTGCGCAGCGCGAACTACATTTAAAGTGCCCGCTGCGAAACCCAATAATACACCCGTCAGCAGGCCCCAAGGGGTCCAGTTGAAGAACTGGTCGGTCAAATAACCCAGACCAGCCCCCACGAGAACCCCCCCAGCGAACTCCGTTCCGTAGCGAACGCCCTGACCCCAGCCCGAGGCTTTGGTCTCAGCTTCCTTCACCCGACGCGCCTCAAGCTTGGCGTTCAAACGCCGCTCGAAGTCGTTGGGATCGGGTGCGTTCTGGTTCAGTTCGTCTCGATGAGCCATGATGACAGACGGCTACCAGGAGGTAGTCCCGGTAGGCGCGCGCACCCTATAAGCGGTCCCAGACCCTGTCAAGCAAGGTTGCGGACAAGTTAACGCGCTGATTTTTAAGGGGCTTCACTATTATTCCGCAGCCAGCATCTCTTCAGCCGAGCTCAGATTGACCGAGACGAGCTGCGAGACGCCCCTTTCGCCCATGGTGACGCCGAACAGACGGTTCATCCGGCTCATGGTCACCGGGTTGTGGGTGATGACCAGAAAGCGCGTTTCGGTCATGGTCCGCATCTGTTCGAGCATGGCGCAATAACGATCCACATTGGCGTCATCGAGCGGCGCGTCCACCTCGTCGAGCACGCAGACCGGCGCGGGGCTCACCAGGAACACCGCAAAGATCAGCGCCGTGGCGGTCAGCGCCTGCTCGCCGCCGCTCATCAGGCTCATCGTCTCCATCTTCTTGCCCGGCGGACAGGCGAAGATCTCAAGCCCGGCTTCCAGCGGATCATCATTCTCGGTCAGGCGCAGCTCCGCCGCGCCGCCGCCGAACAGGGTTTCAAACAGGGTGCGGAAATGGCCGTCGACCACTTCAAAGGCGTCCAGCAGCCGCGCCCGGCCTTCCCGTGACAGGGTGTCGACAGCCTTGCGCAGGCGCGCGACCGCTTCCAGCAAATCGTCACGCTCCTTGGACAACCGGGTGCGTTCAGCATCCAGCTCGCGCGCTTCTTCGTCCGCGCGGAGATTGACCGCGCCCAGGCGCTCGCGGGTCAGCCGGGCGTCATCCAGACGGCGCTCCAGCTCATCGGACGACAGCTCCGCAAACTCGCTGCCCGCCGCGCGGCGCTCCAGCACGCGCGGCTCTTCGCCGGTGGCGTCTTCAAGCCGTTCTACCGTTTCGGTCAGCCGTTCTTCGGCCGCTGTCAGGCGAGCGGCGGCGGCGGCGCGCGCTTCACGGGCGGTGGCGCTGATCTTTTCCGCTTCCCGTAAAGCGGCGTCGGCTTCGCGCTGCAGCGATTCGGCGTTCAGAACGGCTTCGCGTGCGGTTGCGGCTTTTGATTCGGCTTCGGTCAGCGCATCCAGAATGGCGTCGCGCTGGCCTTCCAGCGTTTCAGGCTGGGTGGAGGCGGCTTCAAGGGCCGCTTCGGTGTCGGCGATCTGGGTTTTCAGCGCCTCGACCTGATCGGACGACCGGGTATGACGGCGGTCCCAGTCCGCGGCTTCACGCTCCAGCGAGGCGATGCGATGACGGCGCCCCTGGGCTTCGCGTTTCACCGATTCAAGCGCCGCGCGGGCGTCGGCGGCTTTGCCGCGGGCGCGATCTGCGCGCGCACGGGCGGCGGTCAGCGCGTCCTGGCCGTCATCATCTTGCGCAATCTCGGCCTGGGCCTGTTGGGCCGCGAGATGCAGCTTGCGGGCGGTTTCAAGCCGGCTTTGCGCGCGTCCGACCGATTCCACCAGACCGGCGCGCCGCGCCTCGGCGCGCGCCGCCTGGGCGCGGGCGGCGGACAGGGCCTGCTCGGCGTCCCGGCGCTGGTTTTCAGCCTGTTTGAGGGTGGAGCGCGCCTGGTTCAACGCCGCATCCGCGTTCAGGCGGGCCTGTTGCGCCTCCTCGGCGGCGGTCTGAGAGCGTTCAGCGCCCCGACGCGCGGTCTCAAGCTGGGGCGTCAGTTCAGAGAGCCGATTGCGGGTTTCCAGCCGCACAGCCGCCGCGGAGGGCGCGCCCGCCTCGCTGGCGAAGCCGTCCCAGCGGCGCAGGGCGCCGTCCAGCGTAACCAGCCGTTGACCGGGCGACAGCCGGGCCGCCAGCGCATCCAGCGCTTCGGCTTCGACCACGCCCACCGCTTTCAGACGCGCCTGCAGCGCGGCAGGGGCTTCAACATGATCAAGCAAGGGCGATGCGCCCTCGGGCAGGGCGGGCGGATCAATATCTGCGCCTTGCCATCGCCGGGCGGCGCTGGCGCTCAGGCCCGCCTCCAGATCGTCGCCGAGCGCGGCCGCCAGCGCTTGCTCATACCCCGCTTTGGCGCGCACCTGATCGAGCGCCCGGTCTTCAGCGTCAGAGGTGTCTAGAAGGCGCTCAAGCCCCGCGATCTCACGCTCCAGCGCGCGTGCATCGGCCTGGGCCAGCTGCACCTCTTCGCGAGCGGTCTGGGCGCTTTCACGTGCTGTGTCCGCCTGCGCTTCAAGCTCGGTGAGCTGACCGGCGAGCGCTTCCGCGTTGCGGGTCGCGTCATCCACGGCGCCTTGAAGCCCGTCAAGATCGGGGCCGACCACATCATCAAACCGGTCAAGCGTCGCTTTTGCGTTATCCGCTTCCGCTTCCAGCGTGCGAACCTGTCGCTCGGCCTGATCCAGTTCCCGCTGAGCGCCGTCGCGCTTGGCCTTGATCTGGGCGACGGCGTTGGCGGCGGCGTCGAGCGCGTGTTCCGCCTTGGCGCGGTCCTTGTCCGCATCATCCAGCACCGCTTCGGCGCGGCTCTGAGCGTCTGCGTCATGGGCGGCCTGATCGCGCGCCTGTTTGAGCTGACCGTGCAGGCGTTCGCGGGCGGTGCGCGCTTCATCCAGAAGTTCGGTTTCGCGGCTCTGGGTCTGCCTCAGTTCCACAAGGCGCGCCTGGTTGCGCTCGATGGCGGCGCGGGCGGCCTCGATATCGCGGTCCAGCTGGTCACGTGCGCGTTCGGTATGACGCAGCGCCGCGGCGGCTTCGGCCTCGGCCTCGCGCAGGGGCTGGACAGCGCTTAGCGCTTTTTCCGCTTCGATCATGGCGCCCGCAGATGCGCGCAGCGCAAGCTCGGCCTCGGCCTCGGTTTCTTTCAGGCGCGCGCGAGTGGTTTCGACGGCTTCACCGGCCTCTTTCCAGCGCCGCATCCAGAGCAGGGCTTCAAAATTGCGGATCGTCTGGGATAGGTCGCGATAGCGGCCCGCCTGCTTGGCCTGACGCTGTAACGCGTTGTGGCGGCTGTCGAGATCCTCGACGATCTCCAGCAGCCGGTCGAGATTGGTCTCGGCGGCGTTGAGCTTGAGTTGCGCTTCACGGCGGCGGGCGCGCAGACCGGCGACGCCGGCGGCCTCTTCCAGCACGCGGCGGCGGTTTTCAGGTTTGGCGTTGATCAGCTCGCTGATCTGGCCCTGCCGCACAAGGGCGGGCGAGTTCGCGCCCGTGCCGGCGTCTGCGAACAGCAACTGCACGTCCTTGGCGCGGACGTCCTCGTCATTGATCGTATAGCCAGAGCCCTTGCCGCGTGTGATGCGGCGGACGACCTCAAGCGTGTCATGCTCGTTGAAGCGGGCGGGCGCGCGTCGGTCGGAATTGTCGACGACCAGTGTGACTTCGGCGTGATTGCGGGCGGGCCGGCTGTCGGTGCCGGAGAAGATCACATCTTCCATGCCGCCGCCGCGCAGGGATTTGGCGGAGGTGGCGCCCATCACCCATCGCAGGGCTTCAAGCAGGTTGGATTTACCGCAGCCATTGGGACCGATAATGCCGGTCAGTCCGGCGTCGATCCGCAGCTCGGTCGGGTCAACAAACGATTTGAAGCCGGCCAGGCGCAGCTGGGTGAACTTCAACCTCAGACCTCCACTGGCGCTGATCGCCGGTTTTCCGGTCTGTCAGTCGCCGCCATCCCTGCCGAAAGCGTTTTCGGCTCAAACCTTTCGCAGGCGATCTGAGGGGAGACCGCCTGCAAAAGGTCTGCGCGGGAAGGCTAGCCCTCCGCACGCGCTTTGAATAGGGCGATGATTCGGTCCCAGGTGTCGCGGTCAAATTGAGCCGGGATTTCGCCCTCGTCGTCCGTGAGGACTTCGCCGTTCACGGCGTAGACCTGACCATTGGCGCTGTTCTGGGCGTCGAGCATCTGACCGTTGATGATGAAAGAAGGGGTCGCGCCGATGCCATCGCGCACGGCCTGGTCATTGGCGTCTTCCACCGCTTGCAGAATGTCCTGATTGGTCATGCAGGCGCGGAATTCCTCGTCCGTGAAGCCGGCGGTGCGGGCGATGGTCTGAAACTGGCCTTGGGCGTTGCCTTGCTGCATGGCGCTGAACAGGGCGCGTTGCTGCTCAAACAACAAGTCGATCACATCAAGATACTGATCTTCGGGCGCGCAACGGGCCAGCATGAAGCCGGCGCGGGCCAGATTGGGCTGGCCGGTCAGCATTTCGCGGAAGACAAAGCGCACATCACCGCGCTCAACGCCGTCATCGATGGCGGGTTTGCCCTGTTCGTAAAACGCGCCGCAGCCCCCGCAGGACGTGGAGGCGTATTCGATGATCGTGACCGGCGCATCGACCGCCCCAACGGCGCGGTCGCCTTCGCGCTCATAAGAGGAGCGTCCATCCGGGGCGTCGCCGCCTGAACAGGCGGTCAGCATCACGGCGCCGACAGCGGCGGCGGCGAGGGTGAGGGCGCGGCGGGTGAAAGTCGTCACGGGTTGAACTCCAATCGGTGTGTCTGGCCGGGCCCTGGGGCGCCGGGGTCTTGCGTTTGCGGCAGCTTAGCGGTCTCAGCCGCCCTTATACAGCGTGATAATGCGACGGAAGGTGTCAGCCTCGAGATTGGCCGGGATTTCGCCGTCTGAATCGGTCAGCGGCGCGCCGTTCACCGTGTAGACATAGCCGGCTTCGCCTTGCTCGGCGATCAGCCGGTCGCCATTGATGATGAAGTACGGAGTGGAGCGCACGCCGTCTTCCGCAGCCATGCGGTTGGCGGTTTGCACAGATCCGATCGCGTCCTCATTGGAGAAGCAGGCGGTGACGTCTTCCGGGCTGAAGCCGAAGCCGGCGGCGATCTCTTCATAGCGAGACTGGGCCGTCCCCTCCTGCATGGCGGCCACAATCGATCCCAGATTGGCGAACAGGGTGTCGACCACCTCGAAATATTGATCATCCGGCGCACAATAGGCCAGCGCGAAACCGGCAACCGCGATATTGGGCGGGCCGGTGATCACCTCGCGGAAGACAAAGCGGACATCGCCTGCTTCAATCGCCTCGCGCACGGCAGGGTAGCCGGTCTCTTGAAATGTCGCGCAATGGCCGCACGCGACCGAGCCGTATTCGATAAACGTCACCGGCGCGTCGGCGTCGCCTTTCACATGGTCGGTGTCGCGCACCAGTCCGGCCTGGGCTTCGGTCAGTGTGGTGGCGTTCTGCGCCAGAGCGCCGCCAGAGAGAACCAGGGCGGCGGCGAGCGCAGTCAGGCTGCGGCGAGTGAGTGAAAGCACGAGGCGTCTCCAGTTTGCGTCAGTCGCTTGATGATGTAGGCGGCAAGCGCACGCCTTCACGGCGTTCAATCTCTTTGCGCCAGTTTTCCAGCGTTTCTTCAAGGGTCAGCGTTCGTTTTGACTCAGCTTTGACCTTCACAATCCGGTCAGGTCGGGCTTTGGCCTTCTTCGGTTCTGGGTTGAGCGGACCTTGAATGATCTTGAGTTTTTGGGGCTTTTTTCCTGAATAGGTCGCCACTCGCGCCAGGATTTGCGCCGATTGCGCTTCCACCAGCGCCGCCGCCGGGCCGCGGGCGCGGATCACCAGAGCGCCGCCCTGATATTTCTCGGGACGGGTGAATTGAGCCAGCTGGGGACCAACGATTTCGCTCCACTGCGCGTCCAGCTCATGCCGGGTGGGACCGGAAAACTGTTTCGCCAGCGGTTTGATCAGCGCGTTGACGGCGCGGCCGGCCGTGGGCGGCGGCTTGATGGCCGGGCGCCCCCGATGCTCTTTCATCCACTCCGCCGCCTCCGCCTGGTCGCGCGGATCGCCGGTGCGGCGGGCGATGAGATGCCGGTTAGGCGTTGACGTGCGGGGCGGTCGCTTCATGGTGCGCAGCATCGCGCCCGCAGCCGCTGCTGGCAAGCATGAGAGAACACGCCGTGCCCGAGTTTGAAATCCCGGATCTGCCCGCAGCCCCCATGCGCGCCGCACTGCTGGACTGGTATGACCGCGAAGGCCGCAGCCTGCCCTGGCGCATCCGGCCTGACGACCGGGCGGCGGGCGCCATCGCTGATCCCTATGCGATCTGGCTGTCGGAAATCATGCTGCAGCAGACAACGGTTCCTCACGCCACGCCCTATTGGGAGCGGTTTTTAGAGCGTTGGCCACAGGTGAGCGATCTGGCGGCGGCGCCGCGAGAGGATGTCCTGGCGGCCTGGGCGGGGCTGGGCTATTACGCCCGCGCCCGCAATCTTCACGCCTGCGCGCAGGTCGTCGCGTTTGAGCTGGACGGTGTTTTTCCATCCGACCTCAAGGCGTTGCTGGCGCTGCCGGGGGTGGGCGATTACACCGCCAACGCCATTCGCGCCGCCGCCTTTGACCAACCCGCCAGCGTGGTGGACGGCAATGTGGAACGGGTGCTGACCCGGCTGGTGCGGATGCCGACGCCGCTGCCGAAAGCCAAACCGCAGATCAAGGGAATCGCTTCGGGCCTGGCTTCGCCGAAGCGTCCGGGAGATTACGCCCAGGCGATCATGGATCTGGGCGCCACAGTGTGTTCGCCCAAATCACCTGATTGCGCGATCTGTCCGTGGTCGGGCTGGTGCGCGGCGCGCGCTGAAGGCGATCAGACCCGCTACCCGCTGAAAGAGAAGAAGAAACCCAAGCCGGTGCGCCGCGGCGCCTGTTTTCATGTGCTGCGCGAGGGCGCAATCTGGCTGCGTCGCCGCCCTGAAACCGGGCTCTTGGGCGCCATGATGGAAGTGCCGGGCACGGACTGGGGCGACAACGCGCCGTCAGAGGCGGAGCTTGAGAGCGCGGCGCCGTTTGAGGCGGACTGGCGAAACGCTGGACAGGTGCGCCATGTGTTCACGCATTTCGCGCTGGAGCTGGATGTCTTGTGCGCGACCGCGCCTGAGGGTTGGACGCCGGACGAGGGCGTCTGGGCGCCCGTGCGCGACCTGAAAGAGGCGGGGCTGCCCAGCGTGATGATGAAAGCGGCGAAGCTGGGGCTTGAGACGCGGCTGCTCTGACAGCACGACGCCCGCCGCGGCGATGAGCCGTGCGGGCGTTTAGGGGTGTCGGCGTCGTTCTTCTGTTCAGACCTGCAGTTCGGACCGGATGCGGGCGCGGAGCACGTCGATCGGGGCGAGGGCGCCGCCCTGGCGCACATGCCAGAAGGTCCAGCCATTGCACGACGGCGCGCCTTGCACATGGGCGCCCATCTGGTGGATCGAGCCGGCCTGGCCGCCTGCAATCACCGTGCCGTCCGCGCGCACTTGCGCGGTGCGCCGGCCCTGGGCGCAGTACAGCGTGTCGCCCGGCTTCAGAAGGCCGGCCTCAACCAGCGACCCGAAGGCGATGCGCGGCAAAGCGCGCTTGGACTGTGTGACCTGCAACAGGTCTTCGCTGGTGGGGTTAATCGCGGCGATGCGCTTGCGCGCCACGTCGGCATAGGTCGGGTCGGCCTCGATGCCGATGTAATGACGGCCGAGTTTCTTCGCGACCGCGCCCGTGGTGCCGGTGCCGAAAAACGGATCGAGCACCAGGTCGCCGGGGTTGGAGGTGGCCAGTAGCACCCGATGCAGAAGGCTTTCGGGCTTCTGGGTCGGGTGGGCTTTCTTGCCTTCCTTGTTTTTCAGGCGTTCGCCGCCGGCGCAGATCGGCAAGGTCCAGTCAGACCGCATCTGCACGCCATCATTCAGCGCCTTCATGGCGGCGTAGTTGAAGGTCGGCTTGGCGTCCTTGGTCTTGGACGCCCAGATCAGGGTCTCGTGCGCGTTGGTGAAGCGCGTGCCCTTGAAGTTCGGCATCGGGTTGGATTTGCGCCAGATCACGTCATTGCGGATCCAGAAGCCCATATCCTGCAAGAAAGACCCGACGCGGAAAATATTGTGATAGCTGCCGATGGTCCACATGGCGCCATTGGGTTTCAAGACCCGTCGGGCCTCTTCCAGCCAGGCGCAGGAGAACAGATCATAGGCGTCGAAATCGCCGATCTGGTCCCAGTCATTGTCGACCGCGTCCACCTTGGAATTGTCCGGCCGGTGCAGATCGCCGCCCAGCTGCAGATTGTAGGGCGGATCGGCGAAGATCAGATCCACGCTTTCGTCCGGGAGCGTTTTCATCACTTCGGCGCAATCGCCTTCCAGGATGGTATCGACAGGAATTTTGTTATTTGGAATGACTGACACCTCAATCGCCCTTCTGTTCGCAACAGCGCTGATTCCCTGAGGGGTGAATCGTTTCGGCTTACCCGATGGTTAAGGCCGATTCATTATGTGCTGCGCCAGACGCCGCGCGCCTGTCTGGCCGACTGTACCGGGGCATAGCTTAACCGATGGATGGGCGTGGGTCCCAGATTTTCGAGCGCGGCTTTATGGCTGGGGCTGGGATAGCCCTTGTGCCCGGCCAAGCCAAAGCCGGGAAAGCGGTTTTCTGATTCGACCAGGATCCGGTCGCGCAGGGTCTTGGCGATGATCGAGGCCGCGCCGATGCACGCCTCCAGCCCGTCGCCGCCCACAATCGCCCGCGCCGGAGATTTTAATCCGTCCGGCACGCGATTGCCGTCGATCAGGATTTCATCGGGCCGCACGCCGAGGCTCTCCACCGCGCGCACCATCGCCGCCATAGTGGCGTGCAGCACATTCAGCCGGTCAATTTCCACAGGTTCGGCGACCCCGACGCCCACCCGCGCTTCGGCGCGAATGATCGCCGCCAGCGCCGTGCGGCGCTTCTCGCTGAGCTTTTTTGAATCATCAAGTTGATCAAGCGCCGAGAACCCGTCGGGCAGGATCACCGCCGCACACACCACCGGCCCCGCCAGCGGCCCGCGTCCGGCCTCGTCGACGCCAGCGATAAGGGGAGGAGAAAACATCATTCCGGGTCAGTCCATCAAAACAGGCTGAGCTGATCTTCGGTGTCGAGCGGGCGTTCGAACAGGTCGCAGCGCAGTTTGACCCGGTCTTTCTGAAGGCCGTAGCGGCGCACCCCGGCTCGGAAGCGTTTGGAGATCATCTCCGCGATGGGGCCTTCGCCGCGCCCGCGGATATGAAAGTCCGAACTGTAATCGGCGCCGCCGCGCGTATCGCGCACCATGTTGATCACCTTGTCGGCGGCGTCCGGTTTGACCTTTTTCAGCCAGTCGTAAAACAGGTCGCGCACCTCCAGCGGCAGGCGCAGCAGCACATAGCCGGCCGTTTGCGCGCCGGCGTTGGCGGACGCCTTTAACAACGCTTCGATTTCGTGATCAGTGAGGCCTGGAATGACCGGCGCGGTCATCACTGTCATCGGCACTCCGGCCTTTGACAACGCCTCCATCGCTTCGAGGCGGCGTTTGGGAGTGGCGGCCCGCGGCTCCATGGCGCGGGCGAGTTTGTGATCGAGGGTGGTCAGCGAGATCGCGGCTTTGACCAGCCCCAGTTCCGCAAGCTCGGACAGGATGTCGAGATCGCGCGTGATGGCGGCGGATTTGGTGATCAGACTGACGGGATGCTTGAAACGCAGGCAGACTTCAAGGATGGAGCGCGTCAGCCGCAATTGCCGCTCGATCGGCTGGTAAGCGTCGGTGTTGGCGCCGATCACAATGGGTTCAACCTGGTAGCCGGGCTTGCGAAATTGCTGTTCTAACAGACGCGCGGCGCCCGCCTTGAAAAACAGGACGCTCTCAAAATCGACGCCGGCGGAATAGCCCCAATAGGCGTGGCTGGGCCGCGCATAGCAATAGATGCAGCCATGTTCGCAGCCTCTATACGGATTGATCGACCGGTTAAACGAGATGTCCGGGCTGTCATTGGTGGAGATGATGGTGCGGCTGGAATCCTTGATCAGCGTGGTGCGGATCTGTTTGGGCGCGGGGTCGGTCTCGCTCCAGCCATCGTCAAAGGGTTCGCGGGTCTCGCGCTCGAACCGCCCCGATGCATTGGATGTGGCGGCGCGTCCGCGCGGTTGCAGCGGCTCGGGAAGGGGGCTCATGCCCCGGGCGGGAACAAAGCGTGCGGTCATGGGCTGACGGTGACTCACCGAGTGGAACATAGCAAGAACATTTTCATGTTGACTCAAGCCGCCCACCGGAGTTTCTCACCCTCATGAGTCAGATCATCACCATTCTCCCCGCCTTGAACGCCGCCGCCCATCTTGAGCGCACGCTGCAGAGCCTGACCGAGGCCGAACGCGCGGGGCTGTCGGCGGGCTGGGTTCTGGCTGATGGCGGATCAACGGACGGCACGGTGCAGATTGCTCGCCGCGCCGGATGCCAGGTGGTGACCGGCGCCAAGGGGCGCGGTGCTCAGCTGGCGCAGGGCGCGGCCCTGGCGCGGCGTCAGATCGCGGCGTCGGACTGGCTGCTCTTCCTGCACGCGGACACCCGCCTGTCGCCGGGCTGGTCCAATGAGGTCGAAGCCTACATGGCGGCCAATGCGCACCGGGACCGGGCGGCGTATTTCCGCTTCACGCTGGATGACATGTCCCATCGCGCCCGGCGGCTGGAACGCGCGGTCGCCTGGCGCTGCAAGACGTTCGGCCTGCCTTATGGCGATCAGGGCCTGCTGATCCGCGCTGATTTTTATGACCGTCTGGGCGGGTACAAGCCCTGGCCCCTGTTTGAGGACGTGGATCTGGTGCGGCGCATCGGCAAGCACCGGCTCTGGCCTTTGAACGCGCGGGCGGAGACCAGCGCCGAGAAGTTCCGGGCGGAAGGCTATCGTCGCCGCTCCCTGAAAAATCTTGTTCTGCTGGCGCGGTATTATCTGGGCGCCAAACCCTCTGACCTCGCGAAAGCCTACCGATGACGCTGCGCCCTGTTCTGGTGGTTTTCGTGAAGGCGCCGGTGATCGGCGGCGCCAAGACCCGCCTCGCCAAGGGCATCGGCAAGGTGCAGGCGTGGCGTCGGCATCGCGCCATGACCGCGACGGTGCTGCGCCGTCTGCAGGATCCGCGCTGGGAGACCGTGATCACCCTCAGCCCGGACCGGGCGCTTGACCGCCGCTTTCCCAATGTCTGGCCGGATGATCTGCCGCGTGCATTGCAGGGCGGCGGCGATCTGGGCGCGCGTCAGGCCCGCGTTTTTGCGCATCGCGCGCCGGTCTGCGTCATCGGATCGGACGCGCCGCAAATTACTCGCGACGACATCGCCGCAGCCTTCTCAGGTCTGAAACGCAATGACGCCGTGATCGGCCCCGCGGAAGATGGCGGCTATTGGCTGCTGGCGCTGAACGGTCCGGCCCCGGACATGCTTTTTGACGGCATGCGCTGGTCCCATGAAGAGACGCGCAGCGATCTGCTGCGGCAGCTGAGCTTGCATGGTCTGGAGCGGGTGAAGAGGCTGCGTCCCTTGCGGGATGTGGACGAGGCGTCAGACTTAGAGGTCGTAAAGGGCCAGTCCTCGAAAATGTGAAGACATCATTTCTTCGCAAGTTATTTTGGAAAGTATTGCTGTTTTTGATTTTGGAAACAATACAGAAAGAGCTGATTTTATTTGCGAAATTGAGAAATCAGACTCGCCATAAGCTGTCCCATAAATTTCTTTTACATTATTCGAAGCTGTTCTCATAAGGCGCAAATTTTGATCGTGGAAGCCAAATCCAAGTATAACTGCTACCTCAGAATTTTCGATAAATGATTGAATTTCATGTTCTGTATCGCTGTTAATCGATTCAGAATAGGTCAATATTTTATTCGATAGATCAATGGTTTCGTCAGCAGATAGAGATTGACCAAAATCTGAGCGCACATAATGAGGTATTTCGTTGTGATCTTTACCGGCGACGCCGTATGGGTGCACTATATTCATAGTCGACATGATTCGTTTAACTGTATTTAGATCTAAACTATATGTAGACATTAGAGCTTGGGAGAAATATTCTTCAATGCATCTGTCGTAATTAAAAACAATAAAATATGAGTCTTCAAATATTTTTTCTATTGTTGTTTTGTCGTGGCCGCGTATGAGTAAAAGCCATAGGCTATAAAGCCAAGTTTCTCTCATTTTTTCTGTAAAGATCGGGTGGGTATGATTTTCTAAATATAAATCTGATTTTCTTTCTCGCTCCCTAATATGATGAATAATTGAAATTTTTCCATAAGTTGTGATGTGTTGATCTTTTCTTGTTTCTATAAAATCATCTATCGACGGCATGCCTTTTAGACTTGTCTTAAATTCACGATAAATATTTGCTGAATCTGATGGTATCAAATTTCTAATTGCTGCCTCTTTTATTATATAGGCAAATTTGGGATCTCTAGTTTTGCTCTCCACAACATTATTAAGCTCAAATGTTATATGGCTTGATGTCCAAATGTCATTTAGGAGTTCTTTCCCGGAGGGAAATTTTAGCGACAAGCTCGCTCCAGCGCCAATAATGAAACAAGTCTTGTTTTTAAGCATTTAATCTCGCCTTCAGGCTCAGCAAATCCTGCCAGCTTTTGGCTTTCTCCTGCGGGCGACGCAGCAGGAAGGCGGGGTGATACATCGGCAGGGCCGGAATCACCGTCCCGTCGCTGAGCGTGTAGTCATGCCAGCGTCCGCGCAGCGTCATGATCCCGTCTTTGGACCGCAACAGGCTTTGCGCGGCGATGCCGCCGGCAAAGACAAGGGCTTTGGGTTTCACCAGCTCGATATGGCGCTCGGCGAACGGGCGGCAGGCCTCGATCTCGGCGTCGGTGGGTTTGCGGTTCCCCGGCGGACGCCAGTAGACCACGTTGGTGATCAGGGCGCGCGTGTCATCCAGGCCGATGGCGCTGAGCATCTTGTCGAGCAAATGCCCGGCGGGCCCCACGAAGGGGACGCCCTCGCGGTCTTCATCCCGGCCTGGCGCTTCGCCCACCACCATGACATCGCCCTGGGGATTGCCCCGTGCGAACACCAGCTGGGTGGCGGTGGCTTTCAGCGGGCAGCCGTCAAAAGCGTCGAGCGCTTGCTTGAGCTCGTCCACGGACTGGGTCGCCTGCGCCAGGGCGCGACCGTCCTGAGTCGGCGCGGCGCCAAAGCCGGCCTGACGCGCCTGGGCGCCGGTGGCGCGCGCTTCAGAGGCGGCGGGCGGCGGCGCGATGCTGGAGGATGCAGCCGCTTTGGGCGCGGGCAGGGGCGGCAGCGCCTCGACGCCCGATTGATCCCACCATCCGATCAGGCTCTTCAGAGCACGGACATCTTCGGGGGAGAGGGGCGCGGTCATGGAACGTGTTTTTCCGATATGGACTGTGTGAGGCTTCACCCTAGCTCATAACGCAAGCCTGGGTTAATACGAAAGAGAATGCGGCGCCAGCGAATGAGCGCGGCAGGGGCTGAGACTTGAGGAGACGACATGGCCGACGGGGCGATTGAGCGCGAATCCATGGAATACGATGTGGTCATCGCAGGGGCTGGCCCAGCCGGTCTTGCGGCGGCGATTCGTCTGAAACAACGCTGCGAAGAAACCGGGCAGGATCTGACCATCGCCGTCCTTGAAAAAGGCTCCGAAGTCGGCGCGCACATCCTGTCAGGCGTCGTTTTCGATCCCAAGGCGCTGGACGAGTTGCTGCCGGACTGGCGCAATGATCCAAGCCAGCCGTTCGACACGGAAGTCACCGAAGACGTCTTCATGGCGCTGGGCGAGGCGGGCTCCGCCACGATCCCCGGCTTCGGCATGCCGCCCTTCATGCACAATCATGGCTGCTATGTCGGCTCGCTGGCGACCATGTGCCGCTGGCTGGCTGAAAAAGCTGAAGCCATGGGCGTTGAGGTCTATCCCGGTTTCCCGGCGGACCAGTTCATCGAGGAAGACGGCGTCGTCAAAGGCGTGATCACCGGCGATATGGGCGTCGCGCGCGATGGCGGTCACAAGGACATGTACCAGCCCGGCATGGAGCTGCGCGGCAAGTACACCCTGATCGGCGAAGGCGCGCGCGGTTCGCTGTCCAAGCAACTGATCGACAAATACGGACTCAGCGAAGGCCGCGACCCGCAGAAATTCGGCATCGGCATGAAAGAGCTCTGGCGCATCAAGCCGGAGAATTTCAAGAAGGGCCGCGTGCAGCACACCATGGGCTGGCCGCTGGACAATTCCACGGGCGGCGGCTCCTTCCTCTATCATTTCGGTGACAATCTTGTTTCGGTCGGCTTTGTGGTGCACCTCAACTACAAGAACCCGCACCTGTTCCCGTTCGGCGAATTCCAGCGCTTCAAGACCCACCCTGACATCGCGCCGATCTTTGAAGGCGCCGAGCGTCTGTCCTATGGCGCGCGGGCGATCACCGAGGGCGGCTATCAGTCCGTGCCCAAGCTGACCTTCCCGGGCGGCGCGCTGATCGGTTGTTCGGCCGGGTTCGTGAACGTGCCGCGCATCAAGGGCAGCCATAACGCCATGAAGACCGGCATGATGGCCGCTGAAGCTGCGTTCGACGCGCTGGCCGAAGGGCGTCAGGGCGACGAGCTGACCGCTTACGCTGAAGCCTATGACAAGTCCTGGGTGAAAAAAGAACTCAAGACCGTCCGTAACGCCAAGCCGCTCTGGACGAAGTTCGGAACGGTGCTGGGCGTCGCGCTGGGCGGTATGGACATGTGGACCAACTATCTGTTCGGGTTCTCGATCTTCGGCACGCTCAGCCATGGCGGCAGTGACGCAGAGGCGCTCAAGCCCGCCGACAAATGCAAGCAGATCGACTATCCCAAGCCTGACGGCGTTCTGACCTTTGACCGTCTGTCCTCGGTGTTCATCTCGAACACCAATCATGAGGAAGACCAGCCGATCCACCTGAAACTCAAGGATCCGGCGCTGCAGAAGTCGTCCGAATATGATGTCTATGGCGGCCCGTCCGCGCGGTATTGCCCGGCGGCGGTCTATGAATGGGTGACGCCGGACGAAGGCGGAGAGCCGACCTTCGTGATCAATGCGCAGAACTGCGTCCACTGCAAAACCTGCGACATCAAGGATCCCAACCAGAACATCAACTGGACCACGCCTGAAGGCGGTGGCGGTCCCAACTATCCGAACATGTAAGGGCGGGGCGAAGATGCGCCCCGACACCGGCTTTCGCGCCGCGCTGACCTCGATCTTGGGCCTGGGCCTTGGATTGAGCGTGAGCGCGTGCGCCAGCTTGCCTGACGCCGGGTTCGGTCATGAAGAACGTTCGGTCTACGGCTCCTATCTGGCGGCGCGCTACGCCGGCTCGTCTCGCGATCTGGAAGCGTCGTCCGAGCTGTACGCTCAGGCGCTAGACCGGGCGCCGGACTCGACGCTGATCTCGCAGCGCGCTTTCTTCGCCGCCCTGGTGGCGGGAGATTTCGATCGCGCCGATCAGGTGGCCGAGCAGGCCGCCAATGATCCGGAGACCGCTCAGATCGCCGGCATATACTGGCGCGCCCTGAGCCTTGGACACGGCCGGGAGCCTGTTGAGCTGGAGAACAACGCCGTCGGCGTGTTTTCAAACCTCGTCACCGATATTCTTCAAGACTGGGACGCCATTGCGCGGGGGCAGGAGGTGTCCTGGGCGCAAAGCGATATCAGTCTGGCGACGCCGCAAACACCCTCAGCCGAGCACTGGCTGCATCGCGCGCTCGTTCTCGAGCATCTGGGCCAGGATGAAGCGGCGGACGCCGCCTATCAGAACGCCCGCGCCGGCATGCCTGGCCTGATCACTTTCAATACCCTGATGTATGGCGCATTTCTGGAGCGTCAGGGACGAGTGGATGCGGCGCGCTCGCTTTATGAAGAGGCGCTGGAGATCCGCTCAGTCGAGCGCCCTGATGTGGAAGCGGCGCTGGCGCGTCTGGACCATGGCGGCCGTCCGCCACGGTTTCCGCGTGCGCGGGAAGCCGCCGCGCGGGCGCTGTTTCCGCCAGCCTCCATCGTCAGCAACCGGGCGGGCGGCGAATATACGGTGCTGTTCCTGCGCGTGATCCAGCGTCTGGACCCGAATTTTCATTACAACACCCTGACCATCGCCCAGATGCTCGACAGTCTCGATCTGCAAGAGGCGGCGCTGGCTGAATACGCCAAGATCGACGACGGCCCGCTGTATGAGGGCGTCCAGGTCAATCGGATTTGGCTGCAATTCCGGATGGAGGAGCGCGAGAGCCTGGTGGATGAGGCGCGCGCGCTGGTCGAGCAAAGTCCAACCATCCCGCATCAGCTCTTGCTGGCGGATATGCTCCGCGTGACCGATCGCTGTAGCGACGCCATACCGATTTACGCGCATGTGGTTGAACAAGCGCGGGAAGAGCGTGGCGAAGCGGATTGGCGCTATGTGTTCTACCAGGCGGCCTGCACCGAAATCGTCGAAGGCTGGGACGTGGCGGAGCCCTTGTTCGAACGCACGCTGGAGCAGGCGCCCGACGAGCCGCTGGTGCTCAATCATCTGGGCTATAATCTGATCGTGAAGGGTGAGCAGCTCGAACGCGGGCTGCGCATGGTCCAGCGGGCCGTATCGCTGGACCCGTCCAACGGCGCCATTACGGATTCGCTGGGTTGGGGGCATTACAAGCTCGGCAATTTGCGTGATGCGATCTACTGGCTGGAGCGTGCAGTCACCTTGAGCCCGGACAGCGCCACCAATAACTGGCATCTGGGCGACGCCTACGCCGCCGCCGGCCGTCAGCTGGAGGCGGAGTTCCAATGGCGCCGGGCGCTGGAGCTGGATCTGGATGAGGGCGAGCGTGAGCTGATCGAGCGCCGGCTGGAGCTGGGACTGGACGCCGGGCCGCCCGATCTGCCATGAGAGCGGCGTCATGACAGACGCAGCCAGTGAATTCGCCCCCGCCAAAGTCAATCTCAGCCTGCGCGTCGGTCCGCCGCGCGCTGACGGCTACCATCCGCTCGACTCCCTTGTGGTGTTCGCGGACTGGGGCGATGCGTTGAGCGCGCAGCCCGCTGACACACTGACGCTCAGCCTTACGGGGCCGGGGGCTGATGGCCTGCAGTCGGATCCGCAAAACCTGGTGCTGAAAGCCGCCTACGCCTTGCGCGCTGCGGCGGACCAGCCCGAGCTGGGCGCCCATCTGACGCTGGACAAGCATTTGCCGGTCGCGGCGGGGCTCGGCGGTGGGTCTTCAGATGCGGCGGCGGCGCTGCGCGTGTTGAACCGGGTCTGGGATCTGGGGTTTTCCCTCAAGCAACTTGCAGAGATCGGCACGGTGGTCGGCGCGGACGTGCCGGCCTGTGTTCATGCTCGCCCCTTACGGATGCAAGGCATCGGCGAACGCGTCACCCCGTTGATCGCCTGGCCGGCCCTTCATGGGGTGATCGTGCATCCCGGGGCGCCGGTGCCCACTGGGCCCGTGTTCAAGGCCTATGATGCGACAGCGCCGCAGCCGCTATCTCCCGGAGCGCCCATGCTGGCGGGCGATCTGGAGGCGGCGCTCAATCGTCTGGCGCTGGACGGCAATGATCTTGAGGCGCCCGCGATCGCGCATTGCCCGGTTATCGAGCCGGCGCTGGCGGCGCTGAAGCGTCAGCCTGGCGCGCGCCTTGTGCGCATGTCCGGGTCAGGGGCGAGCTGTTTTGCGATGTTCGAAACGCCGGAGTCCGCGGACAGGGCGTCCCGTATGATCGCAGGCGAGCACCCGGACTGGACCAGCCGCGCTGTGGTGTTCGGGGGCGCAGCGTGAGCGGGGCGCTGTTCGCCATGGCGCTCACCGCCGCCTTGGTGAGCTTTGTCGTCTCTGTGTTGGTCTTGAAGGGCGGCGTGCTCGATCTGCCGAACGCTCGGTCCAGTCACAAGACCCCCACGCCGCGCGGCGGGGGGGTGGGCGTTCTGGCGGGTGTGGGCGCCGGGGCGCTGGTGGCCAGCGCCTTTCCCCTGGGCGCCTCGGCGCTGGGGGGTGTTCTGATCGTGACGGCGCTGTTAGGCCTGCTGGGGTTTCTCGATGACCTCTTTGTGCTCGATGAACGCCTCAAACTGGTCTCCTTCATCGTTTTCTGCGCGGCGATGGTGTCCGCGGCCGGACCGGTCACCCGGTTCGGGCTGACCTATGAGCTCGGCTTTGCGCTGCCGATGCTCGTCGGCTGGATCGGCTCGGCGCTGTTTGTGTTCGTGGTCGTGAATGCGGCGAACTTCATGGATGGCTCGGACGGCATCCTTGCTGCGGTGATGATCCCCGCGGGCGTTGCGCTGTGCGTCGCCGGGCTGGCGGCAGGCGTGATGACCAGCGTCATTGCGGGGGCCTTGCTGGCCGCGAGCCTTGCCGGCTTTGTTGTGCTGAACTGGCCGCCGGCGAAACTGTTTGCGGGCGATGTGGGCGCGCTGGGCGCCGGGGCGCTCTATGCGGGCGGTGCGCTGGCGCTGGTCAATCACGGCTTTTCCGGCACGCTCTGGCTGGCGCCCTTGTTCGTGCTGGTCTTTCTGGCGGACGTTCTGCTGACCCTGCTGCGCCGGGCGCGGCATGGCCGGTTTTCGTTGTCGGCCCATCGTGAGCACGCCTATCAGCGCCTGATTGATTCAGGTTGGAGCCATCAGGCGATCGCGCTCGTCTATGGCGGGCTGACCGCCGGGATCGGGCTCACAGGCCTGATCGCCGCCCAGATGATGGACGGCGCCGTGCCGATGGTGTTCGCGCTCTGGACGGTGGTCCTGACCGCGCTTCACGTGTCGGTCGGGCGGGTTGTCGGGCGGTAGCGCCCGACCTGACGCAAGGTCAGGCCGGGACTTCACCTTTGATCAGAGCTGATCGAGCATCGCGCGAATGGCGTCGAGTTGGCTGGCGCCGAGTTTCATCGAGCGCTCTGTCGACCAGCCATAGATGGCGTCAGGCATGTCCGCATTGTCCTTGAACGGCATTTCCAGGGTCATGGCGAGGCATTTGAAATGATGCCGCATCCAGTGCGTCGCGATCGAAAGGTCGGCGCTGCCCGGCGCATCGACGTCATAGCCGAACGCGGTCTGGAAATCGGGGTTGAAGCGTTTCAGTTCCGCCTTGTAGCCGTCGAGCTTTTTCTGATCGCTCTCCGTCCATCCCGGCACGCCTTCGGCGCCCGCGATGAAGTTATAGGGCAGGCCTTCGTCGCCATGCATGTCGAGGAAAAAGTCGACGCCGGTCTGCTCCATGGCGTCGAGCACGCATTTGACTTCCGGAGAGTTCTCGGCGCTCGCCTTGTCCCATTCGCGGTTGAGGTTCACGCCCTTGGCGTTGGTGCGCAGATGGCCGCGAAACGACCCGTCCGGATTCATGTTCGGCACGATGTGGAAGACGGCTTTTGACAGCAGGTCGCGCGCCACCGGATCATTGTCATCCAGAAGACGCTCCAGAAGGCCTTCGGCCGCCCATTCCGCCATGCTCTCGCCTGGGTGCTGGCGCGCGGTGATCCATAGCGTCTTCTTGCCGTCGCCGGGTTCGCCCACGATGAGCCGGTCGATATCGCGACCGTCCAGCGTCTCGCCGATCACATCGAGCGTGACGCGGGGATCGGCCTGGCAGGCGGCGATCAGGGCGTCATGGCGGGCCATGGAATAGGGGGCGAAATAAGCGATCCACACGGCGTCCGCATCCGGGGTGAGCGTCAGGGTCAGCTGACCGTCAGCGTATGACGTCTCGATCCGCTCCCAATGCTCGCGGTCTTCAGACGCGACGGCCTGATAGCCGTCCCAGCCGTCCAGATACGCGGCGCCGCCGGCGTTCTCGATCACCATGCAGCAGGTCTGGCCCTTCGCGCCGGACAGGCGGAAATGGAACCATTGATAGAAGTCCGAGCCCTTGTCCTTTTTGATCTCAAGGCGAATGTCCTTGGGGTCGGAAGCGGACTTCACAACGATATTGCCGGAATCAAACTGGCTGGAGATGCGCATGGCGGACCTCTTTCTGGGGAAGATGTGAAAAGGGCGGCTCTGCGCCGCCCTCAAGGATCAGTATGCGCGTTCCACAACAAACTCGGGCAGGGCGGCCAGCGCCTCTGTCCACTCGTTGCGAGGCGCGATGTTGAGCGCATTGACCGCGTTCGCGGCATGGGCGCGGGCGGCTTCGAGCGTGGCGTCAAGCGCGCCATGCTTTGTCAGGATGGCGAGCGCTTCGTCGAAATCAGCGTCCGACTGCTCGCCATCGCTGATCACACGTTTCCAGAAAGCGCGTTCTTGATCATCTGCCGCTTCCAGCGCCAGCGCGACGGGCAGGGTGATCTTGCCTTCGCGGAAATCATCGCCGGTGTTCTTGCCGAGCTCAGCCGCCATGCCGCCATAATCAAGCGCGTCATCGACCAGCTGGAAGGCGAGGCCCAGCTCGCGACCATAGGTCTCAAGCCCGTCTTCGACCGCCTTGTCCGAGCCGTTCAGGATCGGCGCCACCTGGGCGGCGGCCGAGAACAGCGCGGCGGTCTTGGCGTCGATGATGCTCATATATTCAGCGCGGCTGATGTCGATATTGCGCACGGCGGCCAGCTGGCGCACCTCGCCTTCGGCGATCACCGACGCGGCGCGGCTGAGCACATGAAGCGCGTCCATGGAGCCCGCATCGACCATCATCATGAAAGAGCGCGCGAACAGGAAATCGCCGACCAGCACGGAATGCGCGTTGCCCCAGACGGCGTTGGCGGGCGCCTTGCCGCGGCGCAGCTCGCTTTCGTCCACCACGTCATCATGAAGCAGCGTCGCGGAGTGGATGTATTCCACCGCCGCCGCCAATGACACATGGCCCGCGCCTTCATAGCCCAGCATGCGCGCGGCTGTGACGGTGATCAGCGGCCGGATGCGCTTGCCCCCCGCAGCCACCAGATAGTCGGCCGTTTGCGGGATCGAATGGGTGGCGCTGGCCATACGTTCTTCGATCACGGCCTCAACAGCGGCCATGTCATCGCTGGCGAGCGTCGCCAGCCGGATCACCGGATTCACCGGTTCTGCCGGAATATCTGCCTGAGGGAGTCCGTTCACCCCGAGCCCCTTGATGTTCTCGTTCAGCGCGCCGCACAATAGGTGGCGCCCCATGACGCGGCAAGCACATGACGCTGTGCGAACGCATTGGATGGTTCATTATGCCTCAACACCATATAGGGCGGAGACCTAAATGATCGAAGTGCTGGCGACAAACGATCCCGTGAAACTGAGTTTCGCCCAGGCGATTCTCAAGGAGGCGGGGATCGAGGCGGTGACGCTGGACGAGCAGACCTCCTCGACCTTTGGCGGGGCGCTGCCCTGGATCAAGCGCCGGATTCTGGTCCGGGAGCAGGATGCCGATCGCGCCAAGGCCATGCTGATTGATGCGCTCAAGGACGATGCGGAACAGTGACCCGTGCGCCGGACGCCTTTCTGGGCGGCAAGATCAAACTGCACCAGCTTGAAGACGGCTATCGCGCCGGCATGGACGCGGCGGTGCTGGCGGCGGCGCTGGGGCTAAAGCCGGGCCAGCGCGCGCTCGAGTTCGGCTGCGGCGCGGGCGCGGCGCTGCTGAGCGCGGCGGCGCTGTATCCAGACGCCCACCTGACCGGGATCGAGCGGGATCCTGAAGCCGCCGCCCTGGCGCAGAGCAATATCGTGCTGAACGGGTGTGAAGACCGGGTCTCGGTGACCGAGGGTGATGCGCTGGGCTTCAGGGCCGCGCGCGAGCTGGATGCGGTGTTCTTCAACCCACCCTTCTTTGACGACCCGACGACCTTGCGCGCGCCCAAGAGCGGAAAAACACCCGCCTGGATGTCGGACGCCGGGCTTGAGGCGTGGATGGAAGCGGGGCTCAAACGGCTCAAATCAGGCGGGGTGCTGACGGTGATCCAGCGCGCCGACCGGCTTGATGATCTGCTTCTCGCGTTGAAAGGGCGGGCGGGCGCGGTCGTCATCCTGCCTGTTCAGGCGCGCGCCGCAGAGCCCGCAAAGCGGGTGCTGGTGCAGGCGACCAAGACCGGCAAGGGGCCGCTTCAACTCCTGCCGCCCCTGACCTTGCACGAAACCGGCGGATCAGGCATCACGCCGGAGGCTGACGCCATCTTCCGCGGCGAGCGCCGCCTTGCCTTGCGCCGCTAAAACCCCCAACTGTTCCCTATCTGGTTGGAGAGACAAAGAATGTCAGCAAAAGACACCCTGAGTGCGGCCTGGACGAAAGCGCAAAAGACTGTCCGTCAGCTTCTGGGACAGGACACGCCGCTGGTGCCGGTGATCCGCCTTGAAGGCATGATCATGTCGGGGGGACGCAATGCGAACGCGTTGAACCTGCAGCGGGTTGAGAAACAGATCGAGCGCGCTTTCTCGATCCAGGATGCGCCTGCCGTCGCCTTGCTGATCAATTCGCCTGGCGGCAGCCCGGTGCAGTCGCGCCTGATCCATGAACGCATCCGCGCGCTGGCGGAGGAGAAGGACAAGCCGGTTCTCGCCTTCTGCGAAGATGTGGCCGCGTCGGGCGGGTATTTCCTGGCGGTGTCGGGCGATGAGATCTTTGTCGATCCCGCCACGATCATTGGCTCGATCGGGGTGATCAACGCCAGCTTTGGCTTCACTGAAGCCATGGACAAGCTGGGCGTCGAACGCCGGGTGAAGACCGCCGGCAAGAGCAAGCTGATCGCAGACCCGTTCTCGCCTGAAACCGATCAGCAGAAAAAGCGCATGGAGCGGCTTCTGAATTCGGTGCACAGCCAGTTCATCGACCTCGTCAAAGCGCGCCGCGGCGACATGCTCAAACCCAAAAAGGGCGAAGAGCTGTTTGACGGCTCGGTCTTCACCGGAACCGAAGCGATCGAAAACGGCATCGCTGACGAGATCGGCGATCTGCGCACCGTGCTGAAAGCGCGCTTTGGCAAGGACACCCGCACAAAAGTCTTCACCCCCGCCAGTCAGGGGCCGCTCAGCCGCCTGTTCGGGATCGCTCTTGACGGCGTGGAGCTGCGCGCCGCCTGGGCGCGCTTCGGGCTCTAGCCATGCTGGAGCTGACGCTTCTTCTGGCGGCGGGCGCGGTGGTGGCGTTCATCTTCCTCACCAAGCCCGCCAGGACCCGCCGCGACAAGACGGCCGATGCGGCGGCTGAGGCCGTGCGTCGCAAACTGGAACGCGACGGGCGAGAATAGGGCCAGTTGGCTCACATCCCGAAGCCGCCGCCAAGAAACCACTCTGACAGCACATTCGTTCAGGCGCGAACACCTTGTAGAGAAAATTCTGGAAAGGCGGCGTGCCTGGCTTCTTTTCTCGAAGAAGAGCTATGCCTGCAATTGGTGTAAAGGCTTATTTCTTTCTTATGAGGTAGCCGTCTTTTGCGACAGTAACTTGTAGCTTGTGGTTCAGCTCTTTGTTTATTTCGAATTCATTGTGGTTCTTTAGCCAGGATTCAACGGCTGTTTTGGGATTGTCGCCCGGCCCCCAAGGCCGGTCGAAGAGCAAGGAATCCTCAAGGTCGTCAATAATTGTATCAAAGACGATGCAATAGCTCCCGACAGAGACGAGCGGCGCATACGCTTCCAGCTCCTGCAGCACATGATCATGGCCATGATGGCTGTCGAGGCAGACCAGAACGGTCTTCGCATCTCCCACAGCACGGCGCACGGATGCGATGACGTCTGTGTCCACTGAAGACCCTTCAATCATCGTAATGCGATTTTTGAACGGATGCTTGTCGATGGCTTGCCGGGTGTGGGGTCGGATATCAATATCGACACCAATGACGCGCCGCTGGCTTGAAACCTGTTGGCCTGTCGCTTCCATCTCGCTGAGGTCCAGCAGCGCCAGTAAAGAGGCGGACAAGCTCAGCGAGCCGCCGCGCGCGATACCGGTTTCCACAATTACATCGGGACGCACCTGCCAGACGATTTCCTGCAGCGCCATGATGTCCTGCGGGTATTGTATGATGGGTACGCCTAACCAGTTGAAGTTATAGGAGTACTGAGCTGCAATTGAGGCCTCGAGAAAGGCCTTGGCTGCAGACTCCAAGTCAGCGTCCTGCGACATCGTCTGCAGGCGCTTCCTGACTTCGGTCTCATACTGATCCACTGAACATGCCTCTTAATGTAAAACGATCACCGACAATGCTCTGAATTTCATCTAGATAATTCGCATTCATGACGGTGATTTCAGTGCCTGCAGGCAAGTCTTTCAAGCCCGCTTCCGCACTCATGACTTCCAGCCCTGTGGACGCCAGAAAACGTCCTTGCTTGGCGGGATTGATGTCGATGACCCGCTGTACGGCGCAGCCCGCGCGCTGGCATAGCAGAGCGTAAATAACGCCTTTTGAGGCTCCGCCCCAGATCACCGGCTGAGCTCCTTGCTGCGCGCTCACTTCTTCCTCCACGCCCTTCATGAAGTCGTCCGGAAAACGCACAGCATGATCAGGCCGATAGGTCGGGACACGCAAGGTGGAGAGGTCGCAGATGACGCGCAGATACTGGCCATCAAAACCACGATCAGCGAACAGGACCCGCCCGAACATGTTGTGGAAGTCTGACAGCCTGAAATAGTTGACGTGCTCGTAGAAGATGTCGAACCAGGCGCGCGCTTCACAAATCCAGTCAAAACACGGCACTTCGATGTAGATGAGTGTTCCCGGGTCTGCCTTGGTGGCCATGCCGGCTAAAAATCCGACTGGATCCGGTACGTGCTCCAGCACATGTCTCAGCACAATATGGCTGCCCGCCAGAGGCTCCTGTCCCGTAAAGGGCGCGCTGACAATATCGCCGTCATCCCCAACATAGGCGGGATCATAACCGCGCACCTGTCCGCCCCGCTCCCGCAGCACCTGCAGAAAGCGCCCCATCCCGCAGCCAATCTCGACAAAGGACGGTCCGCGCATCTGCTCCAGAACAAGGTCGGCAACGTCTTTGAGATGCGCTTCAAACCGCGGGCTGAACCCTTGATCGTTCTCGTAATCCTGATCGTAGACCACGAGGTCAGGTTCAAAGGCCGCATTGTAGACCAGTCCTGTCTGAAGGCACTCGACCAGATGGATATCCCCGGTCGGGCTGTTCAATGCGGCTTGGCGGGTGTCGAACATCTTGTTCTGTAACGCCGGATAGCCTTCAAAGCGGAGAAGGGTTTTGAGCGTCGAGGTCATGACCGGCTATCCCCGATAGCTGGAGCGGCGCTCCAGGGCTCGCCCACCAGGCAAGCCGGATCGTCAGGTCGATCAGGCCGAGCCCCAAACCGCAACAAGTCATCGCGGCCGTATTCGGCCGCGATGCGTTGCGCGAAATTGGCGACAGTGACGGGGTCGCCCGAACAGATATTGGCGGCGCCGGAAGTTTCAGACAAAGCGAACCGGGACAGCTGCTCACCGACTGCATCCACATGCATGTAGTCGCGAATCTGGCGACCGGAGGTCAATTCGGCGACTTGCCCCGCCGCGAGACGGGCGCGCAAGTACGGCGTCAGCCTGCGAGGGTCTTCCTGCCCGCCATAAATGTGGAACAACCTGGCCCAGGCGAAGTCTGAGTCTGCGCGCTCGTATGCTGCGAGCAGAGTCTGGTAAACGCCTGCTTTGGCGCACGCATAAACAGATACGGGCGCGAGCGGGGTCTGAGGTGTGAGATAGCCATAGTTCGCATCATATTCCAGACAGGTTCCGACACCGACAAACCTGCTAATACCCAGCTCAAGCGCTTCATGGGCGAGCCTGAGGGTGCCGGACACGCATACGAGATTGTCCAGAGCATGCAGATAGTCCCGGGCGTCCACATACCAGGCAAGATGGATGACGAGATCGATCCCGTTCAGGGCCGCGCGAAGCTCGCCATCGGAAGCCGTGAACAAGTCGGGCAAGACGACATGCTCATCTGCGCTTGCAAGTGTCTGCGACGGGTCCCGGACCACACATCGGAGCACATGACCCGAACGAGACAGTGATGGCAGGAGCGCTCGGCCGATATATCCCGTGGCGCCCGTGATTAGAATGCGCACGCCTCAAGCCTCCGGAATGTCGGATGTGATGAATTGAGTGCCATGGCGTTTCAAGTGCGCCAACTGGCGTTCGATTTCATCCGCAATGTTCCACGGGAAGATCACCAGATAATCAGGCGGGTCCTGCTCAAGCACTTCGGGCGAGCGGATGGGGATATGGCTTCCAGGCAAGAGCTTGCCTTGCTTGGACGGGGCCGCATCGCACACATATGGCAGCAAATCCGGTTTGATCCCGGCATAATTGAGCAAGGTGTTGCCTTTCGCCGCGGCGCCATACCCTGCAACGCTGCGCCCATCCCGTTGCGCACTCAGCAAGAAGCGAAGGAACGCGTTCTTGCGCGCATTCGCTTGACCCTGGAATGGCGCATACCCCTCAGCCCGATCGAGGCTTGCGGCGCGTTCCTGCGCCAGCACCGCATGGACAGCCTCAGTTTCCATATGGCCTGCGCCTTGAAGGCAGCCCCAGACCCGCAAACTCCCGCCATGGGTCGGCAAGCGCTCTACATCAAAGACCCGGAGGCCGCATGCATTGAAGATCTGCCGCACTGAAAGCAATGAAAGGTAGGAATAATGCTCGTGATAGATCGTATCGAACTGGCAGTCCCGGATCAGATTCAGCAGGTGTGGGAATTCCAGGCTGACGACACCTTCAGGCGAAAGCAGTTGCGCTAGACCTTCAGTGAAATCAACAATGTCGGGGACGTGGGCGTAGACATTATTGGCCAAGACAAGGTCCGCGGGGCGACGTTCGGCCAGCATACGGGCCAACTCCGAACCAAAAAACGCCTCCACCACCTCAATACCGGCTGCGCGTGCGGCTGCGGCCGTGCTGGCCGTTGGCTCCACCCCTAAACAGGGGATCTCAGCCTGCTTCATGTATTGAAGAAGATACCCGTCATTCGAGCCGATCTCGATGACAGAGCTGTTTGCTGACAGAGCGAACCGTTCAATCGTGGTTTCACAGTATTGACGCGCATGCCTCAGCCAGGATGTGGAAGTTGATGAGAAATAGGCGTAATCCGCCGAAAAGAGGCGCTCTCGTTCAGTGAAGTCCTCTGTCTGCACGAGCCAGCAGGCTTCACAGACTCCGACGCGCAAGGGAAATGTCAGCTCCGCAGAATTCGCCGCTTCGGGCTCAATATAGGCGTTAGACGGCGGCGCATGCCCCAGATCGACCAGGGTGCGGGAGACAGGCGACGCGCAATGACGGCATGAAAAGGTCATAATTCAACAGGTTGAATGCGTGAGAGAGAGGGGAGGGCGCGGTCTTTCTGCGATACCTCAACGACAGGGAGCGGCCAAGCGATATCCAGATCCGGGTCATCATGGCGGACCCCGCCCTCAGCCTGTGGCGCGTAAGTGCTGGAATGCAGGTAAATCAATCGGGCGTCATCTGTCAGCGCCTGGAATCCGTGTGCGACGCCGCGTGGGATGTAAACCGCATTGTGCCGCGATGAATCCAGCGTCACAGCCAGCCATTGTCCGAAACTTCTCGAGTGCGCCCTCAAGTCCACCAGGACGTCGAAGACTGCCCCGGACACGCACTGGACCAACTTGATCTCGGCATGAGGCGGATACTGGAAATGCATCCCGCGAACGGCCCCTCGCACTTTTGTCAGCGAACGGTTGTGCTGCACCCATCGCGTGTTCAGCCCGTGATCTGAAAACGTGGATTCACAATAGAACCGGGAGAATTCTCCCCTGTGATCGGCATGAACCGGCGCACTGATCTCGAAGGCGCCCTCGATGGACAATGGTTCAATCTTCACGTCTGCGCCTCATAGGCGAGAATCTGGTTCTGCGTGAGGGTGACCGGGTCAACTCCCTCATGGACCTGATGATACCAGTCAATTGTCTCCGTCACGGCGCGCTCGAAACTCCAGCGCGGTCGCCACTCCAGAAGGTCGAGCGCCAGCTCGGCGTTCAGCCGCAGCGTTTTCGATTCCGGCAGAGAGGAACTGGAAGGGGCTGTCTCCACATCTCCGGGCCATTGCTTTAACGCGACCTCCACGAGGTCGGAGACCGAGCGCCTGTCGTCTTTCGCGGGACCGAAATTGAAAGCGCGCTGGAACTGGTTCGTCTCGGGTTTTGTCAGGGCTTCAGCCAGACGAAGATATCCCGCCAGAGGGTCAAGCACATGTTGCCAGGGCCGAATGCTGGACGGGTTGCGCAATTTCAGGGTTTTCTCCGCCGCCAGGGCTCTCACCAGGTCCGGAACAATACGATCTTCCGCATAGTCCCCGCCTCCGATCACATTTCCAGCGCGAGCGGTCGCCAGACGCGCTCCGCCGTCTGTGAAATACGATTGTCTGTAGCTATGGACCGCAAGTTCGCTGGCGGCTTTTGATGCAGAATAAGGATCGTTACCCCCTAACCGGTCCGACTCTTCGAATGATTCACCTGTCTCTGCATTGGCGTAAACCTTGTCGGTCGTCACCATGACGACCGCACACATGGCGCCCGTCTCACGAAGAGCCTCCATCAAATTGACGGAGCCGAGCAGATTGGTCCGCCAGGTTTCAAGCGGGTCGCGATAGGACCTGCGCACCAGGGAGCAGGCGGCCATGTGTATGATGACGTCAGGCTGAGCCTCATCCAGGCGCGCCCGTAAAGCAGCGTAGTCGCGGATGTCGACGATACGATGGTCCAGTCGGTTTTCATGATCCAGGCGCACGAACAAGTCGCTAGGACCTTCAGGCGGCAAGGCCGCACCGAAGACGTTCGCCCCCTTCATCAAGAGTTGTTCTGACAACCATGCGCCCTTGAATCCGGTGTGACCGGTGATCAGGACACGTTGACGGGACCAGAAATCCGTCATGGCTACGCCCAGCTCCGCCAGGGCGCCGCCCCGCTTTCCCAGAGCTCTTCAAGCTGGTGCTTGTCGCGCAACGTATCCATGGCGGCCCAGAAGCCGTCATGCTTGTACACGCTCAACTTTCGGTCTTGCGCCAGTCTGATCAAGGGCGCCCGCTCCCATGAAACATCATCGCCGTCGATGAGGTCGAGCACGCTGGGTTCACAGACGAAAAAGCCGCCATTGATCCACTGCCCATCGCCGGGAAGTTTTTCGTGGAAGCCCACAACATTGTCGCCATCAAGTTCGAGAGAGCCAAAGCGGCCCTTGGGCTGGATTCCCGTGACTGTGGCTGCGCACCCCGAGGCTTCATGGTGCTTGAGCAACTGACCGATATCGACATCGGACACACCGTCGCCATAGGTCAGGAAAAACCGATCGTCGAGGAACGGCGCCACGCGTTTCAAGCGGCCGCCTGTCATGGAGTGCTCGCCGGTGTCGATCAGGGTAATTCGCCAGGACTCGCTGCGACGATGATGAACATCGATTCTGTCGTTTTGAAGATCAATGGTGACATCAGAGACGTGAAGCAGGTAATTCGCGAAGTACTCTTTGATCATATACCCTTTGTAGCCGCAGCAGATGACAAAGTCGTCAAATCCAAACTGGCTATAATGCTTCATGATGTGCCAGATGATCGGCCGGCCGCCGATCTCGATCATCGGTTTGGGTTTCAAATGGGATTCCTCGCTAATGCGTGTTCCCAATCCGCCAGCGAGAATTACGACTTTCATAGCATTAGCCACCTTCAGGATTCCGTATTGTGTTCTGAAGCAGGTTCAGTATCGGCCTGGTCACAATGATCATCGGCTTTCATTTCAGTGCGGACTTTCTCGAGTAAAGCGCTGGCCGCTACGTCCTCGGGCTGCAACTTCAGCAGCGATTTCAGCGTCTTTTCGGCGTCCGCAAACTGCCCTTTGGAAAACTGGGCGTCCGCCCGTTTCTTTCGTGCATGTGCAATGGTTTGATGGATCAGCTCCAGTTTCTTGGGGGCTGCCCGCGCCATGACGGACTCGATGCCCGGCAGGACTGAATGGACAAGCTGCGAGGCGTCATGAACCGTGTTTGCTCCGACGCCGTCGCAGTCCATGACAAAGACCAGGCCGTCCGCACTGGTCTTGCTTTTGGTCACGCCAAATTTGACGGGGTCATTCTTAATGGCCTTGATATCCACCCCCGTCATGCTCACCGACCATTTTTCCGCGAGCTCGCCGATCAGCTCCAGCTCTGTTTGAAGGTGTGAGCTGTCGTGTCGATCAACCGCTCCGTCCAGAAGGTACTGGATTGCACCTTCATTATTGAAGTTGAGTTCGCGCCCGATCACTTTTTCTATTTCAGGCTTCATTCGCAATTGCGCTGAAATAATCGTGGCCGCGTTAGATGTAATAGAGACTCCATCTATGCCGCTAACATCTTTCGCCTGGATTTTCGCGTCGCCAGCAAATGATTTATACATTTCTGACTGACTCTGGGGCAGCCTGATATGACCAGATTGACTTTTTCCTCCGGCGCCGGAGACGAAAAGGGTCCGCTCGATTTCAAGCAGGTCCTTACCAAAAGCCAGATTCATATATCCTGAATCAAAATCAGGAATTATGTCCAGAATATAGGCGCCGCGGGCGGACTTGATTTTCTCTAATAATTGTCTCGAGACAAAGTTTCGGTAAACTCCCGGACCTGTGCCTATTCGCAGTTTATATGAGTAGGCGTTTTCGATAACAGAAATAGTGTTATCGACATATTTTGCATCTGTTCCGGTTGTAAACCGGATTGTATTCTGCATGGGTAAATATGGGTAGTCTGGCCACTTGTATCGTGCTGAGGGGCAGCGCAAAACATCTGCACTAGACAGCCCAAGATAAAAATCAGCCCATAAGAGTGCATCTGGCAAAATGGCGTCATCATCGCCAATAACACAGACATATTGACCGGAGGTTTGATTGAGTGCTGCTTCCCAATTTTCCGTCATTGAGGAAATATCTGGTCTGTGAAAATATTTTACTTTCTTGAGGCAATCAATTTTTTCAATTTTATCTGAAAGCGCATCAACCGGGCTGCAATCGTGCACGATGATTTCGAAATCATCGTAATCGAGACTTAATGCAGAGCGTGTGGCTTCAATAGCATAAAAGCCACGGTTCTTAGTGGGTATTACAATTGAATACTTAGTCATTAGTCTTTGATCCGATGGTCGTACAATTCCACAGCGTGGCGGCGATTCAGCGATTGTTTTATACGCGCAAGGGCGTCCGTGTCCTGCGCCCTCTCAGTGTGATGCAGTGTGTGGGATTCCTAGTTCATCTATGGGAATTGATCGAGTGCGCTTCAGGGCGTTCGGCTCACTGATCGATACTCCCTGCTGCGAAAGGGCGTGAGGAGGGCGGGGCGGTTTCTCCCACTTTATGTCTCATGGATTGAAACGCGCCCTCTCACTCGCCTGCTTCCCCTTGTTCGAGCGGGAGAGGGGAGGCGTTGCGGCGTCTCATCGCGAACCGCCCCTCTTGCTTGATCGGGGGCGCTGGCGGGCCTAGTGTCGCGCGCGATTTCAAGTCTGGGGGCTTGCGCCCCTGTCCCTGACCTTTTGACGACCGGACCCGCCGCGCGATGACCGCTTCCAAAGCCCCCAGTTTTCAGGACCTGATCCTGACCCTTCAACGCTATTGGGCGGACCAGGGCTGCGCCATTCTGCAGCCCTATGACACCGAAGTGGGCGCGGGCACGCTGCACCCGGCGACGACGCTGCGCTCGCTGGGCTCAAAGCCCTGGCGCGCGGCCTATGTGCAGCCCTCGCGCCGTCCTGCGGATGGCCGCTATGGCGAGAACCCCAACCGGCTGCAGCACTATTACCAGTTTCAGGTGCTTCTGAAGCCGAGCCCGGCCAATCTGCAAGAGCTGTATCTGGGCTCGCTCGACGCCATCGGCATCGACCGCAAGCTGCATGATGTGCGCTTTGTGGAAGATGACTGGGAGAACCCCACCGTGGGCGCCTGGGGGCTGGGCTGGGAAGTCTGGTGCGACGGCATGGAAGTGAGCCAGTTCACCTATTTCCAGCAGGTCGGCGGCATGGATGTGGAGCTCGTCTCCGGCGAGCTGACCTACGGCCTCGAACGCCTCGCCATGTATGTGCAGGGCGTGGAGAATGTTTACGACCTCGATTTCAACGGCGCCGGCATGAGCTATGGCGACGTGTTCCTGGAGAACGAGCGCCAGCAATCGGCGTTCAATTTCGAGCATGCCGATGTGGACATGCTGATCAAATGGTTCGCCGACGCGGAAACCCAGTGTCAGGCCCTGCTGGCGCTGGAGACCCCGCTGCCGCTGCCCGCCTATGACTGGTGCCTGAAAGCGTCCCATTTGTTTAACCTGGTGGATGCGCGCGGGGCGATTTCGGTGGCCGAGCGCGCCAGCTGGATCGCGCGGGTGCGCGAGCTGGCCAAGGGCTGCGCCAGCGCCTGGGTCCAGCTCGAGAAACAACGTGAGGAGGCCGCGGCATGACCGTGCATCTGTATTACAACCCGCAATCGCGGGCGGTGATGACGCTGTGGCTGCTGGAAGAGCTGGGCGTGTCCTACGACCTCAAGCCGGTCGACTATGAAGACGGCTCGATGCGGTCTGAAAGCTTCCTGGCGCTCAACCCGATGGGCAAGATCCCGGTGATCGTCGACGGCGAAACCGTGGTCACCGAGACCGTCGCCATCGCGCTGTATCTGGCGGACAAGTACAAGGACAACGCCGATCTGGCGCCGGGGATTGATGACCCGCGCCGCGGCGAATACCTGCGCTGGATCGTCTTTCAGGCGGCCTCCATCGAGCCGGCCATGCTGCAGGCGGGCATGAAGTTTGAAACCAATCAGCGCTCGGCGGGCTGGGGCAATGTCCAGCTGGTGGCGAAGGTGCTGGAAAACCGCCTGTCGCTGGCGAACCCGTACCTGTTCGGCGACTGGTTCACCGCGGCGGATCTGATTATGGGCGGGGCGGTGAACTGGGCGATCCAGTTCGACATGTTCCCCAAGACCCCGGCGCTTAGCGCCTACGCCCAGCGGATCACCGAACGGCCCGCCTTCCAGCGCGCGTTCGCCACCCAGAATTCCTGATTTAGACCTTTCGAGTAACGCATCTCCCCATGGCCCAGTTTCTGTTTGAAATCTTCTGCGAGGAAATCCCCGCGCGCATGCAGGCGCGCGCTGAGGACGACCTCAAACGCCTGATGTCTGAGCGCCTGAAAGAGGCGGGCCTGAATTGGGACAGCCTTGAAGCCTTTTCCGGCCCGCGTCGTCTGGGCCTTGTGATCGAAGGCCTGCCGCACAAGACCGCCGACGTGCGCGAAGAGCGCAAGGGGCCGCGCACCGACGCGCCGGAAAAAGCGCTGGAAGGCTTCATGCGCGGCGCCGGGATCGACAGCCTGGATCAATGCAAGATCGAAGAGGGCAAAAAGGGCAGCTTCTATATCGCCGTCATCGAAAAGCCGGGGCGCGAAACCGCCCAGGTGATCTCAGAGGCCGTGCCGGAGATCATCAAGAGCTTCCCCTGGCCCAAATCCATGAAGTTCGGCGAGGGCGAGCGCGCCCAACGCTGGGTGCGCCCGCTGCGCTCGCTGATCTGTCTGCTGGACGGTCAGGTGATCGACACGGAAGTGTTTGGCATCACATCGGGCAAGACCACCGATGGTCACCGCGTGCACGGCGCCGGCCCGTTCGAGGTGTCTGACTTTGCCGATTACGAGGCCAAGCTGCGCGCAAACGGCGTGATCTTGCGCCGGGATGAGCGCAAACAGCTGGTGCTCGAGGGCGCCCGCCGCGTCTGTGAAGAGGCGGGGCTGGAGCTGATCGAGGATCAGGGGCTTCTGGAAGAGGTGACGGGGCTCGTTGAGCATCCGGCGCCGATCCTGGGCGATATGGACCCGGACTTTCTCGATCTGCCGCCTGAAGTCATCGCGCTGACTATGAAGACGCACCAGAAATACTTCGCGGTGCGTGACCCGAAATCCGGCAAGCTGACCAGCAAGTTCGTCGTCCTCGCCAATCAGGACGCGCCCGATGGCGGCAAGGCGATCGCGGCGGGTAATGCCCGCGTGCTGTCCGCCCGCCTGTCAGACGCCCGCCATTTCTGGGATCTTGATCGCAAGACCGGGCTGGAGGCGATGGCGTCCGAGCTCTCCAAGGTCACCTTCCACGAAAAGCTGGGCACGGTGGCCGACAAGGTCGAACGCGTCGCCAAGCTGGCGCGCGAGTTGGCCCCGGTCGTGGGCGCCGATGCGGACATGGCCGAAAAGGCCGCGCGCTTGGCGAAGGCCGATCTGGTCAGCCAGATGGTCTATGAATTCCCCGAGCTTCAGGGCGCCATGGGCCGCTATTATGCGCTGGATAAAATCTCTGAATCCCCGGCCGAGCGAAGCGAGAGCCGGGGCCTCGGAGATCGGTCTGCACAAGGTCCCGGCTCGGCTTCGCCGTCCGGGAATTCAGGTGTGTTTGAGGGTCTGTCAAAAGACCAGATCGAACAGATCGCCGACGCCATCAAGGACCATTACAAGCCCCAAGGCCCGTCAGACGCCGTGCCGACCGCGCCGGTCAGCGCCGCGGTCGCTTTGGCGGACAAGCTGGATACGCTGGTGGGCTTCTGGGCCATTGATGAAAAACCGACCGGTTCGAAAGACCCGTTCGCCCTGCGCCGCGCTGCGCTGGGGGTGATCCGGATTTTGTTAGTAGAAGAAATTCGTATACGTCTCCATTCGGTAAGTGCGACACACTGGTTGGATTTTGCGTCAGCAATCAATACGAGTTGGGTACGCGATATTCGGTCAAGTTTGCACTTGCCAGAGGGTGTTGAGCTACAGCTCTCTTTCGATGCTACTATGCTACCTTTTGCCGCTGAAAGTACAGGATCAGTTTCTGGTGCTGCGGAAGATGTTGTTCGTGCGGTGAACGAAACTCTTTTGTGCAAGACCAAAGACCTCCTCGCCTTCTTCGCCGACCGCCTGAAAGTCCACCTCAAGGACGAAGGCGTGAAATACGACGTCATCGACGCCGTGTTCGCGCTGGGCGATGACGATCTGGTGCGCGTCACCAAGAAGGCCCGCGCGCTGCAAGCCTTCATGAACACAGATGACGGTCAGGCGCTGCTGCAGGGCTATCGCCGCGCGGCGAACATTCTGGCGGCGGAAGAGAAGAAGGGCTTTGATCTGGCCTCGGCCCGCGTCGAAGCCGTTGAGGGCTCGGACGTGGACACCGACGCCGCCCTGATGATCGCCATCGCCAAGACCGCGGAGGCCGCTGAAGAGCGCGCCTTGATCGCGGCCATCGAGGGCGCGGACGAAGTGGCCTCGGTTGCTCTGTCCAAGGAAGACTTTGAAGGCGCCATGTCGGCGCTGTCGCAGCTGCGCGAACCGGTCGACGCCTTCTTCGAGGCGGTTGTCGTGAATGACAAAGACGATATGGTGCGTCGCAATAGATTGTTGCTGTTGTCGCGGATTCGCGCGGCGGCCGATCAAGTGGCGGATTTCTCACGGTTGGAAGGGTAGGCGCGGGGGCGTCTGCTCTTTTCTCCGTTTTGACGATCAGGAAGGTGAGCCCCATGACTAAATGGGTCTATGCATTCGGCGGCGGTTCTGCAGACGGCGACCGCGAGGATCGCAATCTTCTGGGCGGCAAGGGCGCGAACCTGGCGGAAATGGCCAAGCTCGGCCTGCCGGTGCCTCCGGGCTTTACGCTCACGACGGCGGTCTGCACCGCGTTCTATGAGAACGACCGCAGCTATCCGTCCGATCTCAATGACCAGGTGGAAGACGCGCTGGCGGCGCTGGAAGCCAAGGTCGGCAAATCCTTTGGCGATCCGTCCAACCCGCTTCTGGTGTCTGTGCGCTCGGGCGCTCGCGCCTCCATGCCGGGCATGATGGATACGGTCCTGAACCTGGGCCTGAATGACGAGACGGCTGAGGGGCTCGCCAAGCTTTCGGGCGATCGCCGCTTTGCGCTCGACAGCTATCGCCGCTTCATCACCATGTATTCCGACGTGGTTCTGGGCGTGCCGCACTCCACGTTTGAAGAGATTCTTGAGACCTTCAAGGAAGAGCGCGACTACTCGCTGGACACCGAGATTTCCGCGGAAGAGTGGGAAGAGGTGATCGTCCAGTACAAGGCCGCAGTGAAGCGCGCGCTGGACTTCCCGTTCCCGACCGATCCGCGCGACCAGCTCTGGGGCGCGATCGGGGCGGTGTTCGGCTCGTGGATGAATGATCGCGCCAACACCTATCGCCGCATGTACGACATCCCCTCCAGCTGGGGCACGGCCGTGAATATCCAGGCCATGGTGTTCGGCAATATGGGCGATACGTCCGCCACCGGCGTGGCGTTCACCCGCGACCCGTCGACGGGCGAAAAAGGCTATTACGGCGAATTCCTGATCAATGCGCAGGGCGAGGACGTGGTGGCGGGAATCCGCACGCCGCAATGCCTGACCGAGGCCATGCGCATCAAGATGAATGACACGCTGCCGTCCATGGAAACGGCCATGCCGGACGTGTTCGCCCAGCTGACCGAGGTCTTCGACAATCTCGAAAACCATTACCGCGACATGCAGGACATCGAGTTCACCGTGGAGCAGGGTCGGCTGTGGATGCTGCAGACCCGCAACGGCAAGCGCACCACCAAGGCGGCGCTGAAAATCGCCGTGGACATGGTGGCGGAAAAACTGATCTCCGAGGACGAGGCCGTGCTGCGCGTCGACCCGACCCAGCTTGATCAGCTGCTGCACCCCACCATCGACGAGAGCTATACCCGCGACGTGCTGGCCAAGGGCCTGCCCGCCAGCCCCGGCGCGGCTTCGGGCGCTGTGGTGTTTGACGCGGACGAAGCGGAAACCCGCGCCGCCCAGGGCGAGAAAGTCATCCTGGTCCGCGTTGAGACCAGCCCTGAAGACATTCACGGCATGCACGCCGCGCAAGCGATCGTCACGGCGCGCGGCGGCATGACCAGCCACGCGGCTGTCGTGGCGCGCGGTATGGGCCGGCCTTGCGTGTCCGGTGCGGGCGAGATCCGCATCGACTCCGAAGCGTTGACCTTCACCACCCGCGGCCGGGTGATCAAGGATGGCGACATCATCACCGTGGACGGCGCCACCGGCGAAGTGCTGATGGGCGAAGCCCCGATGATCAAACCGGAAATGACCGGCGATTTTGCAGCGTTGATGGAATGGGCCGACAAGGCGCGCCGCATGCATGTGCGCACCAACGCGGAAACCCCCGCCGATGTTCAGACCGCCAAGGAGTTCGGCGCGGAAGGCATCGGCCTGTGCCGCACCGAGCACATGTTCTTTGACGCCGACCGGATCGCCGCTGTGCGCGAGATGATCCTGGCGACGGATCAGATGGGCCGCGTGGCCGCGCTGGCGAAAATCCTGCCGATGCAGCGCGATGATTTCGCGGAGATCTTCCGCATCATGGAAGACCGCCCGTGCACGATCCGCCTGCTGGATCCGCCGCTGCATGAATTCCTGCCGCACACCGAAGAGGATGTGCACGCCGTCGCCGAGGCCACCGGCCTGCCGGTGGAAGGGCTGTGGCAGCGCGCCAAGGACTTGTCTGAATCCAACCCCATGCTGGGCCATCGCGGCTGCCGCCTGGGCATCACCTTCCCGGAAATCTACGAGATGCAGGCGCGCGCGATTTTCGAAGCGCAGGCGCTGGTGGAAAAGGAAACCGGCGTCAAACCGGTCGCCGAGGTGATGATCCCGCTGGTCGCCACTGCAAAAGAGCTCGAAATCCTCAAAGTGCGGGTGGAAGCGGTCGCCGATGACGTGGATCGCGAAACCGGCGTGAAGCCGAAATACCTGATCGGCACCATGATCGAACTGCCGCGCGCCGCCTTGCGCGCCGGCGACATCGCCCAGCACGCCGAGTTCTTCTCCTTCGGCACCAATGATCTCACCCAGACCACCTTTGGCCTGTCGCGCGATGACGCCGGCAAATTCCTGAGTGATTATCTGGAAGCGGGCATTTTCGAGAAAGACCCGTTCGTTTCGCTCGATCAGGACGGGGTGGGCGATCTGGTCAAGATCGCCGTCGAACGCGGTCGCGCTGCCCGTCCCGGTTTGAAACTCGGGATTTGCGGCGAGCATGGCGGCGATCCCGCTTCGATCCATTTCTGCGAATCAGCCGGGCTCGATTACGTGTCCTGCTCGCCCTATCGCGTGCCGATCGCGCGTCTGGCGGCGGCGCAGGCGGCGCTGAAAGCCTCGACCTGAACCGACGCGTAAGTCATTGCGGAATAAAGCCGGGCCCGCCCTTTCACTTGAAGGAGCGGGCCCTTGCCTTATTTCAGACATGGCGGATCTGTATTGACCCCGGCTTCATCCAGGCTCACCACTATTCGCGTGTGAGCAACCAAGTCCGATGATATGGTCTTGTTCTTGCGGGTTGAGACGCGCCTGATAAATGGCGGCCGCCCTGGAGTTTGACAGTTTGACGGTTTCGACACTTCTCCTTCGCGCGAAAAGCGCTCTGGCCGGGATCGGCGTGATTGCGGCCTTCGCCGTGATCGGCGCCGGCATCAGCCTGGCGCCCGAGCGCGCACAGCAGCAGGATGAAGCGGGCGAACTGCGCGAGCTGGCGCTTGAATTCCTGGAATTTGAGCAATCCCGCACGCCGCAACTGGACGATGTCCCGTTCACCTTCGCCTCCTTCGAGATTGATTCTGACGCCGAGCAGGGCGCCGTGCTTGTTCAGCGCGCGATTGCAAGCGTCAGCGCGTTCGATCTCAACGATCTGGACGCCGCTCGCAACGCCGCGCGTGAGCGTCGCTGCCTGGCGGAAGCGATCTATTACGAAGCGCGCAGTGAAACCCTGGCCGGGCAGATGGCCGTGGCCGAAGTGGTGATCAATCGCAGCCGCCACCGCGCCTATCCCAATTCGATCTGCGGCGTGGTGTATCAAGGCTCAGAGCGCCGCACCGGTTGCCAGTTCACCTTCACCTGTGACGGCTCGATGATTTCCGCGCCCTATGGCCGGGGCTGGGATCGCGCCCAGAATGTCGCCGATCACGCGCTGATGGGCTTCGCCCGCCCGGTCACCAATCGCGCCACGCACTATCACACCACCGCTGTGGACCCGCACTGGAACGATTCCCTGGTGCGCACGCGCCGGATCGGCTCGCACATCTTCTATCGCTTCCCCAACCGGTCAGAGCGCCGTTTGCTGGCGGAACGCGAAGCCTGACCCCGGCAAATCCTGAACCAGAAAGGCCGCCCCAAGGGCGGCCTTTCTCATATGCGTGAGTTGACCCTGGATCAGGTTGTCGGGGGAGCGTCTATCCGGAAGCCCTTGATGGGTTTGAGCACCGGCTCCAGCACCAGATAGGGCACGCCGATCATCGCCATCAGCGTCCAGAACCCCACAAACAACAGCGCGCCCCAGGCGAACAGACCGCTATCCTGAGCCATGTCGAGAATGCCGACGCAGATCAATATGCCAATGCCGATCCCGACGCCGCCCAGAACCAGAGTCAGCATGGATTTGGTGATCGCTTTGCGCCACATGGCTGGGGTCATTTTCTGACAACCCGGACATTTCACCGGATCGTTGGAAAAATCGCGCACCATTTCGTTACGCATTTTCTCGCGAAGCTTCATCTCCGCTTCATAGGAGTTTTCAGAAGATTCCGCCTTTATTTCGGCGTTGAAGCGATAGCGGGTATCGCACATCGAACAGGTCTGCTCGCGCGTGAGCATGTTCTTGGCTTCCCAAGTCGCCATGGTGTCCCCCTTCGACGAAAGTCGACCTGCACTCAAAATGTCGGGTCTGGACTCATAGTTTGTCAGCTAGAGATCGAAGTCCAGTTGGAAATGACGGGTGCGGACTTTCGCTGCGCGCTTAATCGATCCTCCGGGCTGGCTTCCTCACAGAGCACATTCTAAGATTGCCGTTGATACGCATCGAAGGGGGGCTTGGGGCCTGTGATTCATCCGGATGCGCTGGCGCCCATCGAGCAGTTTCTCACCGCAATTGGCTTGCCGGTCACACGCGCCCAGCTTCCCTCAGACAGCTTCATTCCCGGCGTGGCGGTGCGTCACGGCGCGCTGAAGGTTGATCCTGACCAGCTGGGCTCTCCCGGCGATATCCTGCATGAAGCGGGGCATCTGGCGGTGACGCCGGCCCGGCTGCGCGGTCGGTTGGACGCAGACATCGACGCCTGCGCTGCAGCGTTGATCGATGACCCCCACCTCAAGGTGACCGAGACAGAAGCCAGCATTCTCAACCGCACGGAACCCTTGGCCATAGCCTGGTCCTATGCCGCGGCTCTTGAAGCGGGCGTGTCGCCGGAGTGCGTATTCTGGGAGCAAGGCTATGGCGGCCAGCACGGCGGCTCGCCGCAGCTGGTCATGATGCAGGTGGCGCAGGGCCTGTTTCCGGGCGTTCTGGGATTGGCGCAGTCGGGTTTCTGCGCCGCGCCGCCGCCCTTTGGCGATCCGGCTGATCCCGCGCCGTTTCCAAAGATGCGGCGTTGGCTTGCGGCCTAGCCCTCGTCCAGCCCCAGATCGAAATTCGGGGCGGAATGGGTGAGGGCGCCCACGCTGACCACATCCACGCCCGTGTCGGCGATGGCGTGTACCGTCTCAAGATTGACGCCGCCGGACGCTTCCAGAATGGCGCGGCCATCGGTCAAAAGGACCGCAGCGCGCAAATCTTCAAGGCTGAAATTGTCCAGCAGCACGCTTTCGGCGCCCGCTGACAGCGCGTCTTCGAGCTGATCGAGGCGATCCACTTCCACCGCGACGCGCGTCATGTGCCCGGCGAAGGCGCGGGCGCGTTTGACCGCTTCCTCGACGCCGCCGCACACGGCCACATGATTGTCCTTGATCAGAATGGCGTCATCCAGGCCATAGCGATGATAGGCGCCGCCGCCCGCGCGCACCGCCTGCAGCTCGACCGCCCGCAGGCCCGGCGTCGTCTTGCGGGTATGGGCGATCACCGCGCCGGTCTCGGCGACAGCGGCGACATATTGGCGGGTCAGGCTGGCGATGCCGCTCATCCGGCCCAGGAAATTCAGCGCCGGGCGCTCCGCGGTGAGGATGCCAAGCGCAGGGCCGTCCACAATGGCGACCACATCGCCGGGCTCCAGCGCATCGCCATCATGTTTGCGCCAGGTGACGGAAATCTCGGGGTCCACCAGATCAAAACAGGCGTCGGCGGGTTGCTGGCCGGCCAGCACCCCGGGCGCGCGGCTCTTGATCACGAAATTGGCGTTCTTGTCCGCGGGGATGGTCGCCAGCGAAGTGACGTCGCCGCGCCCGCCCAGATCTTCGTCGAGCGCGCGGGTGACAAGCGCGTGGATCAAATGGCGCGGCAGACGAGGGATCATGGCTCAGGCGGCTCCGGCTTGGCGGGGGTTCAGGCTCGCATTGGATAGATCATCCAGGCGCAGGCGCGTCGGTTGGGCGAGAACGCTGCGCGCGGGGAAGTCCGTGCGGCAATGCCCGCCGCGGCTTTCTTCGCGCTGGAGCGCGCCGACGGCCAGAAAACGGGCGGCGATCAGGGCGGGCGCGGGCCCGTGTAAGGCCTGCAGCGCGTCAATCAGGCTGAGGAGCTGGCTCAGTCCTGCGCCGTCGCGGATCACTCCCGCTTGCGCGCTGATGGCGGCGCGCAGGCTTTGCAAGGCGTCGTCAGGCAGGGCGGGCGGCGCTTCAGCCTGCTCCGATGACACCGCTCGCACGGGTGCGCGCTTGATGGCGTCCGCGGCGCGATGGCCGAAGACCAGCCCGTCCAGCAGCGAGTTGGACGCCAGACGGTTCGCGCCATGAACGCCCGTGCAGGCGCATTCGCCCACCGCCCACAGGCCGGCGACGCCGGTAGAGCCATCAAGATCGGTTTCGATCCCGCCCATATGATAGTGCGCAGCGGGGGCGACCGGGATCAGGTCGATGCGCGGATCAATGCCGCCGCTCATGCAGGCCTTGAAGACGGCCGGGAAATGATCGGGGAAGGCGGCGCCGATCGCCTCGCGGGCGTCAAGAAACGCGCCCTTTCCTGACAGGTTTTGGGCATGAACGGCGCGGGCGACCACATCGCGCGGCGCCAGCTCGGCCAGCTCATGCACGTCCGGCATGAAGCGGCGCCCCTTGCGGTCCACCAGAATGGCGCCGTCGCCGCGCAAGGCTTCGGTGGCGAGCGGGGCGGGATCGCGGCCAATATCGATGGCGGTGGGGTGGAACTGGACAAATTCCGGATCGCGGATCACCGCGCCCAGCTCCGCCGCCATCACCATCGCCTGACCCTGGCTGGTCCAGGGCGTGGTGGTGACCGCATAGAGCCCGCCGATTGAGCCGGTGGCGAGGACGGTGTGCTGGGCTTCAAGCCGGTGAAGTTCACCGTCCGGATCGCGCGCAAGCACGCCGGCGCAGCCGTCCTTGAGGTCAGGCAGCAGGGCTTCAGCGCGCCAGCCCTCCTTGATCTCGATATGATCGGCGGCGCGCACGGCGTCGATAAGGGTTTTGAGGATGCCTGCCCCCGCCTGATCGCCTTTCATCCGGGCGACCCGCGCTACGCTGTGCGCGGCTTCACGCGACAGCGCCCAGCCGCCCTCCGGCGTGCGTTCAAACCCGGCGCCCAGATCATACAGCGCCCGCACCTCGTCGGCCCCGGCCTCAGCCAGAACCTGAGCGGCGGCGTCATCCACCAGCCCGGCGCCCGCCATCACGGTGTCCTGGGCGTGCAGCGCCGCGCTGTCGTCAGGCCCGAGCGCAGCCGCCACCCCGCCCTGCGCCCAGCCGGTCGAAGACCCGTGCCCGAGCGGCGCGCCGGTCAGCAGCACCACGGGGTTTGGCGCGGCCTTGAGGGCCGTCCACAACCCGGCGATCCCGGCGCCGACAATGAGGAGGGGTTGGGTCAAAGCATCACCACAGATCAAAACGCCCGCCGAAGCGGGCGCTGAGCAGGATCAGATCGCCACATAGGGCACGGCGACCGCGGCTTTTCCGGTGTCAAAGCTCGGCGGATTGTCGGCCTTGGGCAGGTCCAGCATGGCTTGCAGGCTGGCCTTGGCTTTCTCCGCGATCAGCGGGTCGACCTCGACCTCATGCTTCATGTCGCGCAGGGCTTCATAGATGTTTTTCAGGCTGATGCGCTTCATGTGCGGGCACAGATTGCACGGCTTGATGAACTGAACGCCGGGGTTTTCGACGGCGACATTGTCGCTCATCGAGCACTCGGTGATCAGGATCGCCTTTTTCGGCGATTTCTCTTTCACATAATTGGCCATCGCCCCGGTGGAGCCGGCGAAGTCGGCGGCGGCCATGACTTCCGGCGGGCATTCAGGGTGGGTGATGATCACCGCGTCCGGGTGCGCGTCGCGCAGATCCTGAATGTCCTCGGGCGTGAATTGCTCGTGCACTTCGCACTCGCCCTGCCAGGTCAGGATCTTGATGCCGGTCTGGGCGGCGACGTTTTTGGCCAGATACTGGTCGGGGATCATGATGACCGTATCGGTGTTCCATTGCTGGGCGACCGCTTCGACCACCTGCACCGCGTTCGAGCTGGTGCAGCAAATGTCTGAATACGCTTTCACTTCGGCGGACGTGTTCACATAGGTGACGATCGGATAGTCGGGGTACGCCGCCTTGATCGCCTGCACGTCTGCGCCGGTGATGGAGCTGGCGAGCGAGCAGCCCGCCTCCATGTCGGGGATCAGCACGGTCTTGTTCGGCGACAGGATCTTGGCGGTTTCGGCCATGAAGTGCACGCCCGCCTGCAAGATCACGTCTTCTTCCGCTTCGGCGGCGACCTGGGCGAGCTTCAGGGAATCACCAGTGATGTCGCCGACGCAATTGAAGATTTCCGGCGTCATGTAGTTGTGCGCCAGGATGGTCGCGCCGCGCAGCGCTTTCAGCTGGTTGATGGCGTCGATCAGCGGCGCGAAGGCCGGCCATTCCATCGGGGTGACCACGTCTTTCACGCGGGCGTAAAGATGATCGGTGCGCGCCTTGACGGCGTCGTCATAGACCAGCGCGCTCGCCTCGGGCCAAATGCGCTCGGATGCGTCAGTCCCGGTCTCGGTCCAGCTCATTCCGTCCATGGTCATCTCCCTTGAGCCCCGGTTATGTGCAGACTTATGCTCGATATGAGCATTTCAGGGGCCTTAAACGACGGCGATCCCATATGGGTGTCGCCGACCTTTTGCTCTCTATGAGCCTAAGTGGGGACTTATATACGCCGATGAAAGGGGGGAGCAAGTTGAAACTTCTCTGACAGGGCCGCTGATCACCGTATGGTGAACGCCCGGATAAGGCTCAGCTCTCTTTCGCCCGCGGAATGCTCAGGCCCAGAGCCGTGCCCGCAGTCATGTTTTCACGGGCATAGCGGTACAGTTCTGCAGGACGCCCCCCGGTCTGACTTTCCACCCGGCCCGTGCCGGCGACAAACCCCGCACGATCCAGCGCGCGGCGAAAATTCTGTTTGTGCAAGGGAAATCCAGAGATGGATTCCACCACGCGCTGCAGATCGGACAGGGTGAAGCTGTCGCCCATCAGCTCGAACACCACGGGGCGATATTTGATCTTGCCGCGCAGGCGGCTCAGCGCGGTGGCGAGGATGCGGCGATGGTCGGACGCCATGGCGACGCCCATGCCGTCAGGCGCGGTGTTCGCTTCCCCGCGGTCGCGCCCGGCCTCGGCGACCAGCCCCGCCTCATACAAGAGCTCGTAGCGATCGAGCGCGCGTTCCTCGTTCCACAGTGCGCCATCAAGGCCGAAGGTGACCCGCACCCGGTCAAACCGCGCGGCGCGGCGGCCCGGCGCGGCGGCTTCGTCACACCAGGATCGCAGCGCGGGCTCGATCACTTTCGTCAGGATGGGCGGGCGACCACAGCGATGGTCTTCCCAGGGGAAAAACCGCGTCCAGCTGTCCCAATGCGCATCGGTGTTGTTTAGCGGGCGGGCGTCCGGCGTCAGCCCCAGATAGCCCACGGACAGCACGCGCGCGTCCTGCGCCCCGGCCAGCGCCGCCAGCGGCGCCTCGCGGCCGCGATCTCCGAACGTATAGAGCTGTTCCACATAGCCGAGCTCAAACCCGGTCTGGCCGCGCACCCATTCGCGCAGACCAATCTCGAAGGTGCGGTGGGCGCTGGGATCAAACGGGCCGAAAGGCAAAGCGGGCTCGCCGCCTTCCAGGCTTTCTGTGACCAGCACTTTCAGCTCGCCTTCGGAGGCGGCGAAAATCACCGCGTTCAGGCCCACCACCAGCGGCTGGATCACGGTGTTGAGGTCGGGTTTCATCGCCCCAGCTCCTGCTCGGTTGCGGCGTGCAACTCGCTAAAGCGCTCAAGGAACAGGATTTGCGCCTGTTTCACCGGCAGCGGATCAATCTCGATTTTGGAGCCTGCGGGCGGGCGGCCAAACAGCTTGCGGCCTTCTTCCACGGAGAAGCCGGCGATCTGGACCGCCTCGTGATAGGCGCAGATCCGGTCCGCGCGCTTGATCGTGGTCTTGATGGGTTTGGGCAGTTCAGGGGGCAGGCCGTAACGCATGTGGATCGCCCCTTCCAGCCTGGCTTCAAACGCTTTGTAGTCATAGCCCAAAGCGGCCTTGAAGGGCGAGATCATATCTCCGATCACGTATTCCGCCGCGTCATGCAGCAGGGCGGCGAGGCGCCATTTCGCCGGCCAACCCGGCTCCAGCACGCCGCACAAATGCTCCACGACGACCGAGTGCTCAGCGACCGAGAACGCATGATCGCCCATGGTCTGACCGTTCCAGCGCGCCACACGAGCGAGGCCCTGGGCGATGTCGTCGATCTCCACATCAAAGGGCGAGGGGTCAAGCAAGTCCAAGCGACGCCCTGACAACATGCGCTGCCAGGCCCTGACGGGTTTGTCGGCTGCGGGTTTGCCGCTCGAGTGTCCTGACCGCGCCACTTTGTCCCGCTCCATACCGCTTGCAACTGGTTTCCGTCCTAGCGTGAAACAGCGTAAGTTCAAGCTAAGCTGCTGAACACGGGCGGCGTCATGACGATGTGGGAGGATTTTATGAAGCCCGAACGTATTCTGGTCGCCCTTCAAGGCTCGGACAGCGACGCGACTTCGCTGAAGGCCGCTTGCGAGCTTGCGCCTTTGTTCGACGCCGATATTCGCGGCCTGTTCGTCGAGCCTGATCCCGCCGCTTACATGCTGTGGACCGGGCCGGGCGCTGCGGGCGCGTCTGTGGTGTCCTCCGCAATCGACACCGTGCGCGAGGAGGCCGCCAAGGCGTCTGTGGAAGCGCAACGCCAGTTTGATGAAGCGATCAGCGCCCACGAACTGAAGGACGCCAGCTACAAGCGCATTATCGACAGCCCGTCCGAAGCGGCCGAACAGGCGCGTCTGGTGCGATTGCTGGTGACCTGTCCGCGCGCTGCAGCGGGAAAGGGCTCGTTGGCGGACTTCACCGCTGCGTGCCTGGTCGAGGAAGGCTGCCCGATCTACGTGCCGCGCGGCGGGGCGATCCCGCCCAAATCCATTTGCATCGCCTGGGACGGTTCCAAGGAAGCGGCGCGCGCTGCCTTCGCGGCGGCGCCCCTGTTCAAAGAGGGGATGGAGGTGACCATCCTGCATAGCGCGCGGAATCTCGATTATCATGACCGCGCCGCATCCGCGCCCAATCGTCTGTCACACTGGCTCACGGCGCGCGGCGTAGAAGCTGAGTCGCGAGAGATTGACGGCAAGAGCGGTCTGGGCGACGGCTTGCTGGACGCGGCGGCCAATGCCGACCTGCTGGTGGCGGGCGCCTATGGGCATTCGCGGATCGCGCAATTCATGTTTGGCGGCGTCACCCGGCAATTGCTGACGGCGGAGGACGGTCCGTCCCTGCTGATGGCGCACTGACCTTCTCAGAAAAAGACGAAACTGGAGACTTTGATGGCTTTAACCCGTCTGACCCTGCGGCTGAGCCGCAACCCGGAAGCCGGATTTCCCGAAGGCGATGATTCACAAGGCTATGTGATCACTGCGCCGCTGGATAAGGACGGCAAGCTCGACGCCGATCTGTGGCGCGCTCATAAGAAAGCCTGCACCGTGATCCGCTTTTCTCCCGACGAGTCGGAGAAAGCGGACGGCTGGCTGACTCATCGTGGCGCGAACTGGTTTTTCCATTATGATGAGGATCATGAAGGCCCGGATGAGCCCGTCTACAAGCTCGGCGACCACACGCTGCGGCTGGGAGATTATGTCACCATCCACGAAGCGGACGGCGACGATCTGGTGCACAAAATCACCGAAGCGACTCAAGTGAACGGCTAGTCCGATCACCACCCGCTGAGATGAAAACCCCGGCGCTGCAGACGCCGGGGTTTTTTTTATGGCGCTTGGCGCAAAGTGCGCTGCTCGATATTGGGGCAAGGGCGCTCACGAATGCAGCGCTTGCATTCTGCTGCATCGCAAAATCACGCTCAGGCGCTGACAGTGGCGCGAGCTCCGGCGCAGGCTTTGTCCGTGCAATCGGGCGAAGAGGAGCGCGGGTATGGACCAGGTTGAGTTTTCAGGCGGCGATGTGGCGTGGATTCTCACCGCGTGCGCGCTGGTGCTGATGATGACCTTGCCAGGGCTGGCGCTGTTTTATGGCGGCATGGTGCGTCGTCAGAACGTGCTCTCCACCTTGATGCAGTCCTTGGGCGCAGCGATGGTGGTCTCCCTGGTCTGGGTGATCGCAGGGTATTCCTTCGCGTTTTCGGGTGACGGCGCGCTGTTTGGCGGATTCGGCAAGGTTTTCCTGAACGGGCTGACGCTCGACAGCGAGGCGGCGGGCCTGCCTGAAGCGGTGTTCATCCTGTTTCAGATGACGTTCGCGATCATCACCGTGGCGATCATCGCCGGCGGCGCGGCGGAGCGTCTCAGCTTCAAGGCCTGGATGGTGTTCGCGCCGATCTGGCTGCTGGTGGTCTATGCGCCGATCGCGCATTGGGTCTGGGGCGAGGGATTTTTGTATGACGCAGGCGTGCTGGATTTCGCGGGAGGGGCCGTGGTCCACATCAACGCCGGTGTAGCGGGTCTGGTGCTGGCGCTTAAGCTGGGCCCGCGGCGCGGCTGGCCCAAAGAGGGCCAGCCGCCCCACAATCTGGTGCTGACGGTGATCGGCGCCGGTCTTCTCTGGGTGGGCTGGTTCGGCTTTAACGGCGGCTCCGCGCTGGGCGCCAACGCCCTGGCCGCCCATGCGGCTCTGGTGACGCAAATCGCCGCCGCGGCCGCCGCGCTGACCTGGGCGCTGATGGAATGGATCCTGCGCGGCAAACCGTCGGTTCTGGGCGCGGCTTCGGGCGCCATCGCGGGCCTGGTGGGCATCACGCCCGCGGCGGGCTTTGTCGAACCCTATGCGGCTTTCCTGATCGGGGTGCTGACGGCGGGCGTAGCCTATTGGGGCGTGACCGGCCTGAAAAAGCTGGGCAAGTATGACGACAGCCTGGACGCCTTCGGCCTTCATGGCGTGGGCGGCCTGGCGGGCGCGATCCTGACCGGCGTCTTCGCCTCATCCGCGATCGGGGGCACGCCCGGCGCGGTGGAAGGCAATGTCATGCTGGTCTTCACCCAGACCTGGGGCGCGCTGGCCGCAGCCGCCTGGTGCGGCGTCGCCACCTTCGCCATCCTGTGGCTGATGGAACGGGTGATGAAGCTGCGCGTTGAGGAAGAAGACGAGGTCACCGGCCTCGATGTGGCGCTGCACGGGGAGAGCGCCTGACACGAATTTCAGTCTCTGGATGCGTCAACGCTTCGGGACTGATCCGACTATCCTCCCTGACTGGTCCCGCTTCGGCCTTGCGCCAAAGCGGGACTTTTTTTGTCAGATCATCAGAAGCGTGCGGACAAAGGCGGTCAGCGCCTTCACCGAGGTCGTCTCTTCATTGGAATGATAGTTATAGGTGGGCAGCTGCAAGGTGGCGCCGGCATAGACGCCCTGGCTGTTCGCCGTGATCTTGCCGAGCTCGGTCAGCCCCATGGATTTTAGCGGCAGCTCGCGTCGGGCGCGGGCGTCGTTTTCCCGCGTGATGAAACTGTCCTTGAAGATCATCGGCGCGCCGGCGCGGCTGGCGGCGTTTTCAAGCCGTGAGATCGTTGCGTCATGAAAGCTGGCGGTCGCGTCGCGTCGGCGCAGAATGATCGCCCCCGCCATGGCCGCGGCGCCGTCGTCAAACGGCGAGGTGTCGCACACGATCAGCTCTTTGGTCGGCGGCAGTCCGCCAGCGCTGGCCCAATCGAGGAAATGGGTGGCGGAGCGTCCGATTTCTTCCTCGGCGGTGACGATGATCGTGCCGTTCAGCCCGAATTCGGCGGCGATGCGCAGGGCGGCGAGGGAGACCGGATTATCAAGCTGTCCGGCGACGCAGCCTGACTTGTTCGGCGTCACGTCTCGCGCCAGCGCCACGGGCGTGCCGCCAGGCAGGGGCGGCAGGCCGATGATGTCCATCACCAGGCGCTCTTGCGCGTCCAGGTGCGCGCCCGTGATCACGCCATAGGCCAGGCGTCCGCCGGTCTTGCGGTCATAGGCGAAGACGTCCTCGCCCGCATAGCGTTTGGAGACGATGTCCGTGAAGGTCTCACTGGCCTTGGCGCCATCGGCGTATTTGGTGTTTTTCACGGCGTGGGCGGCGTAGATCGCCGCGCCGTCCTCGGCGATCACAGCGCCGTGGCGGTCCGCATGCGCCAGATAGACCGGTCCGGGCTCGCCCAGCTTGATCACACACAGGTTTTGCGACCGTTCCACGGTGCAGCCCAGGGCGGTGAAATCACGCGCCAGATGGTCGAGAAACGGCGTTTCGTGCCCGACCACCGAAGGGAAGTCGAGATATTCATGGGTTTTCGCCAGGACGCGGGCGAACAGCGTGGTGTCGGCGGGAAGGTTCACTTCAAAGCCGCTCCACAAAGACCGTGCCGGCGGAATACCCGGCGCCGAACGAACAGATCACGCCTTTCTGGCCCGTCTCGAAATCGTCAGAATGCTTGTGGAAGGCGATGATGGAGCCCGCCGAGGAGGTGTTGGCGTATTCGTCCAGAATGGTTGGCGCGTCTTCGCCGCCCGCTTCGCGGCCAAACACCTTCTTGGCGATCATCAGGTTCATGTTGATGTTGGCCTGATGCAGCCAGACCCGGCGCATATCGTCCGCTTCAAGGCCCAGCTCGCCCATATGAGTGCGGATCATGTCCGATACCATCGGCACGACTTCCTTGAAGACCTTGCGCCCTTCCTGAATGAACAGCTTGTCGTCCTTGGGCGCCAGCAGGTCTTCCTTCGCCGCGTCGCCCGTGGCGCGCTCGGTGCGGTTCAGGAAGCCGAAATTATTGCGGATATTGTTGGAGAATTTGGTCTTCAGCTTGGTGCCCAGAATGCGCCAGCCGCCATCGCCCAGATCTTCGCGCTCCAACAGAATCGCGGTCGCCACATCGCCGAAAATGAAATGGCTGTCGCGGTCGCACCAGTTCAGGTGCGCCGAGCAGATTTCAGGATTCACCACCAGAATGGCGCGCGCATGGCCCGCTGCGATCTGGTCGGCGGCGGTCTGGATGCCGAAGGTCGCGGACGAACAGGCGACATTCATATCAAAGCCGAAGCCGTCTTCAATGCCCAGCGCGTCCTGGATCTCCACAGCGACGGCGGGATAGCCGCGCTGCAGGTTGGAGGCGGCGACGATCACACCATCCACATCAGCGGCGGACTTGCCGGCGCGCTCCAGCGCATTCTGGCACGCCTTGACGCCGATCTCGGCCAGGATGGAAATTTCGGTGTTGGCGCGGGCAGGGATGAAAGGCTTCATCCGGCGCGTATCCAGCACGCCCTCCTTGTCGATGACAAAGCGCGACTTGATGCCGGAGGCTTTTTCCACGAACCCGGCCGAAGACGGCGAGAGCGGTTCGGTCAGACCCGCCTCGATATCGGACGCATGCTCTTCATTGTATTGCGCGACGTAGGCGTTGAAGCTCTTCACCAGCTCCTCATTGGAGATGGAGTTGTCTGGCGTCCACAAGCCAGTGGAACGAATTACGGCCGCGGTCATGAAGTGCTCCGACGCAAGATTCTTAAATCAGAAGGTGCGCAACTTAGCCGCACGAAGCGCTGAGCGCCAACCGCTTCCACGCAGCCGTTACGCTATTTTGTAACTGGCGCGTGACGGTGACAGGTCACGAGATGGTCATTGACCATGCCGACGGCTTCCATGAAGGCGTAGACGATCACCGGGCCGCAAAACTTAAAGCCCCGCTTTTTCAGGTCTTTCGAGATTGTCTGACTCAGTTCTGTCTGGGTCGGAACCTCGGTCTGGGTTCTGAACCGGTTGATGTGCGGGGTCCCATCCATATAGCCCCACAGATAATCAGAAAAATCTTCACCCCGCTCCGCCATCTCCAGATAGGCCTGAGCATTGCCGATAGCGGCGTTGATTTTCGAGCGTGAACGGATGATGCCGGGATTGCCGAGCAGGCGTTCCATATCGGCGTCGTCATAGCGGGCGATCCGTTCGGGATCGAAGCTATGAAACGCCGCGCGCAAGGTGTCGCGCTTGCGCAGGATGGTGATCCAGGCGAGGCCGGCCTGAAAGCCGTCCAGGATGAGTTTTTCCCACAGCGCGCGCGAGTCCCACTCCGGCACGCCCCATTCGGTGTCGTGATAGTGCGTGTATAGCGGGTCGGTTCCGCACCATGGACAGCGTTCGGTCATGGATCGTCCTTCAGTCTCAGGGCCAGGGCGGTCTGTCAGAGCGTGTCGAGATCGTCGATCACGCGCGCCGGGGCGCCGCGCAGCGTAAGCGAGGCGCCTTCTGACAGGGCGTCCTTCAAGCGGTCCACCCGAACGCGGGCCAGCGCGCACGTCGGCGCCGCCGAGCTGACAGCGCCGAGCGAGACATCACCCGCCATGACCGGATCGCCGGGCTGGGCCGGGGTTTGCGTGGACAGGCGTAGACTGCGTTTGCGCACGCCGCCCTTGCGATGCATGCGGCTGGCGACTTCCTGGCCGACAAAGCAGCCTTTCTTGTAATCAATACCGCCCAGCAGATCATGGTTCACATCGGTGGAGAAGACTTCGGCGGAGCCGAAATCCATGCCCATTTCAGGCGCGCCAGCTTTGATGCGTGCGGCGTGATAGGCGTCCAGATCTCTGGCGGGGCCGCCCGCTGGCGCGATGGCGCGCCACCCGATCGCGGGGTTTCTAGGGTCGAGGCTGGCGGTGAGCGCCACAGTGCGCAGCTCCGCTTCGCCCTCACCAGAGGCGGCGATCACAGACAAATCCTCGCGCCGTTCAATCGCAGCGTCCGAGCGCAGACGGTAGAGCGTGAAGCGCTTGAGCAAGGTTTCCGCTTCACTGGCGGGCAGGTCAAAGAGCAATCCCCCCTCGCCATCGTCAAAAATAATCAGGTCGGCCAACACCTTGCCTTGCGGGGTCAGGAGCGCCGACAGCATCGCCTGATCGGGCGTCACGCCTTCGGGGCCATGGGTAAGCACACGCTGGAGAAAGCTGCGCGCGTCCTGTCCGGTGATGGACAGGACGGCGCGATGGGGCAGGGCGGTGAGATAGTCTTGGGTCATAAGCGCTAGATGGGGCTGAAGCGGGCCTGTAATCAAGAGGGCGCCAGAGACTGGCGCGAGCGGCCGTGTCGGGCTAAGTGCCAAGCGTCATGACGCGCATTCTTTTCATAACCTCCACCCGTATCGGCGACGCCATTCTCAATTCGGGCGTGCTGCAGCATCTGATCGACAAGCATGCCGATGCGCGCATCACGGTGGCTTGCGGACCACTGGCTGCGCCGCTGTTTCGTGCGACGCCTAAGGTGGAGCGGGTCATCGTGATGAAAAAGCAGAAGGGTGGCGGCCACTGGCTGTCGCTCTGGCGGCAAAGCGTCAGCCAGCGCTGGGATATGGTCGTGGACATGCGCGGCTCGCTGACCAGCTGGTTCCTGTGGGCGCGCAAGCGTTATGTCAAACGCCCCAACCCGAAAGCCGGCGTCCGTCACCGGGTTGAGGAAGCCGCTGACGTTCTGAGGCTGGACGCGGCGCCGGGCACACGGATATGGCTGGATGCGGCGGCTGAGGCCCGCGCCGATAGAGAACTTCCCGCAGATCGCGCCGTACTGGCGCTCTCGCCCGCCGCCTCAGCGGTCTTCAAGGAATGGCCGACCGAACGGTTCGCGCAACTGGCGCTGCGCCTGACCGCGCCGGACGGCGTGTTGCCGGGCGCGGCCATCGCGCTGTTTGGCGGTCCCGGCGATGAAGCGCGCGCGCAGGCGGTGGCCGAGGGCCTGGGCGAGCGGACCGTCATTGACCTGACGGGAAAGCTTGATCTGGTTGAGGCTGCGGCGTGCCTGAAACGTGCGGCGCTGTTTGTGGGCAATGACAGCGGGCTGATGCACATGGCGGCGGCGGCGGGAACGCCGACCCTGGGTCTGTTTGGCCCCACTGATGAGCGGCTTTATTCGCCATGGGGGGCGCGCGCCTGCATCGTGCGGGCGGGGGACCGTTTTGACGAAGCTGATCGGCGGAGCCTGGCGGACACCAGCACGCAATCGCTGATGGGCGCCTTGTCGGTGGAGGCGGCGGAACGCGCCGCGCTGGCGCTGTTGGCGGAAACCGCAGGCGCCTGACAGGCCTTATTGCAGATAGGTGCGCCGCAATTGCTCAGCGAGCGTCTCGCCTTCGGCGGCCAGCGCCTGACGCACCATCTCTTCTTCCGCGCCGCAGCGGGGCGTGCGGCGTTCCTGGATGCGGAAGCCTTCATTGAAGCGATCCACAAGGCGTTGCCGGTAAGAGCCGCGCGTGGGCGCTTCATGCTCTAAAAGCTCGAGCATGGCTTCGCGCCAGCCTTGGGAGTCGCGTCCTTTGCAGGCGAAATCGAGATAGTGCATTTCACCCATTACGCGGGCGAGGGACTCCACCGGATAAGGGTCCACATAGCTCGGCGGCCTGCGAATCGTCTGGGCGTCCGCCACAGACGCCAGCAAGGCGCACACGCCAAGCACCAGGATAAGAGCTCTAATCACCATGCCCTTTTCCTGAACGCGGAACAGGGCGAATTCAAGGCTTTTGCCCGCGGTTGCGGGCGCTTTGCTGGATCGCGGTGCGCGTGATGTCCCATGAGACGTTCGCGCTGGCGCGTGCAAACGGGAAGAACGCCGCCTCCAGCGCGTCATCGCCGGCTCGGGGTTCGCCGGCGCGCCAGCGCGCGCTGTAATCCGCCATCACGTAATGGCCATGCTCGGTGATGGATTCAAAGATGTCGATCAGGCCTTCAATCTCGGCATGGATCCCGGTCTCTTCCTTCAGCTCGCGCAGGGCGGCTTCGTGCAGGGTTTCACCGAACTCCACCTTGCCGCCGGGAATGGACCAGCAGCCCTGATAGGGCGGATTGGCGCGCCGGATGAGCAGCACCTCGTTTTCGCGCCAGACCACAAGGCCGACGCTGATACGGGGCAGATCCTTCATGCTTGACCTCGCTGCATGCAGACGGGAGGAAAGGGTATGTGTGGTCGTTATGTCATGAGTTTGAACCTGGTCCAGCTCGAAGCCCTGTTCGGAAAGCTGGATCGTTTGAATTATCCGCCCAGCTGGAATGCGGCGCCGACCCAGGCTTTGCCGATTATTCGGCTCGGACGGCAGGCTGATTTTCGTCTGACGGCTGTGCGCTGGGGGCTGGTGCCGCACTGGTCCAGAACCGGCCCTGACGGATCAAAACCGCTGATCAACGCCCGGTCTGAAACCGCCGCCGACAAGCCCAGCTTCCGCCAGGCCTTGCAACGTCGTCGGGCGCTGATCCCCGCGGACGGGTTTTATGAATGGTCGACAGAGGAGTCGGGGCGCAAACAGCCCTGGTACATCACCCGCACTGACGGCCAGCCCATGGTGATGGCGGGGGTGTGGGAGCGCTGGGGCGAGGGCGCTGACCGCGTGGACAGCTTCGCCATTCTCACCACGGCGGCCAGCGCGGACATCGCCCATATCCACCATCGCAGCCCGGTCTTCATCCCCGAGGGGCGGTTTGCCGACTGGCTGAACCCGGAGACGGACCCGCAGCCCTATCTCAAGGCGCCGCCAGAGGGTGCGCTGACCCTGCGCAAAGCCTCGGACCGGGTGAACGCCGTGCGTGAAAACGATTCAAGGCTGATCGTGTCCGACGAAGCCTAATCGCCCAGAAATTCCTTGCGGACGTCGACGCTTGAGTCATGGCCGACCTTATCAAAGCAGGTCTCCAGCCAGGTGTTCGCCGCCTCGCGGCCCCGGTCGCGCAGATCGGTGAGAAAGCCCCAGCTGGCGTCGTACTTGCTGGAGGCGGGAAACTGCGACAGCGCGTCATCTGCCCGGATCGAATGCAGGCGGATATCGCTCAGCCGGGCCTTGCGCGGATCCTTGAGCAAATCGTCCTTGATCAGGCGCTTGACGAAGGCGATCGCGCGTAGTTCCGCCAGCAGGCTGGCGTTGAAGGTGATCTCGTTGACCCGGTTGAGGATGTCTTCGGCTGTTTTCGGCGTGCCGGCGCGCTCCATGGGATTGATGTGCACGATCAGCACATCATGAGGCGCCTCGGCGTAAAACAGCGGCCAGAGCGCCGGGTTGCCGGTGAATCCGCCATCCCAGAACGGTTCGCCCTCAATCTCGACCGCCTGATGGATGAAGGGCAGGGTCGCCGAGGCGCGCACCGCGTCGCGCGTCACCGCTTCGCCGCTGAAGACCCGGCTGCGTCCGGACGTCACGCAAGTCGCGGCGATGAACAGCTGGATGTCCTGGCAGGCGTGCACGGCGTCAAAATCGATTTGCCGGTCCAGGATATGGCTCAGCGGATCATATCCGAACGGGTTGGTGTCATAGGGGCTGGTCAGCCGGGTCAGGGCGTCCAGCCAGGGCGCGAACTTGAACAGGCCCGGCGCGCGCATGAAGCCGCCGCCCGCCCGGGACACCGCTCGCCAGAAGTCATCCAGCGCTTCACGCGCGCCCTCCGGCCCGCCGCGCATCTGACCCATGGCCAAGGCGCAGGCGTTCATGGCGCCGGCGCTGGTGGCGCTGATGGCTTTGGTGGACAGGCGCCCGTCTTCGAGCAGGGCGTCCAGAACGCCCCAGGTGAAAGCGCCGTGCGCGCCGCCGCCCTGTAGAGCCAGCGAGACCGGCCGGGGCGAAGCTGACCGCTTGCGGGTCGACGGAGAGGAAGCCGACCCTGTCATCGCTATTTCGCCGTCCATCCGCCATCAATCGTGATGGCGTTGCCGTTCACATTCGCCCCGTCATCACTGACCAGGTAGAGAAGCGCGCCCACCAGCTCTGAATAGGTGACGAATTTCTTGGTGGGTTGGGCGGACAGCATGACATCGCGCACCACCTCTTCTTCGGAAATGCCGCGCGCCTTGGCGGTGTCCGCGATCTGGTTCTCAACGAGCGGCGTTTTCACATAGCCCGGATTGATGCAGTTCACCGTGACGCCGTCTTCAGCGGTTTCCAGCGCCACGGTCTTGGTCAGTCCCATCAGACCGTGCTTGGCCGACACATAGGCCGCCTTGAACGGGCTGGCGCGCAAGGCGTGGGCGGAGGCGATGTTGACGATCCGGCCCCGTCCCTGTTCGCGCATGATCGGCACGGCGTGCTTCATCGTGTGAAAGGCGCTGGTCAGGTTGATGCCGATGATGGCGTCCCACTTGTCGGCGGGGAAGTCCTCGATCGGCGCCACGTGCTGGATGCCCGCGCAATTGACCAGAATGTCCAGACGGCCCAGTTCGCGGGCGGTGAAGGCGATCAGGTCTGCGATCTCATCGGCCTTGAGCATGTTGGCGCCATGATAGCGCACTTTGACGCCATGGGTTTCGGCGATGCGTTGGCGCTCTTTCTCAATGACGTCCGGATCGCCCAGACCATTGAGCACGATGTCGGCGCCGTTCGCGGCCAACCCTTCGGCCATGTGCAGGCCAATGCCGGATGTGGAGCCGGTGATGACGGCGACATGACCGGACAGGTCCACGCGGATCGAGCTCATGCAGGGTCTCCGAACAGGCAATTCTCCAGAGCTTCAACAGGTGATGAATTTCGCACCCGCGTCAAGTCCGCAAAGCTCCTGATATCAGGCTCGCACGCGCTTTGCGCTAGCTTTTCTTCGGCGGCTGGGGACGGGTGAACAACAAGGTGGATTCCGTCGAGCCGTCTGCATCGAAGCGATAGCCGTCCACATTGAACTCAGGCAGCTTTTGGGGGTCTTCGATCCGGTTCTCGATGATCCAGCGCGCCATCAGGCCGCGGGCCTTCTTGGCGTAGACCATCAGGGCGCGCAGCTGGCCGTCTTTTTCTTCCTTGAAGTCGACGCTGATCACCGGGACGCCCAGTGATTTCAGCTTCGCCGCCTTGGAATATTCGTTGGACGCCAGGTTGATCACGGTTTTTGACGGATGACCTTCAAGATCGGACTTCAGCAGATCGGCGATATCCTCGCCCCAGAAATCATAGAGATTGCCGCCTTTGGGCGTTTTCAGCCGCGTGCCCATTTCCAGACGATAGGGCTGGATCGTATCGAGCGGCCGCAAGGCGCCGTAAAGGCCCGACAGGATGCGAAGGCGCTGCTGCGCCCATTGCAGGTCTTCCGGGCTGAGGGACGGTGCGTCGAGACCTGAATACACCTCGCCGTTAAACGCCATGGCGGCAGGGCGGCCTTCGGTGCTGTCTGGATCAAACGCCTTGAACCGCTCCCGGTTCAAATCCGCCAGATCATCGCTGAGATGCATCAGGGATTTGATTTCGCTCGCCGACAGTTTCGCAGTGGTTTTCGACAGCTCTTTCGTCCGATCCATCAGGGCCGGACGCGTCGCGGTCGGGGCGTGACCGCGCTTTGTAAAATCGAGCTTCTTGGCGGGCGAAAGCAGAATCAGCATGGGCGTCTCCGTCATCTATGAGGCAGAGATAGGGGGCGGGTCGCGACGGCGCCAATAAATTTCACCAGCCGGAGCTATAGGCTCAGCCTATATCCAGCATCACCCGCGGGTTCATGATGGCGTTGGGATCGAGGGTTTGCTTGATCGCGCGCATCACCGCGACTTCAACAGGTTTGCGTTTCGCCAGCTCAGCGCGTTTCAGCACGCCGACGCCATGCTCGGCGCTGATAGACCCGCCATGCTTGTCCACCAGGTCATAGATCGCTTCTGTGACCGGGGCGCAGGCGGCGACGAAATCATCGCCTGAGCCGGGCGTCTTGCGCGCGACGTTAAAGTGAACATTGCCGTCGCCCACATGGCCGAAGGCGATGACCAGGGCTTCGGGCATCATGGCTTCGGCCTTGGCGGTGGCTTCTTCCATAAAGGCGGCCATGCGCGAGACGGGCACCGAGACATCGTGCTTGGCGGCTTTGCCATGGGCTTTCTCCGCCTCGGGAATGCCTTCGCGCAGGGCCCAGAACTCAGCCATTTGCGCTTCGGTCTGCGCCAGCGCCGCGTCAGAAACGAGGCCCTTTTCAAAGGCGGTTTCGAGCGCGCTTTCCATCAGCGACTGGGCGCGATCGGTTTCCGGGCTCACAAGCTCGACCAGCACCGTCCAGGCAGGGTCTGAGTCCAGCGGATGGCGCGCGCCGGGCAAATGATGGACGGCGAGGTCCAGCCCGATTTTCGGCATCAGTTCGAACGCGGCGACCGATCCGGTGGCGTCTTTCATATGGCCCAGCAACTCGACCGCCTGAGCCGGGCTCTCGACAGCCGCAATGGCGACAGCGGTGGAGGCGGGGCGGGCGAACAGCTTCAGCGTGGCGGCGGTGACCACGCCCAGCGTGCCTTCCGCGCCGATGAAGAGCTGTTTGAGGTCATAGCCGGTATTGTCCTTGCGCAGGCCCGACAGGTCAGACAGGACTCGGCCATCAGGCAGGACGGCTTCCAGGCCCAGCACCAGCTCGCGCATCATGCCATAGCGCAGCACGTGCACGCCGCCTGCGTTTGTGGAGATCAGCCCGCCGATCATCGCCGAGCCTTGCGCGCCCAGAGACAAGGGAAACAGCTTGCCGGCGTCTTTCGCGGCGCCTTGCACGCTTTCAAGGATCGCGCCCGCTTCGCAGGTGAGTGAGTCGTTATCGGCGTCGATGGCGCGGATGGCGTTCATGCGCTTTAACGACAGCACGACTTCACCCTGGGGCGTCGAGCCGCCGACCAGGCCGGTATTGCCGCTTTGCGGGATCACCGCCACGCCGGCTTCATTGCACATGGAGAGGATGCGGCTCACCTCCTGGGTGGTGGAGGGTTTGAGCAGCAGAGGTGACGCGCCCTGATACCGCCCGCGCCAATCGCGCACATGGGGGGCGAGTTCATCAGGATCCTCGCTCCACGCTTTGGGGTCGAGGGCGGCTTTCAGGGCGGTCAGGGTTTCGGTGCTCATACGGGCAGTGTGCAACCGCCGCATTGGGTAGAACAAGAGCCCAAAGACGTCCGCCGCGGTTAATCTGCGGCTTTTTCCAGAACAGCTTCGAAGCGCATGGAGGGAGCGGCGTCCGCCCGGCCCTGGAAGACATAGGCGTCGCCTTCGCGCTTTCCGGTCAGGGTGAGGGCGAATTTGTCGAACTCACCAAAGACCGACAGGCGGGAGGGGTCGTGATTGGTGACCACCATCTTCACCTGCAGCTCGTTTTCGGGACCCGAAACGCTGCCGACATAATACATACCCGAATCTCCACCCAGTACGCGGCTGTCCTGGATGATGATCACGCCCTTGGCGTCATCAAGCGGGGTGCGGAAGGAGGCGATGTAGAGACCGTTTTGCATAGCTTGCGTCTTATCATCCAGAGTCTGAACACAACCTTGAGCAGTTGTTCTAACGCTCTGCAGCTGCACGTCTGAGGCGGTCGTTTATCGCCTCGCCCAATCCGGTTTCCGGTATCGGCGCGACAGCGATGCGATCGCTGACTCTGTCCAGCCAGCGCAGGCCAGTAAACAGGTTCGCGGCCGCTTCGACTAGGTCACCGCTTGGGGAAAGATCAAAAAATACAACGCCTTCTCTTTTGGGTTGCGCGCCAAACCCCAAAAAGGACTCGTTGTTGTGGGGTTGGGTTGCATTCAGGCGCACACTCGCGTTCGGCGCGTAGTGGGAGGTGAGCTGACCGGGCGCTGTCGGCGCACTGTGATTCGTTGGCGTCGGGCGCTGCATCACCCCGATCACCGCCTCCAGCGCATCCCTGGCGATCCCGCCCGGGCGTAAAATCACCGGATGAGCCGGATCCAGCACAGAGACGATGGTGCTCTCCACGCCCACAGGGCAGGGGCCGCCGTCCAGGATCAGGTGAATGCGCCCGTTCAGGCTGTCTTTCACATGTTCGGCGGTGGTGGGGCTGATCGTGCCGGATGCGTTGGCGCTGGGCGCGGCCAAAGGCGCGTCCAGACGCTGGACCAGCGTGCGCAAGGTGTCTGAGTACGGCAAACGCACAGCCAGACTGTCCAGACCCGCCGCCGCCAGTTCGCTGACGGGAGAGGGGGTGCGTTTGGGGGCCACCAGCGTCAGCGGTCCGGGCCAGAAGCGTTCGGCCAGCGCCAGGCCTTGATCATCCAGTTGAACAAGGCTTCTGGCGCGCTCCAGCGTATCCACATGACAGATCAACGGGTTGAAGCTGGGACGTCCCTTGGCCTCATACACGCCCGCTACCGCCTGCGCGTTCGTGGCGTCGCACGCCAGCCCGTACACGGTTTCGGTCGGAACGGCCACGCAGCCCCCCGCCTTCAGGATCCGGGCGGCCTGGTCCAGAGCATCTGGATCGTCCGCCGGCAGGATCGGCGTGTCAGGGGGCGGGCTGGGGCGTGTCATGCCGGTTAGGTAGCGCTCGTCAGCGGGCGGTGCAATCAGGCTAGTCTTCGCGCTCGGCCTCGATATGCACCCGCACATCAATCTGGGCGGCGGCGGCGCCCCAATCGCCAGCCCCGACGCCAAAATCACGGCGCGCGAGGGTGAAACCGCCATCCGCAACGCCGCGACCGTCCGTGATGTCGAGGGTGAAGGTCAGCGCTTGCTCTTGCGAAACGCCCTTGATGGTCAGGGTTCCAAGGGCTGTGTAGACGTCGCCTTCGCGCGTGATTGTCTCAGACACAAAGCGCATCTCGGGGTGCTCAGACGGATTCAGACCGGCTTCGCCCTCCATGTCGGACTGGCGTTCGGTCGGGTCAAGCTGGCCAGATCCCGCCTGCACGACCGCTTCAATGCGGGCGTCGGACAGGTCCTCGGGATCGAGGCGAATATCAGCGGAGAATTGCGGGAAATCGCCCTGGATCGTGGTTCCGAAGACCTCGGTCTGAAGGCCCACCGAGCTGGCGTCGTAATCCACGATCCAGGCGTCAGACTGGGCGAGGGCGGGGGTGGTCACCAGCAGGGCGAGCGGGGCGAGGGCGAACAAGGGACGCATGGCTATGCTCCTGAGCGGGGAAACGTCATGCCCGTACAGATACGTCGATCTGAGAGCGCCACAAGACGTCGCCCGCGCACAGCTCCGCTTCCGAACTGGAAAGGGTCAGTCGCGACCCGTCTGCGGCGGAATGTTCAGCCCCGGAATCATGCGGGTCAGGACGCCGTCCCGGTCCAGGATGTGGTGCTTCAGCGCGGCGCCCGCGTGCAGCGCCAGCAGGATCAGGATCGCCCAGCCAGAGGCGCCATGGACCGACCCGGCCAGCGAGGCGAAGCTTTCGGTTTGCGGCACCGGCAAATGGGGCAGCAGCAAACCGTCCAGATTGAAAAGCTTGGAGGGGAAGCTTGAGGCCGACGCCGTGATCCAGCCCATGATCGGCGCGCCGAGCATGACGCCGTAAAAGGCGATATGAGTGAACTGCGCGGCGAAACGCTCCCAGGGTTTCATGCCTTCGGGCAGGGGCGGCGCTTTATGGGTCAAGCGCCAGGCCAGCCGCGCCAGCGACAGAACGAGAATGATCAGACCCGCCGTCTTGTGCCAGTTATAGACGGCCTGGGTCAGCGTCAGCGAGCCCGTACCGTCGAGCAAGGCGTGGCGGAGATCTTCCATCCACCAGCCCACAAACACCATGGACACCAGCATGGCCGCGATCACCCAGTGCAGGATGATGGCGACAGTCGTATAGCGATGCGATGTGGTGGTGGCGGACATGGCTTAGTCTCCTCGGTCGCGAAGGAATTCCGCTTCGATACGGATGACCACTGTATCGCCGATCAGGTTTCCGGGAAGCCGTCCGACCCCGAATTCAGTGCGGTTAATTGTCATATCCGCGCCAAACCCCAAGGCCTGACGGGCTTCGAGGGGGTTGAAGACGCCGCCGTAAAACTGTGTTTCCAGAACGGCTGGCTGTGTGACCCCTTTCAGGGTCAGCTGACCGTGGATCAGGCCGGTGTCCGGGCCGGTCACCTCTATCCGCTCAGACCGAAAGACGATCTGCGGATGGGCGTCGCAGTCAAACCAGCTGGCGCCGCACAGGGTCTGGTCAAAGTCAGGATCGCCCGTGGAGAGGGAGGCCGTCTCGATAATGGCGGTCAGTCGGGCGTCTTCCGGGCTGTCGGCGTCAAAGCTGAGCTGCGCCTCGATGGCGTCGAACCGCCCCGTATACCAGGACAGGCCCATATGCCGGATGCGCCAGAGCGTGCTGGCGTGGGCTGGATCCAGCCGCCACTCGCCGGGCGGCAAACGCGCCGGCTCCAGCGTGGGCGCCGAGACGCAGGCGCTGAGTAGAGTTGCGATCAGCGTGAGGGTGAGCGTGCGCAGCACTGTCATAAGCCGGTCTCCTCTGCCTGTGAGACTAGGTTGGAAAGAGCTGTGATGCGAGCGCTCTGATCAAATCCCATCCGGGCGACTCCCGCTTTGCAGCAAACGCGCTATGTTCGGACCAAATGATCCTGCTGGAAGGGAAGTCACCATGAGCTACCGCGCCCCGGTTCGCGATATCCGCTTCGCCCTGGAAGAAATCGCTGCGCTGGACAGCGTAAAGGCGACGGGAGTGTTTCCCGAATTCTCCTCCGACCTGACGCCCGCCATCCTTGATGAGGCGGCCAAGCTCGCCAATGACGTGCTGGCGCCGCTCAACTGGACCGGCGACCAGCAGGGCTGCACCCTGAAAGACGGCGCCGTGACCACGCCGGACGGGTTCAAGAACGCTTATGCGCAATATGTTGAGGGCGGCTGGCAAGGCCTGCAGTTTTCAACCGATATGGGCGGCATGGGCCTGCCCAAGGCGCTGGGCTGCGCGCTGATGGAGATGCTGCAATCGTCCAACATGGCGTTCGGCCTGGGGCCGATGCTGTCGTTCGGCGCCATTGAATCCCTGATCGCCGTGGGCACCGATGAACAGCGCGAACTCTATCTGGGCAAGATCATGTCTGGCGAATGGACCGCCACCATGAACCTGACCGAGCCGGGCGCCGGGTCGGATGTGGGCGCGCTGCGCACCAAGGCCGAGCCGAATGGCGACGGCTCCTGGGCGATTTCGGGCCAGAAGATCTATATCACCTGGGGCGAACACGATTGCGCTGACAACATCATCCATCTGGTGCTGGCGCGCACGCCGGACGGGGCGGCAGGAACCAAGGGCATTTCCTTGTTCATCGTGCCGAAATTCATTCCCGATGCGAACGGCGAACCGGGCGAGCGCAACACGCTTCAGGCCATCGGGCTTGAGCACAAGATGGGCATTCACGGCTCGCCTACCTGCACCATGGAATATGACGGCGCCAAAGGCTGGCTCTTGGGTGACGAGTTCAAGGGCATGGCCGCGATGTTCATCATGATGAACTCGGCGCGTCTGAATGTGGGCGTGCAGGGCGTCGGCATCGCCGAGCGCGCCTATCAGCAAGCGCTCGCCTACGCGCAGGACCGCAAGCAGGGCCGCGCCATCAATATGGACGATCATGGCCCGCACGAGATCATTCATCATCCCGATGTGCGCCGCACGCTGGCGGTGATGAAGGCTAAAATCGAGGCGGGCCGCGCCATTTGCTATCACGCTGCGGTCGAAGCCGATCTGGGCGAGCATATGGATGACGCGGATGAGAAGGCCTGGTCCAAGCGCCGCGAAGACCTGATGATCCCGATCGCCAAGGCCTGGTGCACCGATATGGGCGTGGACGTGGCGTCCATGGGCGTTCAGGTGCATGGCGGCATGGGCTTCATTGAAGAAACCGGCGCCGCCCAGCATTTGCGCGATGCGCGCATCGCGCCGATCTATGAAGGCACCAACGGCATTCAGGCGATCGACCTTGTGGGCCGCAAGCTGGCGCGCGATGGCGGGACAGCCATGGCCGAACTGATCGAGGATGTGCGCCAGACCGTCGAGGATTGCATCACCAGTTCGAACCCGGACTTGCCGGTCTTGGCCGAAGCCCTGAAACCGGCCTGCGACGCACTGGAAGACGCCACCAAATGGATGCTGGACGCCAGCGACGCTGACCGCCTCGCCGGCGCCACGGCCTATCTCAAACTGGCGGGCGACGTGACCGGCGGCTGGCTGCTCTGCGTGGGCGCCGTCGCGGCGCAGCGCAAACTCAAGGAAGCCGATGGCGAGGAGAGCTACGCTCAGGCGCGCATCGCCATCGCCAACATCTTCGCCCAGACCGCGCTGGCCGGCGCGGCGGGCCTCTTGGGTGAGATCAAGCTGGGCTATGATCCGGTGTTCGGTCCGGGCGAAGCGGTGCTGGCCAGCGCCTAGGCGCTAGACCCAGAACCCGGTCGGGTCAGAGTGCGGACGTCCGTCCACAAGACGGATCATCCCCACCACCGACCGGATCACCAGCCAGATATTGGCGATCAGCAGGATCAGCATGCCGATCAGGAAGACCCAGGTCAGCAAGCCGACCACCACCATGGCCAGCCAGTACCAGAAGGTCCGGATCTGAAACTGGAAATGGTTTTTCACCAGCGGGTCGGCGTTATCCTTGCGCACATAGGCGAGAATGGCGGCGATCAGCACGGTCAGACCGTTGCCGATCCCCACAAGCAGCAAGGCGTAGTTGATCACCGCCAGGATGCGGTCCCCGTTCTGATCGCGCGCGCTGGTCGGGGCGTCACCCTGGGTGTCGGTGGGGGCCATGTCTTTACTCCGCAAACTGTCTGCTGCTCATTCTGTGACCTTTATAACTCAGCTCAGTCACTCCTGCTGCGTCAAGTGAAGAGCCTGTCACTCGCTGCCTTGTCAGGCGCCAATAAGCATTGTGAACTGACCGGTGCGAGTTAATCTTTAACTTTCTCTGTGTGATTGTGGCGCGAGCAATTTGCTGGGTTAACAGGTTTGTTTTGAAGGGCTTTCCATGAGCAACACCCCTGAACATCCCGCGACGCGCGCCCCCGTGCTTGTGACCATGGCCGACGATATTCCCGGCCATGAAGTCGAAGCCGTCATCGGGATTGCGCGCGGCAGCGTGGTTCGCGCACGTTTTTTTGGACGTGATTTTGTGGCCGGATTGCGCAATCTGGTCGGGGGCGAAGTCAGCGAGTACACCAAGCTGATGGCCGAGGCGCGGGAACAAGCGCTGGGCCGGTTGGTCAGCCATGCCGAAGAAATGGGAGCGGATGCGGTCGTCACCTTCCGTTTTTCCACTGCTGCGGTCATGGAAGGCACAGCGGAAGTGCTCGCCTATGGAACGGCGGTAAAGCTGAAATGAATGAAAAAGTACGCCGTTTCGGCGGCAAGGCGGTTGCGGAAGTGGGTGAGACAATCCGCTTCCTTGGGGGCGTTGTGGCGGTCTGGTTCGTGCTGGTCACGTTCGTGTTCGCCGCCTTCCACATTCCGTCAGAAAGTATGCAGCCCGCCATTCAGGTGGGAGACCGCGTTCTGGTGTCGAAATTCGCGTACGGGTATTCGCGTCATTCCTTGCCGCTGGGGCTTGGCTATGTGCTGCCGGGCAACTGGTCGGGGCGCCTGTTCGGCTCCACCCCCAAACGTGGCGATGTGGTCGTGGTCCGTGATCCCGCTCAGGGCATCAATCTGATCAAACGCGTCATCGGCCTGCCCGGTGATCGGATCGAGATGCGCGCAGGTCGCCTTTACATCAATGACGAGCTGGTGCCGCGCGATCCTGAAGGCGTGGTTCAATATCGCGACCGGGCGGGCGCGGCCGTTGAGGCCGCCGTCTATCTGGAGACCCTGCCAGGCGGCAATGTGCATGAGATTTACGAGCGCGCCGACAATGCGGCGCTCGACAATGTCGGGCCGTTCAACGTGCCGGAGAACCATCTGTTCTTGATGGGCGACAACCGCGACGCCTCGCTGGACAGCCGCGCCTCGCGCGGGATCGGTTATGTGCATCGCGATCTTGTGGTGGGCAAGGCCTGGACGGTGCTGTTCACCTTCGCCTCCTGCCGCCGCGAGGAAGGCATGACCTGTCCGGGCTGGCGCGTCTGGCGGCCGATCTAGACTCTTGGTCTCAGACACTGTCTCAAAGGCCCTGTCCTTTCGAGCATAACGCTGTTATTCTCCCGCTCCATCCAGGAGCGGGAGAATTTTTATGAGCTTGAAGGGAAAGACCCTTTTCATCACAGGCGCCAGCCGCGGCATTGGTCAGGCGATTGCTGAGCGTTGCGCACGCGACGGCGCGAATATCGTCATCGCCGCCAAGACCGACCAACCCCATCCCAAGCTGGCGGGCACGATCTACACCGCCGCTGAAGCGGTTGAGAAAGCGGGCGGCAAGGCGCTGCCGCTGGTGTGCGACATCCGCGACGAGGCGAGCGTGGACGCCGCCGTCGCCAAGGCGGTCGAGACGTTTGGCGGCATCGACATCGTGGTCAACAACGCCTCCGCCATTTTCCCGATGCCCACCAAGGACACGCCGATCAAGCGCTGGGATCTGATGCATCAGGTGAATGCGCGCGGCACCTTTCTGGTGACCCAGAAATGCTTGCCCTACCTCGAAAAGTCCGAAAACCCGCACATTCTGGCGCTGTCCCCGCCGCTCGACATGCGCGAGCAATGGTTCGCCCCGCACGTGGCCTACACCTCGGCCAAATACGGCATGAGCCTGTGCATTCTGGGCTGGGCGGGCGAGTTCAAGGGCAAGATCGCCGCGAACGCCATCTGGCCGCGCACCGCCGTCGCCACCGCCGCTATCGCCAATGTGCTGGCGGGTGAAGAGGCGTTCAAGAATTGCCGCAAGCCCGACATCCTGGCCGAGACCGCCTATCGCGTGCTCACCAAGCCGGCGTCCGAGTTCACCGGCAATTTCCTGATCGATGACAGCTTCCTGGTCAGCGAAGGCGTCACCGATCTTGATCAGTTCGCCGTCGACCCGTCACAGGAGCTGCTGCCGGACTTCTTCGTGCCCGAGGAGCCCAAAGCCCCTGAAGGCGTCAAGATCATGAGCATTGATCCCAGCCATTAGGCCAAACAAGCCCCGGCGATGAGCATCGCCGGGGCGGCGCCTGTCCTCGCCCGAATCATTTATGGCAGCATGTCTGAAGCGCTGCGCCACGGCCGGGCCTTCAATTGATCGCAGGCGCAGTCCTGCAACGCCGCATCGGCCTGTTAGCACACGCGCGCGTCTTCCCGGCTTGTCTCTGTGGGGGAGGGCGGGTACCACTCCCCTCACGCTTGACTCATGGGAGCTGACGCTCGCACGACGGGGGGCGTGGAGCTGGCGTCATCGGGCCTGGGCGAGGCAGGGATGGCGGCGCGTATTCATCAAGATCGCTCAAGACCGTTCATGACCAAAGCCGACAGCCCGGCCCAGCCGGGTCCCATCATTATCGCACGCCATGGCGAGCCTGACGCTGACCGTCGGGCGCGTATGGACTGGCGCGGCTATGTGGACTGGTGGGCGGCTTATGATCGCGCCGGATTGAAACCCGGCCAGAGCGCGCCGGACAGTCTTGTTGAACAGGCCGCGATGGCCAAAACGCTCTATTCCTCCACGCTGCCGCGCGCCATCGAAACAGCCCGCGCGGCTGTGGGCGACCGGCCAATCGAGCATGACGCCCTGTTTGTGGAAGCGCCCTTGCCGCCGCCGCCTTTGCCTTTGAAACTGCAGGCGCGGACCTGGGGTGTTTATGCACGGTGTTCATGGTGGCTGGGCTTTTCACGCGACGGTGAGAGCCGGGCCCAGGCCGAAGTGCGCGCGGCGGCCGCCGCGGAAAAGCTGGTTGAAGCCTCTCAGGACGGCGCCGTGGCGCTATTCGCGCATGGCTGGTTCAATCGCATGCTGCGCCCCCAACTCAAGGCTCAGGGCTGGACCTGCGTGCGCGATGGCGGTGACGGATACTGGTCCTGGCGCCGCTATGAGCTGAAACGCTAGCGCATTGGCGGCTTGATCCGGCGCGATCTTTCGCGATTGTGGGAGCGTGACCTCCCCGATGAGAAGGCAGTAGCGATGACTGACGCCCCCACCGCCGAAATCGCCCAGATGAGCTTTGAGACCGCGCTCAGAGAGCTCGAGACCATTGTGGCGCAGCTTGAGCGCGGCGAGGTGGAGCTGGAAAAATCCATCGCCATGTACGAGCGCGGCGCCGCGCTGAAGGCGCATTGCGAAGCGCGCCTGAAAGAAGCCCAGCTCAAGGTCGAAAAGATCGTGGTGGACGCTGACGGCGCGATCTCCGCCGAGCCGGCGGGTCTGGACTGATCCCATGAGCGCAGGCCCCGCACAGCCCGACATCGCGCCCGAGGACTTTTTCAGGACGGATATCCGACTGGGCACGATCGTGCGCGCCGAGCCGTTTCCTGAAGCGCGCAAGCCCGCGATCAAGCTGTGGGTCGATTTTGGTCCGGAGATCGGCGAGCGCAAAAGCTCCGCCCAGATCACCGACCATTACACGCCCGAGACGCTGGTGGGCCGCCGTGTGCTGGGGGTGGTGAATTTCCCGCCGCGCCAGATCGGCCCTGTTCGCTCTGAAGTGCTGGTGCTGGGCGTACCCGATGCCGACGGCTCGATCCTGCTTCTGAACGCAGACGGCGACGCGCCGAACGGAGCGCGGGTGTCATGAGCGCATTCTCTGACCATCTGACCGAGACCGCGGACCGGGTGACGGTGGCGCTCGACGCGCTGCTTGAGCGTCCGGACGGGCCGGAGCAACGCGTCATTTCCGCCATGCGCTATGCGGCCCTGGGACCGGGCAAGCGCTTGCGCCCCTTCTTGCTGATCGAGACGGGCAATCTGGTGGGCGGCGATGAGCGGGCCTTGCTGCGTGCCGCCTGCGCGGTGGAATGCGTGCACGCCTATTCGCTGATCCATGATGATCTGCCGTGCATGGATGATGATGACCTGCGTCGCGGACGGCCGACTGTGCATCGCGAATATGACGAGGCGACCGCCGTTCTGGCGGGCGACGCCTTGCAAAGCCAGGCCTATGAACTGCTGGCGGACCCTGAAACCCATGAGCATGCCGCCGTGCGCGCCGAGCTGGTGATGCGGCTGGCGAAAGCCGCCGGGCCGCGCGGCATGGTGGGCGGTCAGATGATCGACATGGCGGTCGAGGCGGGCGAGGAAACCGATATCGGGATCATCACCCGGTGCCAGCGGATGAAGACCGGCGCCCTGATCAGTTTCTGCGCCGAGGCGGGCGCCCTGATCGGTCATGCGGATCGAGCGCACCGGCTTGCGCTAGAAGGCTTCGCGCATGACCTGGGATTATGTTACCAGATCGTCGATGACCTTCTGGACGCCGAAGGGGATGAAAGCCTGACGGGCAAACGCACCGGCAAGGACGCCGGTCAAGGAAAAGCCAATTTCGTCTCCATACTGGGCGTCGCGGACGCCCGGGACCGGGCGGCGCGGCTGGCCGATCAGGCCAAGGCCCATCTCGATCCGTTCGGCAAGGATGCTGATATGCTGCGTGAGCTGATGGATTATGTGTTGGCCCGGCAGTCCTGACGCCTAGCTTAGAAGAAGACAATAAGGACACGGCGCATGCCTGACACTCCGCATCTCGACCAGATCGAGTCTCCCGATGATCTTAAAAACCGCAACCTCGACTTTCTCAAGGCCGTGGCGGACGAATTGCGGGCTGAGACGATTGATGCGGTATCTGTGACCGGCGGGCATCTGGGCGCGGGGCTCGGCGTGGTCGAAATGACGGTCGCCTTGCACCATGTGTTTGATACGCCCAGCGACATTCTGATCTGGGATGTGGGCCATCAATGCTATCCGCACAAAATCCTGACCGGACGCCGCGACCGCATCCGCACCCTGCGTCAGGGCGGCGGCCTGTCAGGCTTCACCAAGCGGTCTGAAAGCGAATACGACCCGTTCGGCGCCGCGCACGCCTCGACCTCGATCTCGGCGGGCTTGGGCTTCGCCGTGGGGCGCGACCTCAAGCATGAAGAAGGCCGCAAGGTCATCGCGGTGATCGGCGACGGCTCCATGTCCGCAGGGATGGCCTATGAGGCCATGAACAATGCCGGGGACATGAACAAGGACCTCATCGTCATCCTCAATGACAATGACATGTCCATCGCCCCGCCCGTAGGCGCGATGAGCCATTATTTCGCGCGCCAGGTCAGCTCGAAAAGCTACAACTCCATCCGCAAGCTGGGCAAAGGCGTCGCTGAAGCGCTGGGCGTGAAGGAGCATGCGCGCCGGGCTGAAGAGTATCTGCGCGGCATGGCCATGGGCGGCACCCTGTTTGAGGAAATGGGCTTTCGCTATGTGGGTCCGATCGATGGCCATGACATGGACCAGCTGGTCGCCGTGCTGCGCAACGTGCGCGATGCGGGCGAAGGCCCCATCCTGATCCATGCGGTGACCCAGAAAGGCAAGGGCTACGCCCCTGCCGAGGCCGCCGACGACAAGTATCACGGCGTCGCCAAGTTCAATGTGATCACCGGCGAGCAGCAGAAATCCAAGCCCGCCGCTCCGAGCTATACGGGCGTTTTCGCCAATGCGCTGATCCAGCTGGCCGAATCCGACGACAAGATTTGCGCCGTCACCGGCGCGATGCCCGGCGGGACGGGCGTGGACAAATTCGCCGCGCGCTTCCCCGATCGGGCGTTTGACGTCGGAATCGCCGAGCAGCACGCTGTCACGTTTGCAGCCGGCCTCGCCGCTGAAGGGCTCAAGCCGTACGCCGCGATTTATTCGACCTTCCTGCAACGCGGCTATGATCAGGTCGTCCACGATGTGGCGATCCAGTCGCTGCCGGTGCGCTTCGCCATCGACCGGGCCGGGCTTGTGGGCGCGGACGGCGCCACCCATGCCGGCTCCTTTGATGTGGGGTATATGGGCGCCTTGCCGGGCATGGTGGTGATGGCCGCCGCCGACGAAGCTGAACTGGCGCGCATGGTCGCCACCGCCAATGAAATCGACGACCGCCCGAGCGCCTTCCGCTATCCGCGCGGCGAGGGTCTGGGCGTTGAAATTCCCAAGGAACTGATCCCGCTGGAGATCGGCAAGGGCCGCATCGTGCGCGAAGGCTCCGGCGTCGCCATCCTGTCCTTCGGCGCGCGTCTGGGCGAAGTGCTCAAAAGCGCGGAAGAGCTGGCGGCCTATGGCCTTCATCCGACCGTAGCGGACGCCCGCTTCGCCAAGCCGCTCGATCATGATCTGATCCGTGAGCTGGCGCGCGAGCACGAAGTGCTGATCACCATTGAAGAGGGCGCTGTGGGCGGTTTCGGCGCGTTTGTGCTGCACTTCCTGGCCGAAGACGGCGCGCTCGACGCCGGGCTGAAAATCCGCACCATGACCTTGCCCGACGTGTTCCAGGATCAGGACAGCCCCTACGCCATGTACGAGACGGCAGGGCTGAACGCCAAGCACATCACCGCGAAAGTGCTGGACGCGCTGGGCCGCCAGGCTGACGCCGCGGCGGCTTTGGCCTGAGGTCTTTCCGGCCGGGCCATAGCGTCGCAGCGCCTGGCTTTTGCGTTGACGCGACCTGCCATGATGATCGACCCTTTGCCTGTGAAGACGGGAGGGTGGTTGCATGCGGACCGGTCTTTCAGGCTCAACTCGCACGATCACGCGTCGGCAGAGCTTTGCAGCGGGCGCATTGGTGCTGGGCGGCGCAGCGACGGCCTGTTCGTCCGGCGATGAGGGCTATGACGCGCTTGCTGAAGCCCTGAGCGCCCCGGCGGAGCCCGTCACGGCGCCTTTTCCTCGCTCGCACCAGCAGCTGGTGCGATACGCCAGTCTGGCGGCGAGCGGGCACAACACCCAGCCTTGGCGCTTTACGGTGTCTGATCCTGTGATCGAGCTGTCGCCGGATTTTTCACGCCGTACGCCGGTCGTGGACCCCGATGATCATCACCTGTTCGCCTCGCTGGGCTGCGCGGCGGAAAATCTCAGCCTTGCTGCGCGCGCATCGGGTCTGGGAGGCGAAGTCGACATGGAGGGCGAGAGGCTGTCTGTGGCGCTGGCCTCCGGCGCCGCTGAAGCCTCGCCCCGGTTTGACGTCATCCCGCAGCGCCAGTGCACGCGGTTGGAGTATGCCGGCTCGGCGCTGAGCGCTGAGGAGCGCGCCCGGCTGATCGCAGCGGTCGAGCAAGGCGGTCAGGTGTCCGCGACCGTTTTTGACGGCGCCGCGGACAAGACGCGGCTGACGGAGCTGATCATCCAAGGCAATAGCGCCCAGATCGCAGACCCTGCCTTTGTGAGGGAGTTGCGCGACTGGATCCGCTTTAACGAGGCGGAGGCGGCGCGTTTGCGCGATGGCTTGTTCGCGGCGTCCTCTGGCAATCCGCAATTGCCCGGCTGGCTGGGGCGGCGCCTGTTTGGTCTGGTGTTCACCGCAGACGCCGAGAACGCCAAGATCGCCCGCCAGATCGAGAGCAGCGGCGGTTTGATCGCCCTGATGGCGGAGGAGAACTCGCCGCGCGGCTGGATGGAGGCCGGGCGCGCCGCTCAACGCCTGCAGTTGGAAGCCACAGTGCTGGGTCTCAAGACCGCCTATCTCAACCAGCCCGTGGAAGTGGCGTCCTTGCGCCCTGAACTGGCCGCCCTGATGGGCGCGCCGGGGCGGCGCCCCAACCTGCTGCTGCGCGTCGGCAGAGGCCCCGCGGCGCCGCGCTCGCTGCGGCGTTCGGTCGAGGCGGTGATCGAGCCGGCTTAACCGCCCTCGATCATCCCGACCACGCGCTCGATCGCAGCTCTATGGCCGGCGACGGGGGCGGCCTCGGGATAGATGTCGACCATGATGGCGGGCGGAAGGCCGCGGCCTTCAAATACGGCGCCTGACCCGTCTTCAAACACTTCGTTGGACAGTTCCAGATACCAGCCATTGGGCAAGGGTTTGGCGAGCGGCGTGCTGAACGCGCCGCGCGTAACGCCGCCCACCTGAATCACATTGGGCAGCTGACGTAGCATCATCGTGGTGATCTCCCCGCCCGACACCGTCACATCGCTGGTCATCACATAGACCGGGCCCGTAAAGCGCACGCCGTCATGGGGCGTGATCTCATAGTCTTCCGTCGCCTCGGGCGCGCCGGGCACGCTGACGCGATAGCCGAGAAACGCCTCATCAGTGAAGCGGGCCGCAATGGCGCGGGTGACGGCGTCATAGCCGCCGCGATTGTTGGACAGGTCCAGAATGATCGCCTGATGGTCCGCAAACCGGGTGAGGGCGTCATCAAGAATGTCAGAGAGCGCGGCAAGCTCGGCCTGTGACCATTCAAGGCTTCCCGGCGTGTGCTCAGTGGTGAAGCCGCCCATGGTGAAGATCTGGATGTAGCCGATCGGCGCGCCGCTTTCGGGCGTGATCTCGCCCACGATCACCCGGTCGGCGATCAGCTCGGCGCCGGGGTCGAGCACGTCGTTGAAGAGCTGATCGACAAGACCATTGAGCCAAGCGCCTTCGCCCATGCCGTTCCGGATCATCGGCAAGGTGGCTCCAAGGCCTGCCTGGGCGCGGCGCGGTTCACCGTCCACCATCCCGATCAGCTTGGTGTGGGAATCGCCCAGCGGGTCCAGAAGGCCTGCCAGCACAGCCAACAGCGCCGCTTCGCCCATGCCGTCCTGCACATGAGGATGAGCCGCCGCGATTTGTGCATCCCAGTCCACGCCGCGCGCATCAAAGAAGCTGTAATGCCGGGCCATCACGCTGGCGAAAACATCAAAGATTGCGGTTTCCGTGGTCAGGTCTTCTGCGCCGCAAGACGGAGGCAGGGCGTCCAGCCGCTCAAAAGAAGCCGAGGCGTCGCCCGGCAGGTAATTGAGGCGGATGGACTGGCCGTCGCGCGACGGACGGAACAGCTGGTATTCCACCTGGCCCATCATCGGCGTGCTCTCATCGGGCGCCGGGCTGGCGTAACAGCCTGCTGGGGTGTCCTGCCAGCGGGTGATCCCGGTCGCGTTGATGTCGAGGATCCAGCCCTTTTCCCGACTGTACCAGACGCCCTCCGCGCGGCCATCGAGCGCTCCGTCTTCCGCAAAGATGGGGTGGGCGCCCTGGGCGCTGCTCAGAAGCGCGACAGCAAGACTGATCAAAAGAAACATCATGGGAGCCTCAAAAAATGACCGCGGTCAGCTTTTGAGGCGGTCGTCGTCCTTTGTCAAGCGATCAGGCGGCCGCCAGCGACAGAAGGGTGCTGATACGCTCGTCCAGCGCGGCCCCAAGGTCAAAGCTCTCACCAGTGTTCAACCATTGGCGGATCACGCCTGTCAGGGCAGAGACATAGAGGGCGGACAGGGCTTCGGCATCAATCCCGGAGCGGATCTCGCCCCGCGCTTGGGCGGCTTTGATCAGGGTGCTGGCCTGGGTCTGGACCCGAAGGTCGATCTCACGCTCACTGCGCTGGATGTCGTCTGACTGCGGCGCGTAGGCATGCTTGGCGCGCCAGAGCACGGGTTCGGACCGGGCGAAGGTCACAGCGTTTTGCGCCATGATCAGAAAGGACTGAAGCAGCGGCTGGTCCTGGCGGGACCCCGATTTGAGGTCGGCGTTCTGCATCGCGTCTTCATACCAGGCGGCCAGCACATGCGCCTTGGTGGGAAAGTGATTGAAGAACGTGCCCTTGGCGACGCCCGCCGCCTTGCAGATGGCGGCGACGGAGGCGTCTTCATAGCCTGCTTCGCGGAACTGGGTCAGCGCCGCGTCATAGAGCGCCTGACGCACCCGGGCTTTCTTTGTGTCTCGTAATCCGGTCATCCCATAGATATGCCGCAAATCATGACTGCGGTCATCCAGTCTGCTGATTTGGGTTTTGCGCCGCACTTGGATAAAACCAGCCGCCTGATCATGAGGGTTTCATGCGCGCAGACAAATTTCTGGTCGAGCACGGCTATTTCGACACCCGCGCCAAGGCGCAGGCGGCGATTGCGGCGGGCAAGGTGATCGTCAACGGCGAAGCGCTTCGCAAAGCCTCCCAGACCGTGCCTGCTGGCGCCGAGGTGCAGGCGGAGGCCGCCCATCCCTATGTCAGCCGGGCGGCGCTGAAACTGGTGGAAGGGCTGGATGTGTTCGGCGTCGATCCGGCGGGGCGGGTCTGTCTGGATGTGGGCGCCAGCACGGGCGGTTTCACCCAGGTGTTGCTCGAGCGCGGCGCCCGGCACGTCATCGCGGTGGATGTGGGCCGCGACCAGCTGGATGCGGCGCTGAAAGGCGATCCCCGCGTGCTGAGCCTTGAAGCGACCGACGCCCGCACGCTGACGCTCGATTCGATCGGCGGCGTGGCGCCGGACCTCGTGGTCTGTGACGCCAGCTTCATCAGCCTTGAGAAAGTGCTCGCCCGTCCGCTGGAGTTGGCGGCGCCGAAGGCGGAATTGATCGCGCTGTTCAAACCCCAGTTCGAGGTCGGCCCCAAGCATGTGGGCAAGGGCGGCGTCGTGAAGGATGAGGCGGCGGTGGATCGCGCCAAAGAAAACGCCCGCGCCTTTTTGGCGCGGGCGAGTGTCCCGGTCGAGCGGGAGACTGGCAGTCCTATCCGGGGAGGAGACGGGAACTGCGAATATCTGTTCTACGGCGCCAAGGCCGTCTCGGATCAGTAGGTCGAGGCCGGGCGCCAGACGCCGTCCGCGCCCTGGCACATCCAGGTCACAGAACCATTGCTTGAGCCCATATTGCGGCAGGCGCCGCCCGGCTGGGCGTTGGATGGAGCGCCGGAGCTGGCGGTATAGCTGCGCGCCTGAGGGGCAGGCTGGGATTGCGGCTGGTAGGGCTGATCGAGATAGGGCTGGGCCGGCTCGTCATAGCCATAGCTTTCTCCGCCCAGAAGCTCGCCTTGCGATGCGGAGGAGCTACGATAGGTGCGCTGGTCATAGCCCTGATCGTAACCCTGATCATAGCCGCCCTGATAGCCGTTATTCTGATAGCCGCCGTTCTGATAGCCTTGATCGGGATAGGCGTAACCGCCCTGATCATAGCCGCCGCCATAGCCGGCGTTGCGCAGATGCTCGCACCCATTGCCGCGGCCGGAAATGGCTGCGCCGGCGAGGGCGCCCAGACCGGCGCCGGCCAGAACCGCGCCGTCATTGCCGTCTTCCTTGTAGCCGCGTCCACGGTCATAGCGGTCGCCGCGACGATAGCCGCGCCCGTAATAATCGCGATGACGGTCCCGGCCGCGATAATTGCGCTCGCGGTCCCGGTCCTGTCGATCATCATGCACTTCAGCGCCGATCACCGCGCCAAGAACGCCGCCGATCACAGCGCCCGCCACTTGGCGGTTACGCTGGGAGGCCACGCAGGCCTCATAGCTTTGCGGGGCCGAGGAGGCTGAATTGTTGCGATAGGTCTGCGCCTGGGCGCCAGTGGCGGCCAGCGGCAGAAGCAGGGCGGCGCCCGTCAGGGCGGAGACTGCAAAACGCGAACGGATCATGAGGAAACCCTCCAAGTCTGACGCCGCAGCGCCGGTTTGTTACGTTGCCAACACCCTACACGCTCCGCCATGAGCGCTAGATGAACGGGCATGGTTTATTGTTTCTGAAGGGAAAAGCAGACGCCGGATGACAAAACGGGCCCGCCATAAAGCCATGGCGGGCCCGTTCCTGTCCCCGGATCCCGTCCCCACAGGATCCAGGCGTCCCGACCCGGTTAGAGCGACCGGTCGAAACAGCATTCAGGCGCGAGAGAGTGTGCGCCTGAACGCGAAATCATAAGCGCGGTTACTGGCGGCGCGCCACCTCCCACCGGCCATAGTTGTCCTGACACATGCGGACACGATCGTATGAGACCTGACCGTTGGGCAGGAAGATTTCCGCATCCCCCCAGCGGCACTGACGCGGACCCCAGCTATGGTAATCGCCGGCGCGGACCACGCCGCGGACGCCCGAATACGGGTTGGCCCAGTAATAGGGCTGGTCGGTGGTGAAGGCGGAATGCAGGCCGTAGCGATACTGGCCGCGGTCGCAATCATTGAGCGATGCGCCGAGACCCGCCCCGATCAGACCGCCCGCAAGATAGGCGCCGCCATCGCCGTCACCCAGCGCGCCGCCGAACAGCGCGCCGATCAGGGCGCCCGCGATCAGGGCGTCGCCATCGGTGCGGCAGAACTGGTCGGTATAATAGAACTGGTGGCTGTTATAATGGCGATAGCGGTCATGATAGCGCCAGTTGCGGCCATAGGACGGGCGGTGATTGACCGAATAGTGCACGACCCGGCGCGGCGGCGGGCTATAGCGGTTATGGCCCCGGCGGTCATGATTGTAATAGCGGCGCTGGTCGCGACGATAATCATGTCGCGCATCGCGGCGCACGTCCCGGCGATACTCCCGGCGCGCCTCACGCCGCACATCCCGGCGGTATTCGCGTCGGGCTTCACGACGGGCGTCTTGACGAATTTCCCGCCGGACTTCGCGGCGGTGTTCCCGGCGATCCTCACGCCGCGCCTCGCGACGGTGTTCCCGACGATCTTCGCGCCGCGCCTCACGGCGGTCCTCACGACGACCTTCGCGGCGGGCGTCTCTACGGTCTTCGCGCCGGGCTTCACGCCGCGCTTCGCGACGTTCGCCGCGTTGATCGCCTCGCGCCTCCCGGCGGCGCTCCTGACGCCCTTCTTCGCGATTGCCGCCCCGACCGCCACGCGCATCACGTCGCTGTTCGCGTCGGTCGCCACGGGCTTCGCGTCGCCGTTCCTGTCGATCAGCGCGGCGTTCCTGGCGTTCTTGTTCAAAACTGGTGATCGCGGCGTCCGCGGCATAGGCGGAGGGCGCGAGAAGCAGGCCCGGCGCCACGATGGCGGTCGACAACAGGCATGTAGCGGCGAGGGTTTTCAGGCGCATGAGCTGGGCCCTTTCCTGTGCTGCGGCGGGAATCCCCGCTTGGTAAACAAACCTTAAAAAATCCAAGCTGAGCGGGACATGAACAGTATTGTCAGAAAAGGGGCGGGCGCTTGTCTTGCTCTGCGCGCTTGACCGCGCAGCCTGCGCCCGGCATTGGCAAGGCTATGAACAGACGTCGCACCACCGCCCCCAAACCCGTCCATGTTGAAACCCTGATCGCGGAGAGCCTCGGCGCGCGCGGAGACGCCGTCATGGACGGCCCTGTCTTCACCCCCGGATTGCTGCCCGGCGAGGCGGCGAAAGTGGAGGTTCAGGGCCAGCGCGGCCGCGTGCTCGAACGCCTGACGCACAGCCCGGACCGGGTCGAGCCTTTCTGTCCGGTGGCCGAACGCTGCGGGGGCTGCTCGCTGCAGCACTTTGAAGAGAGCGCCTATCGCAGCTGGAAACGCCATCTTGTGGTGGATGCCCTCCATAAAGCCGACGTTCAGGCTGAAGTGCGTACGCTGGTGGACGCCCATGGCGAAGGCCGCCGCCGTCTGACGCTGCATACGCAACGCTTCGGCGCCAAGCTGGTGGTGGGTTTCGCCGAGCGCGCGGGCGACAAGATCGCTGACATTACGGATTGCCCCGTGGCGACGCCCGGCCTGCGCGCCTCGATCCCCGGCCTGCGCAAACTCGCCGAAGTGGCGACGCCCAAAAAGGGCCGGATCGACATCCACGCGCTTGATTGCCAGCCCGGCCTCGACATCTCGGTGCATGGCGTCAAGGAAATCAGCCTCAATCTGCGCGAAGCGGGTGCTGAGCTTGCGGGCAAGTATAACTGGACCCGCGTCACCATTGGCGATGATCCGCTGATCGAGTTTGCAGCGCCGGTCGTCAAGTTCGGCGACACCAAGGTCACGCCATCCCCTGGCGGTTTCCTGCAAGCCACCGCCGAGGGCGAGGCCGTGCTGGCGGGACTGGTGGATGAAGCGGTGAACAGCCTTGAGGGCAAAGGCCCGTTCAAGGCGGCGGACCTGTTCGCCGGCGCCGGCGCCTTCGCCCTGCGTCTGGCGCGGACAATGCCGGTGCTGGCGGTTGAGGGCGATAGCGGCCTTCTGCGCGCTCTGCAACGCGCCGCCCAGCGCACGCCGGGGCTGAAGCCCGTGGATGCGCGGGTGCGCGATCTGGCGTTGGAGCCGATCACCCCCAAAGAACTCGAAGGCTTTTCGCTGGTGGTCATGGATCCGCCGCGTGCGGGCGCCAAGGCCCAGGCCGAGCGTCTGTCAGACAGTCAGGTTCCCGTGATCGTCTCGATCAGCTGCAATCCTTCAACCTTCGCCCGCGACGCAGCGATCCTGATCGAGGGCGGCTACCGGATGGGCCCCGTCACCCCGGTCGACCAATTCAAATGGACCGGCCATGTGGAATCCGTGGCGGTGTTTAGGCGTAGATGAGCTGAATTCCCGGGCGAGCATCGCGAAGACCCGGGACCTCGGTCCGCGAGAAGCGCCCTATTCTGATGAAGGCCCCGGCTCTGCGCTGAGCCTGGCCGGGGTTTCAAGTTTTTACCGATATGCCGCAGCGCGCAGTTTGTGATCGGCGAGCACAAGGGCGGCCATGGCTTCGGCCACCGGCACGCCGCGAATGCCCACGCAGGGATCATGACGGCCCTTGGTGACCACTTCGGTTTCCTGAAGGTCCCTGGTCAGGGTCTGGCGCGGAATGCGGATCGAGGAGGTGGGCTTGATCGCCACGCGCACCAGCACATCCTGCCCGGTGGAAATGCCGCCCAGAACGCCGCCATTATTATTGGACAGAAATTCAGGCTGGCCGTCCGGTCCCAGGCGCATCTGATCCGCCGCGTCCTCGCCGCGCTGGGCGGCGGCCTCAAGGCCGGACCCGATCTCGACGGCTTTTGCCGCGTTGATCGACATCATGGCGCTCGCCATGTCTGCATCAAGCTTGCCATAGACCGGCGCGCCCCAGCCTGCGGGCACGTTCGAGCACACCACTTCAATCAGCGCGCCGACCGAGCTGCCGTCCTTGCGGATCTGATCCATATCGGATTCCCAGAGTTTGGCGGTTTCGGCGTCCGGGCAGAAGAAGTCGTTCTCGCGCACCTGATCCCAGTCCCAGCGTGACCGGTCGATCTTGCGCGCGCCGATCTGGACGAGGGCGGCGCGGATCGTGATCTTATCGCCCAGCACCTTGCGCGCGACCGCGCCGGCTGCGACGCGGGCGGCGGTCTCACGCGCCGAGGAGCGCCCGCCGCCGCGATAATCGCGCACGCCGTATTTGGCGTCATAAGTGAAGTCGGCGTGGCCTGGCCGCCATTTGTCGCGAATGTCTGAATAATCCTTGGAGCGCTGATCGGTGTTCTCGATCATCAGCGAGATCGGCGCGCCGGTGGTGACCTGACCGCCTGTGCGCTCGTCTTCAAAGACGCCGGACAGGATTTTCACTTCATCGGCTTCGCGCCGCTGGGTGACATGACGAGACGTGCCGGGCTTTCTCAATTCCAGCCAGGGCTGGATGTCGCTTTCCGTCAGCGTGATCCCCGCCGGGCAGCCGTCAATGACGCAGCCGAGCGCGGGACCGTGGCTTTCGCCCCAGCTGGTGAAGCGGAACAGGTGACCGAAGGAATTATGGGACATGGAAAGACGCCAAGCAGAAACCGTTACAAGCGCAGCACTCTAGGCGGGCTTGGCGCTGGCGTCACGCGGCGTTGCTGCCGCCGCCGCGCACCCATTTGGCGAACCGGGCGGCGGGTGAGGCTTTGACGAAGCGGTCACAGAACGCTTTCAGCAGATTGGTGTGCGCGTCCGCATCTTCCTGGGCTTCCTCGACTTTGGTGTCGTCGAACTTTTTCTTCATCGCCGCCAGACGCTTGAGTTCGGCCTCGCCCTGCTGGTTGAGGTCGGCGTTGACCATTACATCCTGAACCTTGATGTGAACGCGCCAGAGCGGATCGCCGATGGGCACCACGACCGTGCCGTTCTTCACCGCGACCGGGATGCGGATCATCGCTTCGCGGTCATGGATCTTGATGGTGCGGATGCCGCCCTTGCGCGCTTCTTCCGGCGTGATCGTGATGTCGTGACGGCGCGGCGCAAAGCGGCGCAGGACCTCATAGGCCTTGAGCATGCGCTGGAGCTTGGCGACGGTCTGGGGATCGCCGCCCTCGGCGGTATCGGGGTGAACATCCTTGATCAGAGCGCGAAAGCGGTCACGGACGACGGAGAAATCCTCGTCGCCATCAAGGCCAAAAACCTTGTACGCCTTGACTATCGCTTCATGCGGCTCGCTCATACTGCCCATATTACACGGGTTTTATTGTCGAATCGTTGACCTGACCGCCAAGCTGACTAGGTGAGAGGTCTCAAAGCCCGTCGGGGCCGTCAGGAGACGTCTTATGAGCGACAAGTCCGTCATTCCGCCCAGCCCCAGCCAGCAAGACTATGAACAGGCCGAGGCCAATGCGCCCGAAGACATCTTCGCGCGAGAGGATCCGTTCGCTCTGTTCGAGCACTGGCTTGAAGACGCGAAGAAGAAAGAACCCAACGACCCCAACGCCGTCGCGCTGGCCACGGCGGATGCGGATGGCGCGCCGGATGTGCGCATGGTGCTCTTGAAAGGGTTCGATGCGCGCGGCTTCGTCTTTTATACCAACACCGACAGCATCAAGGGCTTGCAGCTTGGGGCCAACCCGAACGCGGCGATGTGTTTTCACTGGAAAAGCCTGCGTCGGCAGGTGCGCGTGCGCGGGCCGATCAGCCAGGTCAGCGATGAAGAGGCGGACGCGTATTTCAATTCCCGCGCTCGCGACAGCCGCATCGGCGCCTGGGCGTCCAAACAATCGCACAAGCTGGAAAGCCGCTTCGCGCTGGAGAAGGCTGTGGCCAAATACGCGGCCAAGTTCAATATCGGCGACATTCCGCGGCCTGAAAACTGGACGGGCTATCGGCTGGATCCGCGACGGATCGAGTTCTGGCGCGATCGGGCCTTCCGACTGCACGACCGGATGGTGTTCGAACGGCCACAGGCGAGCGAAAGCTGGTCGGTGAGCCGACTCTATCCTTAAAACTGCAACGCACCCGGCCTACACTGGACGGACGTTTTTTCTCAGGGCGATTGGGGCTTGGTCATGATTTCGGCATTCCGCACACTTCGGCATATTGTGATCGGCCTTACGGCGGCGCTGGCCATACTCACGCCGCTCTGGTTCGCAGCGGCGGGGCTCGGGACCCGGTTCGGCTTCTGGGATTACTCGTTCGGTCTGATCCAGATGACATTTGGCTGGGGGCCGAAGCTGTTATTCGCCGCGCTGGGCGCGGGCGTCATCAGCCTGATCCTGCTGATCGCCTATCGCATCGCCTTCGGTAAAGCCAATGCGCCGGGCGCAGGCGGCTGGATCGCAGCGGTGCTGGCGATCGCCGTAGGCGCGGGCGGTCTGGGCTATGCGGCGTCGGTGCGCGAGATGGCGAGCCAGATCCCCCCCATCCACGACATCAGTACGGACACTGAAAACCCGCCGCAATTCTCCGCCGCCCTGATCGATCGGCGTGGGCCGGACGCCAATTCGGTGGATTACGAGTCCAAGATTGATCCGCGCTCCGAACGTCCGCTGCCGGAGGTTCAGGCCGAGGCCTATCCCGACATCCAGCCGATCATCGTCGGCGTCGAGCCGGAACTGGCCTATCAGGCGGCGCTCAACACCGCCCGGGATCTGGGCTGGAAAATCGGAACGGAGTCTGAAACCGCGGGCATGTTCGAAGCGACCGACACCAGTTTCTGGTATGGCTTCAAGGATGATGTGGTGGTCCGCGTGACCGCGCTGGACGAGGGCGGGTCGCGCATTGACGCACGCTCGGTCAGCCGGGTGGGCGTGTCTGATCTGGGCGCCAACGCGGCGCGCCTCAGCCGTTTTGAAGAGCGCTTGCGCGCCTCGCTGGGCGAGGGCGCCTAAGCGTCAGCCTTCTCAGGCGAGGGTGTAGCGGGTGTCGAGCCCGGGCGCGCCCTCGCACACGGCCTTGCCCTGCTCCACCAGATGGATCATGTGCGCCAGAACGGAATGGGCGGCGGCCGGGTGCAGGCGCTTGTCCACGTCCGCGTACATCACCGCGACCATGTCCTTGATGGTTTCCCGACCGTTCTGAAGCTGGGCCAGCACTTGCGCCTCGCGGTTTTCGCGATGGGCGATATAGGCCTCCAGGAACGGGTCGGGTTCTGTAATCTGGGGGCCGTGGGTGGGCCAGATCGTGGCGAATTTCATCGCATGAACGCGTTTGAGCTGCGCCAGGTAATCGCTCATGGACCCGTCCGGCGGGCTGACGACCGATGTGGACCAGCCCATCACATGATCGCCTGAGAACATGGCGTTCTCCTGCCGGAGCGCATAGCACACATGGTTGGAGGTGTGGCCGGGCGTGTGAAGCGCGGTCAGCGTCCAGTCCGGTCCCTCAAACACCGCGCCGTCCTCAATCTGGACATCGGGCTGGAAGCCCAGATCATCGCCCGCTTCCATGCGAACCTCGCCGCCTTCAGGCTCGGTCACCCGCGGCATGCGGCCATAGACCTTACAGTCATGCTTCTGCGCCAGCGTGTGGGCGAGGGGGGAGTGGTCCAGATGATGATGGGTGACCAGGACATGGCTGACCCGTTCGCCCTCGAGCGCGGCGTCCAGCGCGGCTTCGTGTTCAGGCAGGGCGGGGCCGGGGTCCAGCACCGCCACTTCGCCTGTCCCGATGATGAACACGCCGGTGCCCGTGAAGGTGAAACTGCCCGGATTGGGCGCGATCACCCGGCGGATGCGCGGGCTCATCTGATCACAGCGCCCGTATTCGAAGTCGAACTCGCGGACGAAGGGGATGGCGCTCATGACGAAGTCTCCACAGGGGTCAGGCGGACGTCCACATAGGCGCGCAAGGCGTGCGCCAGTTTGCGGGTCGCGGTCATTTGGTCTTTCAGGGGCAGCGCGATCGGCGGCCCCATATCGGTCTTGTTCACATCAACGATCCAGATTTCGCCCGTCCGCCGGTCGCGCAGCACGTCCAGCCCGCCCCAGTCGAGCGCCATGGCGCGGCAGAAGTTGCGGATCAGCGCGCGCTCCTCGGCGCTGAACACCGTGTCGGGGTCCAGCAAGCGCACTTCTGTGTTGTGGTTGGCGAACCGGTCGCCGAGCGGGCGGCGTTTCAGGAACACCACGCTGATTTCGCCATTCACCGTGGGACAACGCAAATCCTCGACACAGCCATCATCGGCGCAGTTATCAATCAGGCGCTGATAGGCGATCCCGGCGTCAGGCTGGACCGGGCCGGTCAGAATCCGGCCGTCATGGGCGCCGTTCAACTCGGACTTGGCGACCATCTCAGCCGTCCAGGTTTGCGGGTCGACCGCCAGAGCCCGGCCGCTGACCTGCTCAAAGACACGCGCGACTTCTGATTTGGAGGTGTCGGCACAGACGGCGTTGAGGTGAAGACCGGCGTGCTGGCGGGGCGGAGCCACCGTCGTCACGTCCTCGAAGCTGAAGCACAGATCCGCGTCTTCGGGGCGGCTGGCGATCCGAAGACCCGCCAGCTGGACCACCGGCCAGATCAGATACCAGGGGCGCGGACGGTCGGGCGTGAACCAGATGCGCGGCCCGTCAGATCGGATGCGCCGCCGTTCCAATTCGATACGCGCGTGATAGCCCATCCAGGTCAGGGTTTCGCTTATGATGTCGAAATCAATGGGAATGCGCGCGCCGGTCTTGCGGACCTGCACCACATTGCCCTCCAGCTGGAAATCGCGCCACCACGCGGTCGTCGTCATTGTTTCGCCCATCCTTGATACGGTGACACGATACCCGCCCCCTGCTGATGCGCAATTCACGCTCGATCACAGCGGCGCGCTTTTTGCGTCACACATTCGTGTACGCCAGCAAGGGGAGCGTCATGACTCGACTGAACGCGGCCAGCGTCTTTGTCAGCCGACGTGTCAGATTACTGCTGATGGCGGCGGTGCTGATCGGGTGTCTGAAAGCGGGCCTGAGTGGCGCGCCGACACAGCCGCAGACTGTCATGCAGCGCTCAGCTCCGGTTCATGCGGGTGTAGATATCACTCCAGAGATGCACGCTGAACGCGCTCAAAGTCCGGACAAAGACTGACCGATTTTGAAACAGCGCACCTAGAACTTGTTGAATTCACGTCCAATTTGGGGCTCACTGCGGGTCGTCCTTGATCCTGTACTGTGTAGCCCTCACAAAGCGGACCTCATCCAGATGTCAAAAAGCGTCCCATGATCGGTTATATCGCCCGCCGCATACTCGTCGCGATCCCCACACTGCTGGTGATCATCACGCTGGCGTTTTTCATGATGCGCTTCGCCCCTGGCGGGCCGTTTGATCTGGAACGTCCCATGCCTGAACAGACCCGCCAGAACCTGCTGGCGAGCTATGGCATGGACCAGCCGGTGCCCAAGCAGTATCTCGACTATCTGGTCGACCTGGCGCAATTCGATCTCGGCCCGTCGCTGAAATTCCGCGACAAGACCGTCTCCCAGATCATCGCCGAAGGCTTTCCGGTCTCCGCCACTGTGGGCCTGTTGTCCATGGGGCTTGCGGTGTTCATCGGGACCATATTGGGATCGATCGCCGCGCTCAGGCAAAATACAGCGGTGGATTACGGAGTGGTCGGGTTCGCCACAGTGGGGATCGTCATCCCGCCCTTTGTGGTGGGGCCGATTCTGGCGCTGGTGATCGGGATCTATCTGGGTTGGCTGCCCTCAGGGGGGCTTGATCCGCGACACGGCATGACCGTGGAGCGCATGATCCTGCCGGTGATCACTCTGGCGCTGCCGCAGATCGCCATCATCTCGCGCCTGATGCGGGCGAGCATGATCGAGGTGATCCGCTCCAACTTCATCCGCACCGCGCGCGCCAAGGGGCTGAGCCCGTTCGCCGTGATCAGCCGGCACGCCCTGCGCGCCGCGATCCTGCCGCTGGTCAGCTATCTCGGCCCGGCCACCGCCGCTCTGCTGACCGGCTCCATCGTCATCGAGCAGGTCTTTTCCCTGCCGGGCGTCGGGCGGCAATTCGTGTTCGCGGCGCTCCAGCGCGACTATACCGTCGTGATGGGCGTGGTGATCCTGTACGCCGGCCTGATCATCGCGCTCAATCTGATCGCGGATCTGCTGTACGCCGTGCTCAATCCAAAAGTGAAGTTCGACTGATGGTTCTGACCTCCACGCCGCAAGAAAAAGCCGAGCTCATGGAGCAGAGCGCCGTCAAGGGTCGCTCGCTCTGGGATGATGCGCGCACGCGCCTGTTGCGCAACAAGGCCGCCGTGGCCAGCCTGATCGTGCTGGGACTTCTGGTCTTCCTGGCCCTGATCGGCCCGCTCCTGTGGGTGCACGACAGCACTTTCATCTATCGCGACAAGGTGCAGATCGCGCCGACTTTCACCGACCTGCACATTTTCGGCACGGACGCCCAGGGCCGCGACCTGTTCGCACGGGTTCTGGTGGGCTTGCGCATGTCCTTGATGGTGGGCGTGGTGGCGACCTTCGTCTCCCTGATCATCGGGGTAACCTGGGGCGCTGTGGCCGGTTTTCTGGGCGGGCGGATCGACCAGCTGATGATGCGGGTCGTGGACGTTCTCTACTCGCTGCCCTTCATCTTCTTCGTCATTATCCTGATGGTGGTGTTCGGCCGGAACATCATCTTGATCTTCGTCGCCATCGGGGCGGTGGAATGGCTGACCATGGCGCGCATCGTGCGCGGGCAGACCATCTCGCTGAAGAACATGGAATTCGTTGAGGCCGCCCATGCCGCCGGCGTGTCGCAACTCTCGATCATCCGCCGCCATATCGTGCCCAATGTGCTGGGGCCGGTGGTGGTCTATGTGACGCTGACCATTCCGGTGGTGATCCTGGCGGAAAGCTTCCTGAGCTTCCTGGGGCTCGGGGTGCAGGAACCGCTGACCTCGCTGGGCAATCTCATCTCCAACGGCGCGCGCGACATGGAGATCGCGCCCTGGACGCTGATCTTCCCGGCGCTGACCATGATGCTGACCCTGTTCTGCTTCAACTTTATCGGCGACGGTCTGCGCGACGCCATCGACCCCAAGGACCGCTAGAGGCCCTGACGGCGGACACAAAAAAGCGGCGCTGACCCAGCGCCGCTTTTTCTTTGCCGATGGGTCGCTTTATTCCACGCGTTCGGCGCGGAAACGCCGCCTTTGGCTATTGCTCAGGCTCATGAAGTGGGCGCCCAGTACGCCGCTTTCGATATCCGCCGTCAGCCCGTCGCGCACGGCGCGGCTCGAGATGCGGGGCAGACGGGTGGAATCGGTCTGAGCCCAGATCTGTCCATTGGCCAGGGTGATACGCAGCTTGCCGCCCCGCATGGACACTTCCGACACCGGAACGCCCACAAGGCTGTCGAGCGATCCGCTGGCGTTATAGGTCGCGGTGGAGCCGTCCTCGAGCGTTTCAACTTCGGCCACTGCGGTCGCCGCCTCTTCAGAATCACGACGGCGCAACAGCCCGCCCAGACGTCCGACGCTCGGCAGGTTCAGCCCGAAACTCTCGCGCTCCACTTCGCGCAAGGCGCGACGCTCGACCACCACGATGCGGCCTGTCTCGGTCGCTTGCGCAAAAGTGTTCAGATGCTCGTCCTGACAGGCCAGACGGGCCGCGTCATCGCTCAAGGCGCGGCAGGCCAGCAAACGATTGAGCGTGTCTGACTCGCTTTGCGCCTCCTGCGCCAGGGCGGGCGCGCTCGCCGCCAACACCGCTATTGCAGCCGCAAGGGATCTCAGTTGCATGTCATATGTCCGATTTTTACTTGAATTCTCACCCATTTCCCTAGGAAATTAAGGCCACGTCAACCATAACGCTTTCATCACCCGGTGAATAATCCGGGTAAGGCGGTAGGCTCACCATCATTTATGAGAGATGATGATGTGAGACGCCAGAAATAGCTCGTAGAAGCGATAACCGATCACTGGGGAGCCTGATCATAATGACCATCACTCGACGACTAAGCCTTCTTCTCGCCGCCAGCGCATCGGCGCTGGCGCTGACAGCGTGCGGGGGCGGCGGCGACAGCGCCGATAGCGACAGTGTGGTTCTGCATCGCGGGAACGGGGCTGAACCGCTGACCCTGGATCCGCACAAGGCGTCGGGCACTTGGGAAAACAACATTATCGGCGACATGTTCATCGGTCTGTTCACCGAGAACGCTGAGGCCGAACCGATCCCGGGCATGGCGACCGATTGGAGCGTCACGGATGATGGTCTGAGCTGGACCTTCACCTTGCGCGATGCGGTGTGGAGTGATGGCGAGCCGGTGACGGCTGAAGATTTCGAATTCGCTTTCCGCCGCATCATGGATCCGGCGACGCTGGCGAATTACGCCTCGCTGCTCTATCCGATCCGCAATGCGCGCCAGGTCAACGCCGGCGAGTTGCCGCCTGAAGAGCTGGGCGTCACGGCGATCGACGAGCGGACCTTGCGCATCGATCTGGAATTCCCGGCGCCGTATCTGCCCGGCCTTCTGACCCATTACACCACCTTCCCCGTGCCTCAGCATGTGGTGGAGCAATATGGCGACGCCTGGGTCCAGCCGCAGAACATCGTCACCAACGGCCCTTACACGCTGGTGAACTGGCGGGCGAACGACTTTGTCCTGACCGAACGCAATGAGCTGTTCTGGGACAATGAGAATGTCTGCGTGGACGAAGTGTTCTACTATCCCACCGTGGACAATCCCGCCGCCGAGCGCCGGGTGCGCAATGGCGAGCTGGATCTGAATGTCGACTTCGCCGGTCAGAACCTCGACTTCCTGCGCCGTGAAATTCCCGACTATGTGCGGGTGCACCCGTATCTCGGCATCGTCTATTTCGCCTTCAACACCACCGAAGCGCCATTTGACGATCCGCGCGTGCGCAACGCCCTGTCCATGGCGGTGGACCGTGAATTCATCGCCACCGATATCCTGCGCGCCGGCCAGATCCCGGCCTACAGCTTCGTGCCGCCGGGCGTGAACGCCTATCCCAGCGATGCGCGCGTCACCTGGGAGGATGTCCCGGTGGAAGAGCGTCGTGAGATGGCGCGTGAAATGCTGATCGAGGCCGGCTATGGCCCTGACAACCCGCTGCGGTTTGAATATTCCCACCGCACCACGGGCGATAACCCGCGCGTGGCGCCGGTGGTGCAGCAGGACTGGTCGCTGATCGCAGACTGGGTGCAGCCTGAAATTGTCGGCATCGAAACCCAGATCCATTACGCCAATTTGCGCGCGGGCGATTTCTCGCTCGGCGATGGCGGCTGGATCGGCGATTACAATGACGCCTACAACTTCCTGTTCCTGGGCGAATCTGACTCTGTGCCCATGAACTATTCGCGCTGGTCCAATCCGGAATATGACGCGCTGGTTGAACAGGCGAACCGGACGCTGGATGCGGAAGAACGCGGCGACCTGCTGTCGGACGCCGAGCAGATTCTGCTCGATGACAGCCCTTACATGCCGCTGGTCTATTACGTGAACAAGGCGCTGGTGAATCCGGCGGTGACCGGTTGGGAAGACAACCTGACCCACATTCACCGCACGCGTTATCTGTGCCTGGCCGAGACCGACTGATCATGAGCTGACGGGGGCGAGGGTGAGCGATAATTTTGATCCCGCGGCGCAAGCCGTCACAGATCACGCCATTGCGATGGGCGTGGCGGCGGGCCGGGGATCAACACGTCGCAAGCCCTCGCGCCCGGCCGTTCTGCGGGCGGATACGCCTGAAGGCGTCTGCGCCAATTGCGAGACCAAGCTCGAAGGCCCGGTCTGCCATATGTGCGGGCAGGTGGATGATGAATACCATCGTCCCGTCCATGGCCTGTTTTCAGAAGTCATCGAAGGGTTGTTCGCGCTGGACGGGCGGGTGGCCCGCACCCTTCCGGCCCTCTTGCTGTTTCCGGGACGCGTCACGCGCGCCTTCCTGAAGGGCAAGCGGATGCGGTATATGCCGCCTTTCCGCCTCTACATCATCGCGTCGCTGTTGTTCTTCTTGCTGGTTCCGCTTAGCGGCAATCTCGGCGGCATGGCCAACGACATGCAGGACGGCTGGGGCAATTACCAACCCGATGGCATCGACCTGTCCGCGGCTCGTCTGGAGATCGAGGAGCAGGTCGCTTCCGGGACCATGACCGAAGAGGACGCCGAGTACGCTCTGCAGGCTCTGGAACGCATTGGCTTCACCACCGGGCGTGAGTCCGAGTCGCAAAACACGCTGGTCACAGATACCGATTCCGGTGCGGTCTTTCACCTGACGCCTCTGGGCCCGAAAAGGCTTCAAGGATCAGAGGCGGCGATCAATCCTGACAAGGTCGCCGCAGCAGACTTCAGCTTGCCGGTCGCCGAGGCGCCTGAGACGGGCGTCGCGGACAAGCTGGAAGCGCCCGTTGCCGAGACAAGCGTCGCCAATCCATTTCTAACCGGAGTTATAGCGACGCCGGATGGCGAGACCTCGGACTTTGGTCCCTTACAGGGGAATGTCTCGGGGAATAATATTCGTCAGTTCTTTGCGCCTGAGGATTTCGGCGAGCCTGCGCCGCAAACGATCTGGCCGTTGCAGATGCGTCGCTATCTGGGGGAGCGGTTCGCTCATGTGGCGGACGATCCGGGCGATTGGCTGGAATCGGCGGCGGACTGGGTCCCGCGGGTCATGTTCGCCATGGTGCCGGTCTACGCCTTGCTGCTGGGCCTGGTCTATGTGTGGCGGCGCGGCTTTTATCTCTATGACCATATGATCGTCTCGCTGCATTTTCACGCGGCGTTGTTTCTGTCCATGGCGATCCTGAGCAAGGCGAGCCTGCTGATCGGCGCGGGTTGGGCGACCCTGGCGATGATCGTCTATTCCAACGTCTATCTCTACAAGCTGCATCGCAAGGTCTACGAGCGCGGCCGGTTCCAGTCCGTCGTGCGCACGCTGACCCTGAGCGTGCTTTACGGCTTCGTGCTGATGCTGGGCCTGTTCGCCGTCTTCCTGCTCGGCGCGGTTATCGGCTAGCGCGGCTGTTCGGCAGGCGCCGTCAGATCTGCCCCTTCAGCGCGTAACCGCGCCTGCTGGCGCAACAGCGCCTGAGCTTCGGGCGTTTCCAGCAGCTGGTTCAGCACTTGCGCGCTGTGCACGGTGTCCAGGCTGACGCCGAACAGCGCCTGCAAAGCCTCAAGCCCTTCAGGACGCGCCGGGAAGCGCTGCAGCCGGATGCGCTGGCTGTCGCTCAGCCCCGCCATTGCGCGCGCCGAGGCGAGGGCGGCGTCAAACCCGCCCAGTTCGTCTACCAGGCCCAGCTCCAGCGCCTGCGCCCCCGTCCAGACCCGGCCACGCGCGATTTGCTGGATGCGCGCCAGCGGCAGATCGCGGCCTTCAGCGACCTTGAGGGTGAAATCCTCATACACGTCTTCGGCCAGGCGGGCGAAATCGGCGGCCTGCGTCTCGGTCCAGGGCTGCGCGGCTGACTGAGCCAGCGCATACTCGCCCCCCACATGAAGCGGATCAAGATTGAGCCCCAAACGGCCCAGAGCCTCATCGGCCACAAGCTTGCCGCCATACATCCCGATCGAACCGGTCAGGGTGGTGGCCTGGGCGATGATCCGGTCCGCGGGGGCGGCGATGTAATACCCGCCCGATGCTGCAGTCGCCCCCATCGAGGCGATGACGGGCTTGCCCGCCTGGCGCGCGCGCATCACCGCATCCCAGATCTGGTCGGAGGCGATGGCGGACCCGCCAGGCGAGTCGATGCGCAGGATGATGGCGCGAACGGCGCTGTCGCTGGCGGCGGCGTCGATGGCGTCCGCCAGCGTATCGCCGCCGACAAGCGGGCCGCTGCCCAGTCCCGCCTCGGATGCGCCTGTGACGATGCCGCCCTGCGCTTCAACCAGGGCGATCACGGGGGCTTGTGAGGGAGGCGGGCTCACGGGCCCTTTATGATACAGGGCGATGTCCACGATCCGCGCATTCGGGCCGGCGCGGTCCAGCACGCTCTGACGGGCGGCGGCCACATGGCCCAGTCGGTCGACCAGGCCCAGATCGAGCGCCTGCTCGGCAGAATAGGGGCCCGCCTCCACAAGCGCGCGCAACCGCTCCGGCTCGATGTCACGGGACCGGGCGAGGGCGGCGAGCGCCGTGTCATGGATCGAGCCCAGCCAGCTTAATGTGGCCTCGCGATGGGCGTCGGTATAGCCGGTCCGGGTGAAGGTGTCGGCGGCGTTCTTGAATTCATGAAACTGGACAAATTGCGGCTGCACGCCGAACTGTTCGAACATTCCGCCCAGAAACAGGGTTTCAACGCTCAGGCCCACGGCCGTGAAGCTGGCGCTGTCCTGCATCCAGATCTCGTCCGCGCCGCCCACCGCGAAATACGGCAGCACAGAGCCGCCCTCGAACCCTTGCGCATGGGCGATGACGGGTTTGCCGGCGTCAGAGATGCGAGCCAGAAGGGTGTGAATCTGTTCCGCCTGTGCGGCGGGCAGGCTGAGGGTGTTGGCGCGCACGAAGACGGCGGCCACGCGCGAATCCGTGCGGGCGCGCTCCAGCGCCTGCGACAATTCTACGATGGACAGCGGTTCGGCGAAGGCGAAGGGCGAGGCGGAGGGCTGGTCCAGGCGCGGTGTTCTGAGATCCAGCTCCAGCACCATGGCGTTGCCTGTCAGAGGCGGCGCGTCTGAGCGCGCCGCGGTCTCCAGAGCCGCGCCGATCAGTCCGCCGATCAGGAAGATCACGAACACGATGCAGAGAATCGCACCAGCGATCACGCCGGCGATGGACCCGAAAAATGTCAGCCAGAATTGTTTCATACGCTTCGCGCGACGTCGCCGCGCACCCCCTTGAACCCTAACAATGTCTTAAGGGGCGCGGCGTGGCGGGTCGATATCTGGTTGTCTGGCGGCTGGCGGTTCGCGCATGAGTGTGGCGCGGAAGCGACTCGGATGGCGTTCCGACCAACAAAAACGCGCCTTCCGGAAGGAGGGCGCGCATGTCCTGTAAACAGGGCGGGAATAACTGGTCGGAGTAGCAGGATTTGAACCTGCGACCCCTGCCTCCCGAAGACAGTGCTCTACCAGGCTGAGCTATACTCCGAACCGAGGGCGGGCTTATAGACCGAAGGCGTTGAAAAAGGCAATGACATCTTCACAGCTGGAATGCAGCTGACGAAAGTGCAGCACAGGGCGTTGCATCCTGCGTCGGGCCGGGCTAATTACCGCGGCCCGTGACCAAGTGGTCACCCGGTTGGGGCGTCGCCAAGTGGTAAGGCAGCGGTTTTTGGTACCGCCATTCCCAGGTTCGAATCCTGGCGCCCCAGCCATACTTTTCAGATCAGATATGTAAGTATAACACGCTGTTTCAGCGTGAAACGGCGTGGCCTTGGCGCCACGTGCGCTCTGTTAACGTCTCTATCTCGATCAATTGCAGTTAATCGCAAAAGCTTTTCAGTCGCGTCATCGCGTCTGGAGCGCGAGGCGGAGCTGACGCTAAATCACCCTTGATTCACAGGGTATTTCTGACGATGCGGTAATGTCTGGCGTCGTCGTAAAACGATGATGCTTCGTCTTTAGAAAGCTCAACACCATCGGCCCGAGGCGGGCGCGGTCGTGTTTGAGCGGTTGATCGGCGAACTCAGCCGGTGCTAGCGTTCATCCAAACTATAGAGACGGCGGACCACGCCGCGTAACAAGCGGAGGGCGACATCGCTGATGTCGGTCTCGTTTACTTATTATTGGCCCTTGGCGATCAAGGGTCATCGCGCGGTGCGCCGCGGTATTTGTGTTTTTGGGGGGCCGATACCGTCGCGGAGACGATCGGTGCACCGATAAAGCGAGGGAAACGGAGCGCGCAGTCATTGTGATCGCGCCGGCTACTGTGAGGCAAAATATGTCCATGACGTTCAAAGGAATCCGCACGACGCTTGCGGCGAGCGCCGCCGCGCTCGTCGTTGCGGGCGCTGCGCATGCGCAGCTCGACCGGGCGCTTGAAGTGGCGCGTCAGTCCACTCAGGAAGGCGCTCGCGCTCAAGATCAGATCAACGATCTGGCGGACGCCGCCGACAACGCGGAACGCGAATACCTGGCGGTTCGCGAACAGATCGAATCCCAGCGCGTCTTCATCGCGCAACAGAACGTGTTCCTGCGCTCGCAGGAAAACGAGCTGACCGGTCTGCAAAGCCAACTCGAGCGTGTGGGCAACATCGAACGCGATCTCGCGCCGATGATGCTGGAAATGTTCAACGCGCTGGAAGACTTCATCGCGGCCGACATGCCGTTCCGCATCGATCAGCGCACCCAGCGTCTGGACAATATTCGTGAAGTTCTGGGCGAGGCGGCTGTCTCCCCGGCTGAGAAATATCGTCTGCTGCTGAACGCCTTCGAGATTGAATCTTCCTACGGTCGTTCGCTGAACGCCTATTCGGAAGAAGTTCTGGTCGACGGCGTTCCCCAGGAAGCCAACATCCTGCAGATCGGCCGCGTGGCTCTGATCCGTCAGATTGGCGGCGATCTGGCCATCATGACGCACGACAACCAGACCTGGCGTCCGGTTCCGTCGTCCATGTCGTCCAACGTTCAGCGCGCCTTCCGGATCGCGAACGAAGTGACCACCCCGGAAGTGTTCGAGGCCCCGCTGCCGGGCCCGACCGCGGGTTAATGTGAGACGGGAGAGCAAAACAATGAAACGCATTCTTACCTCGATTGCGGCCGTCTCGCTGATCGCCGGTGCGGCGTCGGCTCCGGCCTTCGCACAAGCCGACCGCGAACCGGTCTCATCCATTTCCCAGCTGCTTGAGCGCGTCCGTCAGGACAGCCGCGACGCCGCTGCGGAAAATCAGCGTCGTCTGCAGGAGTTCCGCTCCGAGCGTGACCGTCAGTCCGCGCTGCTGAGCCAGGCCCGCAACGAACTGGCTTCCCTGGAAGCCCAGTCCGAGCGTCTGCAGGCTCAGTTTGACGCCAATGACCAGCAAATCGCCGAGCTCGACGCCGAGCTTCGCGAAGCGCAAGGCGCCTTCGGCGAGCTGTTCGGCGCCGCGCGTCAGACGGCTGGCGAATTCGGTTCGATCATCGAATCCTCCATGGTGTCCGCCCAGTATCCGGGCCGCGCTCAGCCTCTGCAGGAACTGGCCCAGAGCCGCACCCTGCCGGAGCGTTACGAGCTGGACGCCATCTGGCAGACCATGATCAACGAAATGGAAGGCCAGGCTGAAGTCACGACCTTCAACGCTCGCGTGCTGGGTCTGAACGAAGGCAACCCGGTCCCCGTGACCCGCGTCGGTCCGTTCATCGCCATGGCGAATGACGGCGGCCCGCTCTTCGTGCAGTGGACCTCTGACGAGAACAACGCGGCAGCCGGCTATCGTCTGGCGAACCTGGAGCGTCAGCCCCCGGCCCGTCTGCTGAGCGCTGCCTCCAACCTGATCAACGCCGAGCCGGGCGAAATCGTCTCCGGTCCGGTCGATCCGTCCCGTGGCGGTCTGCTGCGCATCTATCGTGACGTGCCGAGCCTGTCCGAGCGCTTTGAACAAGGCGGCATCGTTGCGAAAATCATCGCAGCTCTGCTGATCTTCTCGGCGGCCTTTGGTCTGTTCCGTCTGGTGAGCCTGCTGCTGGTGAACTCGGCGATCAACGCTCAGAAGCGTCGTTCGACCGCATCCAGCTCCAACCCGCTGGGCCGCGTGATGCTGGCCTATGAGGAAGTGAAAAACCGTCCGACCGAAACCATCGAACTGAAGATCGACGAAGCCATTCTTCGCGAAACTCCGAAGTTCGAGTTTGGTCTGAACTTCCTGAAGCTGGCGGCTGGCGTCGCTCCGCTGCTCGGCCTGCTGGGCACTGTGACCGGCATGATCCGGACCTTCACCCAAATCACGCTCTTCGGCACCGGCGACCCGACCATCATGGCAGGCGGTATTTCCGAAGCCCTGGTGACGACGGTGTCCGGTCTGATCGCGGCGATCCCGCTCTTGTTCATCCACTCGTTCGCTGCAAGCTTCGCGCGCGGCGCCCAGAGTGCTCTGGAAGAACAAGCGGCAGGCATCATCGCCCGTCACGCCGAAGAGAAATCCGCAGGTTAAGGAAACAGACCTATGGATATCTCAGGCGCCCTCACAGGTCTCCAGGAATTCCTGGAACGCGGTGGTCCGATCCTGACCTGGATCATGGCCCTGACCTTCGTGATGTGGGCGTTCATCCTGGAACGCATGGCGTATTTCGGTTTCGCGCACAAAGGTGCGGCGGACCGGGCGCGGCAGGAGTGGGGCGCACGTAGCGACCACCACACCTGGAACGCTCACGCCATCCGGGATCAGCTCATTAGCGAAGTGAAGGCCAAGGCCGACCAGAATGTGGAACTGATCAAGACGCTTGTCGCGGTCGCTCCTCTCTTTGGTCTGCTGGGCACAGTGACCGGGATGATCTCGGTGTTCGACGTCATGTCGATCTCCGGTTCGTCCGATGCTCGCGCCATGTCGGCGGGGGTGGCTCGCGCCACCATCCCGACCATGGCGGGCATGGTCGCTTCCTTGTCCGGACTGCTTTTCTCCAACCAGATCGAGCGCATGGCCAAACAGAAGGTCCATGAACTCGCAGACGAGCTGGAGGTGGACTAGGCCATGCGTAGAAAAGTCAAACGCGGAAGCGATAACGCTGACGTCGATATGACGCCGATGCTGGATATCGTCTTCATCCTGCTCATCTTCTTCATCGTCACGGCGACCTTCCTGCAGGAGCAGGGGATTGATATGCGTCCCCCGCCCCCGTCGGATAATCAGGACACCGAGCCGAACCCGGTTATTCTGGTCCAGGTGAACGACCGCAATCAGGTCTTCGTCAACCAGGATCCCACCAGTGAACTTCGTGTGCTGGCGGCAGTGTCGCGCATTCGGGCCGAACAGCCTGATTCCGCGGTGCTGATCGAAGTGGCCGACGAAGCCCGGCACGGCACGATCGTCCTGATCTGGGATGAGATGAAGGCGAACAGCATTCCCGTTTCAATCACTCGCGCCGAAGGCGGCGAGGGATAACGGACCGGGAGAGGAGACAAGCCAATGGCTCGCCGACAAAGCCGCGTGCTGCAAGATGACGAAGAAGTCCAGCTGGACATGACGCCGATGCTCGACGTCGTGTTCATCCTGCTCATCTTCTTCATTGTGACAGCCGTGTTCGTTAAGGAGCCGGGCGTCGAGATCCTGCGACCTGAAACCCAAATTCAGGACCGTGAGAAACCGACCCTGCTCGTGGCCGTGACGGCCAATGACGAAATCTATGTGGACGGAAATGTTTACGAGCTCGCGCAGCTTCGTAACGCGTTCGAACAGCTCCGGGAGGAGAACCCCCGCGCCGAAGCCATGATCCAGGGTGATAGTGGTGCGCCGGCGGGGACGGTTCTCGATGTCCAGGAATTGCTGATGGACATGGACATTCCCGTCAAAATCTCAACCGAGGAAGGATAGGGGGACGCGATGGCTAGTATAATCCGTCTTCTCGTCGGCGTACCCATCGCCGCCGTGATCACCTTCCTGCTGTTCATGCTGATGCAGCGCCTGATCCTGACTGACGAAGTCGAGCTGGAACCGGCGCGGGATGAACTGGCGATCTCTATTTCCGAGGAAGTGGAAGATCTTTCAGTCCGTCAGCGTGAAGTCACCATGGATGACGTGAACGAGGTCGAACCTCCGCCCCCGCCGCCCCAGATCGAGCGGCAAGTGGCTGAGGCTCCGGCTGAGGACATGAACACCATCGCTGGTGAGATTCCTGAGTTTGACGCGCCGGATCTGGGCAGCGGGGATGTCAGCTTTGACGTTTCCGACCGTGACGCCCAGCCGATGGTGCGCATCCCGCCGCAATATCCGCCCCGGGCGGCTGAGCGCGGCGTGGAAGGCAGCTGCCTGATGCAGTTTGACGTGACGCCGGATGGGACGCCGACGAACATTGTGGCGCTGGATTGCACCAGCTCCCTGTTTGAACGCTCCAGCATCCGGGCCGTGGAACGCTGGCGGTATGAACCCAGGATCGAAAACGGCAACGCGGTCTGGCGTCGGGGCGTGCAAACGTCTCTCGACTACCAGCTGGCTGACTAGGCAGTGCGGCGCTTCTCGCTCATGCGTGAGCGGGCAGCGCCCACACCGGGAGAGTGACAATGACTCTGAATGAGACTTTCAACCCCGCCAGCTTGGTCCGGACACTGGGCGTCGTCGCCATTTCCGGCCTCCTGGCCATCGCGATTGCAGCGCCGTCAGAAGCGCAGCGCCGTCGTGATAACGAGGACCAACAGGCTGAAGGCCGTGTTCTGAGCTCTGCGGTCGGTGAGCAAGTGCTCGCCTCGCAAGAGTGTCAGGACGTGGACGATAACGCCTGTGTGCTGCGGATCATGAACGAGCTTGCGGCTCGAGATAACCTCACGCCGTATGAGCGGTTTGTGGTGTTGCAGCTGCGCGCTCGCGCGTACTTCACCGAGGATCGCCTCGATCTCGCCATCCGCGACTTCGGCGCGGCGCTGGCGACCGGCGCGACCACCACGGATGAAGAGATTGCGATCCGCACGGCCCTGGGTCAGCTCTATCTGGTTCAGGAAAATGTGGACGAGGCGATCCGTCAGTTCGAGCTGGCCATCTCGGCTGGCGCCGAGTTGACGCCGAACTTCTCCAAGACCGTGGCGCAAGCGTATCTGCAGGCGGACCGGATTTCCGATGGCGTTCGCTATGCGGAAATCTATTACAACAATACGCCCCAAAAGAACGAGCAGGACTTCAACCTGATGTTCTATTTCTATCAGCAACTTGATCGCACCAGTGATCAATTGCGGGTGGTTCGGGAGTATCTGTCCGCGTTTCCGGGCGCACGTCAGGCCTGGCAGAATTTGATTGCGCTCTATGCGCAAGAAGATGACGCCAACAGTGCGTTTGAAGCTAACAAGCTGATGTATCTGAACGGTCTTTTCCAGGAAGAAAACGAGCTGATCCGTCTGGTTCAGTATTACAGCTTCTTTGAAAACCCGTTCCGCGGCGCGTCCATTCTGGAGCGCGAGATGAATGCGGGCCGCGTGGAAGTGACCCAGCGCAATCTCGAGCTTCTGGCCAATATGTGGCGTCAGGCGTCCGAGTTCGAACGGGCGATCCCGGTGCTCGAACGTTTGTCTCAGCTGCAAGGCGATGGTGAAACCGCCCTGCGTCTGGCCGAAGCGAACTTCCAGCTCAATGACTTTGGCGCTGCGGAAGCGGCCCTGGTCACGGCTCTGGATCGCGGCGGCCTCAGCGATACCGGCAAAGCCTGGGAATTGCTGGGCACGGCGCGCTTCCGTCAGGGCGAACGTCAGGGTGCGATCCAGGCGTTCCGTGAAGGGGCGCGCTATCCTTCGAGCCGTACGGCCTCCAATGGCTGGATTCGCTGGATCACCGCTCAGATTGATGGCGAAGAGCGTCGCCGGGTGCAACAGGAGCAGATCGTCATCGACGAATGCCGCCTGACCCTGGACGCAGAGCGCCGTCAGATCGTTCTGACCGGTTCTGTGGATGATGAAGGCCGCGTGCGGTTTGAATCCATCCCGGAGCGCTGTGAGCCGTACTACAATGTCTATGGTGAGCAGATCCGTGAAGCAGGCCTGACCGACGCCGAAGCGGCGGCGGCTCAAGCCGAGCGCGAAGCCGAAGCGGCGACCGCTGAAGGCTAAGCTCATACGACAGACTGATTGAAAGCCCCGGCGCTCTGCGCCGGGGCTTTTTCTTTAGGGCCCTAGAGTATTCTTGCTAGGGTTCGAGCCTCGCCTTGGATTAAGCGCAATGAGAAACCGGCTTTCAGGCGCTCGGCGGCCTGCATGCGCTTCTCCTGGACGGGGCGTCAGAACATGGAGGCGTGCATGAAGGGCGGATGCAATTGCGGGGCGGTGCGCTTTGAAGTGACAGGGCCTGTCATGGGTGTGATCCAGTGTCACTGCTCACTGTGTCGCCGATATACAGGAACGGCGAATATCTCGGTGGTGCTGGCGAAACGAGAGGATTTTCACTGGCTCGCTGGCGAGGATCAATTGACCTATTGGCGTCATCCAGATGCAGACTGGGAAAGCACGTTTTGCAAGTTCTGCGGCTCACCCGCTCCTGGTGACAATGACGCGGACCGGGTCTTTATTCCTGCAGGCGTTCTAACCGACGGCGCGGACTCGTTGAAGGTCGTCCACCATATCTTTGTAGGCTCGAAAGCGAGCTGGGACGAGATCGGTGATGACGGTGCTCAGCATGACACGCGGATCGGTGTGAAGTCCTGATCAAGCACAAAAAAACGGCGCGGGGAAAGCTCCCGCGCCGTTTTCAGTTCTCTCAGTGAGGCGGAAGCCTACTCAGGGCTGTCAGAGGCCTCAGAGGCGGCCTCTGCGGCTTCCTGATCGGCCAGGCCCACCGTCATCAGGGCGAAGGCGTATTCCTCGGCGCGTTCACGCAGGGAATCAAACCGGCCAGACGCGCCGCCATGACCCGCGCCCATATTGGTGCGCATCAGGGTCAGGCCGTCATCGGTGCGGCGGGTGCGCAGACGCGCCGCCCATTTCGCGGGCTCCCAATAGGTCACACGCGGGTCGGTGAGGCCCGCTGTGGCCAGAACATGCGGGTAATCCTGCGCGCTCACCTGATCATAGGGGCTGTAGGACAGGATGTAGTCATACGCCGCCGGGTCGGTGATCGGGTTGCCCCATTCCGGCCATTCCGGCGGGGTCAGCGGCAGGCTTTCATCGGACATCGTGGTCAGCACATCCACGAACGGCACCGCGCCGATGGCGCCGGCGAACAGCTCGGGCGCCTGGTTGATGGCGGCGCCGACCAGCAGGCCGCCGGCTGAGCCGCCCATGGCGACCATCTGACCTTCAGAGGTGTAGCCTGCTTCGACCAGGGCGCGGCCCGAGTCGACGAAGTCATTGAACGTGTTGGTTTTCTGGTCGAGCTTGCCGTCCAGATACCATTGATAGCCCTTGGACATGCCGCCACGGATATGGGCGATGGCGTAGACCATGCCACGATCCACCAGGCTGAGGCGCGAGGTGGAGAAGCTGGCGGGAATGGTGATGCCGTAAGACCCATAGCCGTACAGCAGCAGCGGCGCGGACCCGTCGATCGGGGTGTCGCGATGATACAGGATCGTCACCGGCACGCTGGCGCCGTCGCGGGCCGTGGCGTGGATGCGGCGCACCACAAAGTCTTCCGCATTGTGACCCGAGGGGACTTCCTGACGCTTGATCAGGGTGCGCTCACGCGCGCTCATGTCGTAGTCATAGGTCTCTTCCGGGGTGGACGGGCTTTCATAGGAGAAACGCATCTGGTCGGTGGCGTATTCATAGCCGCCATCCATGCCCAGGGCGTAGGCTTCCTCATCAAACGCGATCTCGTGCTCTTCGCCGGACCGCAAGTCGCGCACGATGATGCGGGGCAGGGCGTCTGAACGCTCGGACCGGACCAGCCAGTTCTCAAAACCCATCAACCCGTTCACCAGCACGCCGGGGCGGTGCTCGATCAGCGACGTCCAGTTCTCGCGGCGCGGATCATCCAGCGGCGCTTCCATGATCTGGAAGTCCACAGCGCCGCCCTGATTGGTGCGCACGAACAGACGGCCGCCCGCTTCGGTCAGCGAATATTCCACGCCCGGCTCACGTTCTGACACCAGGATCGGCTCGGCGGCCGGATCATTGGCGTCAAACACCCGCGCTTCAGAGGTGGTGTGGTCGCCGGCGCCCAGAACGATCCAGCTGTCGCCATCGGTCTTGCTGACGCTCAGGAAATAGCCCGGATCGGTTTCTTCGTAGATCAGCTCGGCTTCAGCGGAGTCGAACGCCTGACGATAGACCCGGCGCGGCCGGTTGTTGTCGTCGCGCCAGACCCAGTACAGGGTGCGGCTGTCATTGCCCCAGACCATGGAGCCATAGCCCTCATCGGTGACGGTGGCGATGTCCTCGCCCGTCTCGAGGTCGCGAATCTTGATCTGGTAGAATTCCGAACCGGCGGTATCCACCGCATAAGCCAGATAGCGGTGATCGGGCGAGTGCTGGACAGAGCCCAGATCGAAATACTCGATTCCGTCCGCTTCGGCGTCGCCATCCAGGATGATCACTTCCTCGCCAGCCATCTCGCCGTTCTCGCCGGTCGCACGCCGGGCGAAGACCGGATACTGGCCGCCTTCGCGATAGCGCAGATAATAATACCAGTCGCCATCGCGGGAGGCGGGAGATTCATCGTCTTCCTTGATGCGGCCGCGCATCTCGCCGTACAGGCGCTCTTCCAGGCCGGTGAGCGGCGCCATCACCTCGTTGTAATAGGCGTTTTCCGCTTCCAGGTGCGCGCGGATGTCCGCGTCCAGCACGCTGGGATCGCGCATCACTTCCTGCCAGTTGTCATCGCGCAGCCAGGTGAATTCGTCGGTGCGGGTGCGGCCCAGCTGCTCGATCTCGACCGGGCGCTGCTCGGGCGTCGGCGCTGAAATCTCGAGCGCGCGCGCGATCAGGTCCTGAGCGGGGGCGGAGGTGTCATTCATACTGTTTTCCGTCGTCGTGGCGGCGCTGTCCGCAGCGGGCTGGCTGCAGGCTGAAAGCGCAATAAGCGCCGCCCCGGCCAGCAAGGCGGCTTTCGATCCGTAATGAGATAAGGTCATGATGGTCCTGCACCAGACGCGTGCTGCGCCTGACTCCCCAATTGAGATGATGGGGCAGTGTTTCTCGCACCTGCAGCGCTGTCCAGCGTTTCCAACGGTAATGGACGAAAAGAAACGTCAGCGCACCCGGCGCAGCGACAGGATCGGCGTGGTCAGCGCGATCACGATCAGCACCAGCAGCAGCCCCGCCATGGGGATCAGGGACGACAGACGCGGTCCGATCTCGTGCACCACATAGCCCATCACGAAGGCGCCCAGCGGCATGCCGCCGAACATGCCCAGCTGATAGACGCTCATCACCCGCGCAATCATGCGCGGCGGGGCGTTCTCCTGCACCACGGCGCGCGACAGTGAAATGCCGACGCCGCCCCCCAGGCCCCAGCTGAACACCAGGATGAAGAGCGCGTAGAGCGGCAGGGGCAGGGCCAGCAGCCCCATCGAGACCACCGTCACCAATTGCGCCAGCATCAGGATGCGTCCGGGCCGTTCAATCTCGCCCACTTGAGACAACAGAACATTGGCGATGAAGGCGCCGATCCAGAAAGAGACGAGCAGGAGCGCGAGCAGGCCGTAGCCGCCGTCATACACATCACGCACCAGCACCGGAATGATGACGAAGAAGCCGCCGCCCACCACCAGCAGGCCCAGCGCCAGCATGATCAGCGTCATCGGCGCCAAGATGGGCGAACGGACCACTTCCAGAACGCCGGTGCGCAAGCTGGTCCACAGGCTTTCGCCGCCTGTATTCTGCCGCGGCAGGCGCGGCATGAGCAGGGCGGCGCCCGCGCCGATCGCCAGCCCCCCGGCCTGAACAGCGAACAGCGGCGCAGGACCCAGGCGGCCCGCCAGCACGCCGGCGCCCATGCCGAAGATCTGGGCGGCGAACTGCACAAGAGAGGCCAGGATCACCGCTTTTTGCAAGGTGAAATCGCGGCGTCCCAGTCGTTGGGCGACACGGGTCACCGCATTCACCGCGCTGTCGCGGGCGGGCATGACGAAAGCGCCCGCCACGCCCACCAGCAGGGCGTAAAGGATCATCACCCAATAGCTGAGCAGGTTCTGGAACAGCAAAAGCGACATCAATCCGGCGCACAGGCAAGCCAGAAGGTGAAACCCGCCCATCACCCAGCGCCGGTCAAGACGCTCGGCCACCACGCCCGCCATGGGCAGCAAGAACAGCATGGGCGCCGTCAGCGCCGCCTGCGCGAGCCCCAGCCGGTCCGGGCTTTCATTCAGCGTATAGTTGATCACGCCGGGAAACAGCGTCGTCTGAAGACCGAAACTGAAAAACCAGCCTGCGACAGCGATCATGTAGACGGTGAAAGGTGGAAAGCGCTGGAAGCGGCGGAATTTACGAAGACTTTTCAACGCCACGGGCATACCTGTCGGTTGGGCGGGGATGGCCCCGGCAAATGCAATCAGGCCCACGGGCGGATCAAGGCAAAGATGTGTGACACATACTTGATAAGGTCTTAAGCACCTTGCGCGACTTCAGCCCCTGGCGCAAGGCGTCGCATATCTCGACGCTTCCTTAACGCCCTCGGGCTCATCTTGGGGTGAGACTGAGCAGGATGTGATTTCGACCATGGCGGAAGATCTGAGCCCCGCACCGCCCCGACCCGCCACGCCGCGGGCGCGGGACCTCTTGACCCGGCGTTTGGCGGACATTGTCTGCCTGCCCTCCAGCCAGATCGCGCCGCAGGAGCGGTGGATGGTCGCAGACGTGCTGGATGAATTGCTGCGGGCGGCGGATGTGGGGTTGCGGGCGAAAGTGTCCAAGCGCTTGGCCCAGCAAAATGAAGCGCCCCGCGCTCTGGTGCGCCGGCTCGCCCATGACGACTTTGAAGTGGCTGAGCCGTTGTTGCGACGCTCCCAGGCGCTGTCCGATTTTGACATGATGGACATCGCCCAGGGGGCGAGCGCATTGCACAGGCTGGAGTTGGCGCGTCGTGAGAGCGTGTCAGAGACCGTGGCCGCCGCGTTGGCTGCAGGCGGCGACATGGACGTGATCACCACGCTGTTGCGCAATGACGGCGCCCGGCTCGCGAGTCAGACCGTGGAAGTGATCGTGCGGGTGGCGGCGGAACACGACGTCATCGCGCGCTTGTTGATACGGCGTCCTGAATTGCGGCCCGCCCAGGCGCTGGCGCTGTTCTGGTCCGTCTCTCATGATCTGCGCCGCATGATCCTCGACCGGTTCGCCGCATCGCGTCAGATCCTTCAGGATGCAGCCGAGGACGTGTTTCCTTTGGCGGCGCGTGAAGCCGAACCGGATACTGCCGTTCAGGAGGCGCTGGCTTATATCGACCGCCGCCAGCGCGACCGAAAAGCGGCCGAAGTGACGCCTTATGGATCGCTTGAGGGATTGATCGAACGCGCCTCGCAAATCGGGTTCACCGAGGAGTTGCGCGCCGAGGCGGCGGTGCTCGCCAATATTCAGCGCGATCTGCTCAATCGCATGATTGATGATTTCGGCGGCGAACCGCTGGCGATTCTGGCCAAGGCGACCGGGCTGTCGCGCCAGCATCTGACCGGGCTGATCGAGGGCTCGGGGCGCACCGACGCCTTCAACCGCGTGCAACAGGCGATTTTGGTCTTTGACACGATGAGCGTGGACAAGGCGCAAACCGTTTTGCGCTATTGGAACTGGGTCATCGCTCGCAGCGCCCGCGGGGATTAGGCGCCGGGCTGCGGCGCCGCCAAATGCCGCGATAAGCCTTGAACCCGCGCAAGAGTGCGTCTAGCTGTCGCAGCCATGTTGGATGTTCTTTCCCTCGCACTCGCGAACCTGACTTCGCCGGCCGTGTTGTTTTTCGCTCTGGGCGTGCTCGCCGGAGTGCTGCGGTCTGATCTGAACATTCCCCAGGCCGTGGCCAAGGGGCTGGCGCTCTATCTGATGATGGCGATCGGCTTCAAGGGCGGGGTGGAAGTCTCCAAGGCGGGGCTGACGACCGAATTGTTGCTGGCGGCGGGATCGGGCGTTTTGCTCAGCTTCGCCATGCCGCTGATCGCGTATGGTTTGCTGCGCGCCTTCACCCAGCTTGACCGCACGACCGCTGCGGCCAGCGCGGCGCACTATGGGTCGATCTCGGTGGTGACCTTCGTGGCGGGATCTGAATTCCTGCAGCTCTCAGGCCTGGTTTATTCCGGCCATATGGTCGCCGTTCTGGCGCTGATGGAGACCCCGGCGATCCTGACCGGTCTGCTGCTGGCGGGCGCGTCGAGCAAGGGGCCGGACCCCAGCGCGCGCGGCGAGCTGATCCGCGAAGTGGCGCTGAACGGCTCGGTCGTGCTGCTCATGGGCGCCTTCTTCATCGGCTGGATCTCGGGCGAGCCGGGCATGGTGCGGCTCGAGCCGTTCGTGGTGGATTTGTTCCAGGGCATTTTGTGTCTCTTCCTGCTCGATATGGGGATCGTGGCCGCGCGACGTCTGTCCGGCGCACGCAAGCTGGGCGTTCCCGGCGCGCTGTTCGGTATCGTCATGCCGCCCATCGGCGCAGCGGCGGCCCTGGGACTGGCGCTGTTGACCGGCATGGGCGCCGGGGATGCGGCGGCGCTGATGATCCTGGGCGGTTCGGCCAGCTATATCGCCGTGCCTGCGGCCATGCGCATCGCGCTGCCGGAGGCGGACCCGTCGGTCTATCTGACCTTGTCTCTGGCCATCACCTTCCCGTTCAACCTGGCGATCGGCATTCCGCTCTACACGGCGGTCGCCCAAGCCCTCATCGGAGGCTGACCCATGGCGCGCACAGTTCGTAAAAAACTCATCGCCATCGTCGAGACGCCCCATCTCAAACGGCTGATCGACCTGCTGCGCCAGTGCGGCGTAACCGGCTTCACCGTTATTGAAGGCCGAGAGGGCAGCGGTCTGGGCGGGGACTGGACCCGTGAAGACGTGCTGGACGCCACAGAGATGAAAATCGTGCTGTCGGTGATGAAGCCCGAGACCGCCGAGAAGGTGTTTGAGCAGGCTGAGCCCTTCTTTGCACGCTATCCCGGCATCATCTATGCGCACGATGTGGAAGTGGTCCGCGGCGAGCGCTTCTGAAGAAACTCCAGCATTTGTGTCCGGTTTCGCTGGAAAACGCGGTGAGGGGTGGTCTAGAACCCCCCTCAACGCCGCCCAATGCAGGCGGCGAGAAGAGGGAGGGTGATCGGTGGCCTCAAGGCTGTTCTACGGCGTCTTGCTCGCAGTCATACTGTCCGTGCTCTGGCTGTTATTGTCAGGCTATTGGTTCAAACCGCTTCTGGTGGGCTTCGGCGTGCTGGCGGTGACGGTTGCGCTGGTCACGACCGCGCGCATGGGCCTTCTGGACGGGGAATCGGTTCCCTTCGCCCGCTTGCCGCAATATTTCAAATATTGGAGCTGGCTCGGCGCAGAGATCTTCAAGGCGAACATCGCCGTGGTGCGCATCGCCATGGCGCCCGATCTGAACATCAAGCCGGTCATGACCCGCGTGGCGGTCAGCGCCAAGTCCGACATGGCGCGCACCACCTACGCCAACTCCATCACCCTGACGCCGGGCACGGTCACCATTGAAGTCGAGGAAACCGGCTTTCTGGTTCACGCCCTGACCGAGGAGTTCGCTGACCAGGACGCCTTCCGCGACATGGAGCGGCGGTCCATCGAAGCGGTTGAAGGGCGCAAGGCGCTGGCGAAGCCGCGCGGAGAGGCCGGATCATGATCACACCCATTCTCGATTTCGGCATCGCCATCGTCCTGGCGATTTCCATGGTCCTGATGATCAGCCGCCTGTTCATTGGCCCGACCCTGTATGACCGGGTGCTGGCGGTGAACTCTTTCGGCACCAAGACCGTTCTGTTCCTGGCGGTGTTCTCGCTGATGGTGGGCCGCGGCGACGGCCTCGACATTGCGCTGCTGTATGCGCTGATCAACTTCATCGCCACCATCGCGATCCTGAAATTCTTCCGCTATCGCTCGCTGGACGTGGCCCTGTCGCAAATGGCGCTTCGACGTGCGCTGGACGGCGAGGAGGACCACTAATGGATTATGCGTTCTGGATAGAGCTGGGCCTCGACATCGTCTCGGCCGCTTTCGTCATCACCGGCGCCGTGTTCGTGCTGGCGGGCGCCATCGGCGTCATCCGCCTGCCCGATTTCTACACCCGCATGCATGCCGCAGGCGTCACCGACACGCTGGGCGCCGAGCTGATCGTGATCGGCTTGATGGTGCAGGGCGGGTTCACTCTGGTCACGGTAAAGCTGGCGCTTCTGGGCGTGTTCGTCTTCCTGACGAGCCCCACCGCCACCCACGCTGTGGCCAACGCCGCCTATAAATCGGGGCTGAAGCCGCTTCTGACGCGCTACCGCCCTCATGCCGGTTCTGACGATGGAGGGGCGGCATGAGCGCGTCTGACATCACCCAGTATTTTGACTACATCTTCATGGCGATGCTCCTGTGCATCGGCATTGCGGTGATCCGCCTGCGCAATCTGTTCGCGGTGGTGATGCTGACCGGCGCCTATTCTCTGATCTCGGCGGCCTGGTTCGTGTCGCTGGACGCGGTGGATGTGGGCTTCACCGAAGCCGCTGTGGGCGCAGGCATCTCCACCGTGCTGCTGCTGGGCGCGATGCTTCTGACCTCACGCGAGGCGGACGAGACGCCGCTGGTGCGCCATCTGGCGGCGCTGGCCGTGACGGTGGCCGCAGGCGTGGCGCTGTTTTACGCGCTGGGCGACATGCCGGTTTATGGCGACGCCAATAGCCCAGCCAACACCGGCGTCGGCATGGACTATGTCCAGCTCACCGCCGAGCAGATCCACATCCCCAACGTGGTCACCGCCGTGCTGGCCAGCTATCGCGGTTTTGACACCATGGGCGAGGTTTTCGTGGTGTTCGCCGCAGGCCTGGGCGTGGCCCTGTTGATCGGCCTGGGCGAATCCAAGCGGAAGAAGGGGTAAGCCCATGATGTCGCCTCACGTCATTCTGCGCGTCGTCGCCAAGGTCCTGATCCCCATGATCATCGTGTACGGGTTTTACGTGCACTTTCATGGCGAGTATTCGCCCGGCGGCGGGTTCCAGGCGGGCGTCGTGCTCGCCTCGTCGATCATCCTGTACGCGCTCATTTTCGGCCTGGACGCGGCCCGCAAGGTCTTCCCGCCCTATTGGGCGCGAGTCGGCATGGCGCTGGGCGGCTTCATCTATGCGTCAGTGGGCTTCGTCTCCCTGATCATGGGCGGGCAGTTTCTCGAATACACTGTCTTCCATCCCGACATCTCGCACGGGACCGGCCAGCATATCGGCATCATCGCGGTGGAGGTCGGCGTTCTGACGACGGTGACCTGCGTGATGATCGCGATCTTTTACGCCTTCGCCGGGCGCACGCCCGAAATCTCTGACGAGGATTGGTAAGCCATGTTCGAGATGGTGACGGAACGCTTCAACTATGCGGTGATCATCGTCCTGATGATGGTCGGCCTGTACGCCGTGATCGCCACAGGAAACCTCGTCAAGCGCCTGGTGGGGCTGTCGATTTTCCAGACCTCGGTGTTCTTGCTGTACATCAGCATCAGCAAGGTGTTCGGCGGCGCGCCGCCGATCTTCGACTATAAGGACATGGCCTATGACCGGCTCGATCCGAACGCGGTCTACTCCAATCCGCTGCCCCATGTGCTGATCCTCACCGCCATTGTGGTGGGCGTGGCGACCTTGTCGGTCGGCCTGGCCCTGGTGGTGCGCATTCGTGAGGCTTACGGCTCGATCGAGGACGATACGATCGCCGAAGCCGATTATTCTCTGGAACTGGAAAAGGGCGTTTAAGCCGTGACGGTTGGTCAATTCCTCCCGGCCGCGCTCGCGGCCCATGCCCCGGTCTTGCTGGTGGCGATCCCGCTCATCCTGTCCGCACCTGCGGCGGCGTTGAAATCCGGACGCGTCAGCTGGGGCATCGCCTTCGCCGGCGCTGTGGCGGCGTTGTTGTTCGCCATCGAGCTGTTTCTCGCCACGCGCGGCGAGGGCGCCGTCATCAGCTATGCGCTGGGCGCCTGGCAGCCGCCGGTGGGCATCGAGTTCCGCGTCGACGCGCTGAACGCGGCCTTGCTGCTCTTGCTGACGGCCAGCGCGGTTCTGGCGCTGATCTTCGCCCTGCCCAGTGTCGAGGACGAAATCGATAAAGACAAGCGCGCGCTGTTCTATTCGGCGTTTCTGGTGGTGCTGTCCGGTCTCGCCGGGGTGGCGACCACGGGTGACGCCTTCAACATGTTCGTTTTCCTGGAGATTTCCTCCATCCCCACGTATGCGCTGATCGCCATGGGGGCGAGCCATGATCGCCGCGCGCTGACCAGCTCGTTCAACTATCTGGTCATGGGCACGATCGGGGCGACCTTCTTCGTCATCGGCGTCGGCTTTCTCTACATGGCGACGGGCACGCTCAACATGGCCGACCTCGCCATGCGCCTGCCCGAGCTGCAGGGCGACCGGGTGGTGGAGATCGGCTTCGCGTTCATCCTTGTGGGCCTTGGCCTGAAAGCGGCGCTCTTCCCGCTGCATCTGTGGCTGCCCGGCGCCTACGCCTATGCGCCGAGTTTTGTGACCACCTTCCTGGCGGCGACCGCCACCAAGGTCGCGTTCTACGCCATCATCCGCTTCAGCTTTGACGTGTTCTCGGTGGGCAACGGCTTCGTGCTGAACAGCTTCACCTATGTGATCGCGCCGCTGGCCATCGCGGGCATGATCATCGCGTCAGCCCAGGCTTTGTTTCAAAGCGATGTGCGCCGCCTGCTCGCCTACTCGTCCGTGGCCCAGGTGGGCTACATGATGCTGGGCCTTGGCATCGGCACCCAGGCCGGGGTGTCGGCGGGCGTGCTGCACCTGATCAATCACGCCATGATCAAGGGCGCGCTGTTCATGGCGCTCGGCGCCTTCGCGATCAGCTATGGCGTGCGCCGGATCGAGAATTTCAAAGGTCTGGGCCAGGCCCTGCCGGTGACGTCTGCGGCCTTCACCGCCGGCGCCCTGTCGCTGATCGGCGTGCCGTTCACGGTGGGCTTCATCTCAAAATTCTATCTCATCCAGGCCGCCTTGCAGAAAGGCTGGACCTTCGCGGTCGTCGCCATCCTGATCGCGTCCGTGCTGGCGGTGTTTTACTGCTACCGGGTGCTGGTCAATCTCTGGGTCGCGCCGCGTCCGGACGGCGCCAGCCATGCCGTGCAGCGCGTGCCGATGATGATCATGGCGCCGCTCGTGGTTCTGGCGCTGATGAACCTTGTGTTCGGCGTTTACGCCGAGCCGATCGTGAACATGGCTGAGGCGGCCGCCGCCGCAGCCTTCAACGCCGGAGTCGCGCCGTGAGTTGGACCCCTGAACTCGCCCTCGCGCTCGCCCTGATCCTGCCTTTGATTGGCGGCGCCGCCGTTCTCGGCCTGGGCGCCAAGCCCAATCTGCGCGAGGCGGCGACCCTGATCACCGCCATCGCGCTGGCCGTGGTGGTCGCCTATCTGGTCGAAGCGTCCGGATCGCGGCCCGAGCTGGTCCTGTTCGAGCTGGCGCCGGGGCTGGAGCTGAAATTCAAGCTTGAGCCGCTGGGCGCCATGTTCGCCATGGTTGCGAGCGGGCTGTGGATCATCAACTCGCTGTACTCCATCGCCTATATGCGCGGAAACAACGAGAAGGATCAGACGCGCTTCTATTTCTGCTTCACGATCTCCATCGCTGCGGCGATGGGCATCGCGCTGTCGGGCAATCTGCTGACCCTGTTCTTCTTCTATGAAGCGCTGAGCCTCGCCACCTATCCGCTGGTGGCGCACAAGGGCGACGCCAAGGCCAAGCGCGGCGCCTCGATCTATCTGGGCATTCTGCTGGCGACCTCGATCGGCCTGTTCCTGCCCGGCGTGTTTGCGGTCTACGCCTTTACCGGCACCACCGACTTCACCGTCGGCGGCATTCTGTCAGGCGTCGGGCCCATGGCCGGTTCGGTCCTGCTGGTTCTGTTCGCGTTCGGCATCGGCAAGGCGGCGCTGATGCCGGTCCACCCCTGGCTTCCGAACGCCATGGTCGCGCCGACGCCGGTCTCTGCGCTCCTGCACGCCGTGGCCGTGGTGAAAGCGGGCGTGTTCTCGATCCTGAAAGTGGTCGTCTATATTTTCGGCGCCGATTACATGCAGACCCTGCCGGCCGCCGACGTGCTGGCCTGGGTGGCGGGCGGCTCCATCGTGGTCGCCTCGATCTTCGCCTTCACCAAGGATAATCTGAAGGCGCGGCTGGCCTATTCCACGGTCTCCCAGCTCAGCTACATCACGCTGGGCGCCATGCTCGCCAGTCCGCTGGCGCTCCTGGGCGCGGCGCTTCAGATCGTCATGCACGCCTATGGCAAGATCACCCTCTTCATGACGGCGGGCGGGATCTATACCGGCGCGAAAAAGTCTGAAATCTCCCAGCTTGACGGTCTGGGCCGCTACATGCCGGTGACCTTCGCCGCCTTCACCATCGGCGCCCTGTCGATCATCGGCGTGCCCCCCTTTGGCGGGGTCTGGCCGAAAGTCTTCCTGATGGAGGGCGCGGCCGAGGGCGGCCAGCCCTGGCTGATCGTCATGCTGATCGGTTCGACGCTTCTGAACATCGGCTATCTGCTGCCCATCGTCATTCGCGGCTTCTTCAAGCCCAAGCCTGAGCCCAGCCCGATGCGCCCCGGCCAGCCGCCGGCGCTCGCCTGGATCGCGCCGCTGATCACGGCGGGCGGCACCATCGTGCTGTTCTTCGCCATCGGCCCGCTGATTGACTTCCTGTCGCCTGTCTTCACCACGGAGATGACGCCATGACCGCGCCCCGCGACTCTAAATCCGAGCTGCATCCGCTGGCGCGTCCCCTGTCCGGGCTGACCAGTCCGCGCGCCGGCCTGATTGCCCTGATCGTTCTGGCGGTATTGGTGGCGGCAGGCTTCGGCTTGGAAACCGTATTGTCTGAAGACGGCCTGTCCAAATATCCCGAGGTGTATGGCGCATACGAGCTGCTGCCTCTGGCGGCGGGCGCTGTCGCCATTCTGGGGGGCTGGGCGCTGGTCTGGCTGCTCAGCCGTCCGGGTGATTTCTATTCTCGCGCCGCTGGCGATGTGAAGGAGGGCGAGAATGACTGACGCCCTGTCATTTCTGAACGGCGTCTCGCCGGCCTGGTTCCTCATTCTCGCGGGGCTTCTGGCCTGGGCCTCGCCCCGGTCCGAGCTGCGCAAGGCGCTGATGCTGCTGGGGCCGATCGGCGCCCTGTGCGCCTGGTTCGCCACTGGCGAGACCGGCGTCTATGGCGTGATCGATCTCGGCCCTGTGGTGCTGGAGACCTTCCGTCTCGACAACCTCTCTCGCGTCTGGGCGCTGGTCTTCATCCTGATCAGCTTCATCAACGGCGTGTACGCGCTGCATGACCGCAATCGCATGACTGACGGCGCAGCGCTGATCTATGCAGGTTCGGCAGTGGGCGCGGTGTTCGCGGGCGACCTGCTGACCCTGTTCTTCTTCTGGGAGCTGACGGCTCTGGCCTCAGCCCCGCTGATCTTCGCCGTCGGCACGCCGGAAGCGCAACGCGCGGGCCTGCGCTATCTGGCGATCCAGGTGCTGTCAGGCGTGGCGCTTCTGGGCGGCGCGACGATCTGGGCCAGCCAGACCGGTTCCTGGGCGTTTGACGTGCTCGGTACGGACAGCTGGGCCGGGATCATCATGCTGCTGGCCTTTGGCCTGAAAGCGGGCTTCCCGCTCTTGCACATGTGGCTGCCGGACGCTTATCCCAAAGCCACCGGGGTGGGTTCGGTCGTCTTGTCCGCCTTCACCACCAAGCTGGCGATCTACGCGCTGGCGCGCGGCTTTGCCGGCGAAGAGGTTCTGATCACCATCGGCCTCGTCATGGCGGTCTTCCCGATCTTTTTCGCAATGACCAGCAATGATCTGCGCCAGACCTTGGCCTATGCGCTGATCAACCAGCTCGGCTTCATGGTCGTGGCGGTGGGCGTCGGCGGCGATCTGGGGCTGAACGGCGCCGCGGCAAACGCCTTTGTGGGCGTCATCTACATGGCGCTGATGTTCATGGTTCTGGGCGCGGTGCTGCTGCGCACGGGCACGCTGAAAGTCAGCGCGCTGGGCGGGCTTTACAAATCCATGCCGGTCACCGCGCTCTTTGCGATCATCGGCGCCCTGTCGGTTGTCGGCGCGCCGCTGTTTTCCGGCTTTGTCGCCAAGACGCTGATCCTGTCCGCGACCCATTACGCGCACCATGACTGGGCCTATACGATCCTGGTCTACGCTTCCGCTGGCGTGATGGAGCTGAGCGTTCTGAAGGTCGTCTACTTCACCTTCTTCGGCACGGACCGGGGCATCCGGGTGAAGGAAGCGCCGCAAACCATGCATCTGGGCATGGCGCTGGCGGCCTTCCTGTGCGTCTTCCTGGGCGTGAACTACCAGGCGTTGTACGGCATCCTGCCGTTCGACATGGAGTATTCGCCCTACAAGCTGTCGAGCGTGTTCGGTCAGGTGCAGCTGCTTCTGGGCGGGCTTCTGGTGTTCGCAGCAGCGCTTTATTTCAAGCTGTTCCCGCTCAAGGGCGACCGCACGATCCTCGATGCGGACTGGCTCTATCGCCGCTTTGGCGATGCGTGCGCGCGCTGGGGCGCCGCCATGGGGCAGCTTCTCTTTGACGCGATCGGCAAGGGGCTGAGCGCCGCGATCACGCGCATTCGCGGGCGATTGTTCAACCTGTTCAGCCCAGCGGGCGCCCTGTCCAAGGAATTTCCGTCCGGTCTGATGGCGCTTTGGACGGCGATCATGCTCGCAGGGGTCGTTCTGGTGGCGTACTTTTCCCCCAGTTAGGGTGTTGAACGCGGTTACCCACAACTAGCGTAATAAGGGAATTCACGCGCCTATAATAGGAATGTTATCCTCACCCTTCAGCTCGATCCTATACTTCACAGAAGGATCGACAAGGGAGGGGATAACCCGATGCGTACCAACACGCTTGTTCTGGACCAGGCCCGCGCCCGGCTGGCGCAACAGGCCGCCGCCTACGCCTTTGGCGTGCCGGTGGAGGAGATCAGCAGTCCGACACGGGGGCGAGCGCGCGCTGCGCTGGCGCGACAAGCCGCCATCTATCTGACCCATGTGGCGTTCGAGCTGAGCTTGAACCGTGTGGCCGACGCGTTTGGCCGCGACCGCTCCACCGCCGCTCACGCCTGTCACCGGATTGAGGACGCCCGCGACGACCCCGCCTTTGACGCGGCGATGGAGGACCTCGAAGCCTGTCTGCGCTCGGCTCCGGGACCGGATCTCATTCCCTTCGGAATGACCCAATGAATGCCGCTGTACCAGGCTGGCTGCGGCGTCTGGCCCGGCCGGGCGCCCGGCTGGCGCAGCGCAGCGGCGGGCGCTCTGGCTATGGTGTCTACGCCAGCGCAGACCGTCGCCGCCGCCCGCTGGCGAGCGTCAGCGACGCCGCTCTGGCGCACGCGTTGGAGCAGGGCTGGCTGGCACAGGCGCAAGCGAATGAATTCGTACTGACGCAAGTGGGGCGGCGCTGTCTTGATGAGGGCGATGCCGCGGGTGTCCGACCCGCTCTGACCCTCGCCCGGAAGACGCTGCACGACCCTGAGGGCGGGCTCAGGCTGCAGACGGTCAACCCGACAACGCTCGACGGCCCGCTGGCGCGCTATGCGCGGCCTCAGAACGGCCGGCCCGCCTTGCTGGAGGCCGTGCATCTCAGTGCGGCCGACAACCTGATGCGCGATTATGAACGCTCCACCCTTTCCAGCCGCGTCACGCAAAGCTGGAGCGGCGTGCCCGGCGGGGGCGTGCGTTCGGCGCCAAGGGACCGTAGCGAGGCGCCGATACAGCGTCTGAACGCGCAGGAGCGCGTGATGGACGCGCTGGCGGCGGTCGGGCCGGGGCTCGATCACTGGCTGGTGGAAATCCTGATGCGCCAAAGCGCCATGACCGAGGCCGAACGCCGCCTCAACTGGCCGTCACGATCCGGCGCCCAAGCCCTGAAACTGGCGCTGGATCGTCTGGCAGTGCACTACCGGATGAAACCGGCGGGCTTGGGCGTCGATCCGTACGGGCTCTAAAGCCGCGCCTGCGCCTCGGCCTGGATGCGTTTGATCATCGAGGCGAGACCATTGGAGCGTTGCGGCGAGAGGTGCTCGGCGAGGCCGATGCGGCCCAGAACCTCTTTGGGATCAATGGACAGCGCCTCGTCGGGCTTGCGACCGTCATAGAGCCGGCTTAACAGCGCCACGAGCCCCTTGACGATATGGGCGTCGGAATCCCCGCGCAGCTCCAGCGCATGATCCGGTCCGTCATCAATCACCATCCAGACCTGGCTGACGCAGCCTTTGACGCGGGTGTCGTCGGTGCGCTCGGCGTCGGGCAGGCCGGGCAGGGCCTGGCCCATCTCGATCAGATAGCGATAGCGTTCTTCCCAGTCGCCCAGAAAGTCGAACTCGTCCACGAGGGCGTCGATGTCAGCTTGAAGATCGGTCATGAACGCTGAGGTAAAGCGCACGCCGAGACAGGGCAAGACCAGCGCCGCGTCTAACGCAGGTCAGAGGTCTCGCGCGTGACGTCCGCCAGAAGCGCGTCGAGGCTTTGCGCCGGGGCGTCCTGAGGCAGGGCGCCGGGGGCGAGGGGCGCTTGGGCGCGTTGATCTGCGGCCCAGCTCTGGGCGCGGTCAGAGACGACGCCCATCACAAGCGAAGAGAAGCTGGCGAGTTGTTGGCCGACGGCGCAGGCTTCAGACTGTTCGTTGCAGAACTCACGCGTCTGTTGGCCCGCCTGACGGGTCAAACCTCGAGAATTGTCCAGAGCATCTGTCGCAATGATCAGCTCGCGGGTTTCGCGCGCAAACGCTCCATCCGGCGCGGCGCTAAAGCCGGCAGGGATGAAAGCCGCCGTCACGGCGGTCCAGAAAATGGCGCGTAGCACGGTGCGGAGCATGCCAGCCTCTTTTCAACTCACTTCAGGTCTTGAAGCAATTCTGAGGCTAGAAAATAGTTCCCGGAAACACCAGTGGATGTGCAATTAAGGGTAAAGTGTGTGTTAACGCTGAACACTTACCCTTAATTTGAGCTTACGTTACTGGAGAAACTGTCTCAATTTGAAACAGCTTCATTCGGCGCCCGAGTCGCGGTCAGACAATCAGCCACGTCATTGAGCGCGTGCTCGGCGATGCAGAAGCTGTCTTCATACTTGAAATGGCCGGCCGCCACGCATTGGGCGAGGTCCAGACGCACCCATTGCATGCAGCGCTCCACCGCCGGGTCATCGAGCAAACGGTCCATCAAGGTCATGTCGCCGTCTTCAATGGCGTCCAGCGCCGCCAGCGACAGCATCCGGCCCACCCGGCGCTCATCAGGCTGGAGCTGGCTCTGGCCCACTTCCACGCTCAACTCTGGCAGGTTCAGATCCACGGTTTCAGGCTGGGCGAACAGGGTGGTGGCTGACCCCATGGGCGCTGCGGCGGACGTGTCAGGGGCTCGAAACTGCACGTCCAGACGTTCAGAGGCGCTTTCCAGAGAGGACAGGCGCTCGGCCCGGTCGCGGGCGCGGGTTTGCGCCCAGCGCTCGTGCTGAAGATCATAGGCCGCCTGACGATAGCGGGCGCCAACCTCCCGGATTTCAGTGACATCGCCGTCAATCGCCTGGGCGACATCCAGTCCGGCTGTGTCCGCGCCCATAAAGCCGGTGACATACATGGGATCATGGGTCAGGGCGGCGGCGGCGGTCTCGGTGCCGTAATAATCGGCGACAGCGCGTACGGCGTCGATGAATTCAGGATTGCGCGCGGCGACCAGCGCCGCATAGGCGATCTGTGCGTTCACCAGTCGATCGCCGTCATAATAGCGCGACAGCGCATCCATGGTGGCGTCGAGATCGGCGCCGGACAGAAGCTCGCGCTCGCCCGCCAGCGTGACGTCAGAGCGATAGGCGGCATAGGTCTGTGCGTTCAGCAGCACTTCGGGCTCGGTGGTGTCCGGCGTGGTTTGCGCAGCCTGCGGCGCCGGCAGCGCCAGGACGGGGCCTGACGGCTCCTGTGGCGCAGGCTCCTGAGTCGCAGACAACAGGGCGAAGCTGAGGGCGGCAAAAATCATGATGTCGTGATCCCGGCGAAAAACCTCTTCTGATCATGACCTAGTGCAGGGGCCGCGCCAAGAGGGCTCGCACTCTTTGACACGAATTCAGTAATTGTTAACGGCCCCAGACGAGCGTGCGGTTCTATTCTCATTTGTGAGTCGAGATTCGCTTTCATGCGCCCAAGCATCGCCCCCTTCGCCAAATTCATGGATCAACAGGCGCCGCGCCTGATTCATGGCGGTTGGCTGGGACTGGTCGCCCTGATCGGTTTCGGCGTTCAAACCCCTCTGGCGCAAGCCGATTTGGCCCTTCTGGCTGTGGCCGCCGCGCCGGGTTTGCTCGGTCTGGTGCTGGGCGGCAAGCGCAAGGCGCGCCTGGATATCGTGCGTTTTGTCCTGGCGCTGGCCTGGACCCTTCCCGGATTCGCCGCCGCTCTGGCTGTGGGGTCCGCCCTGTCTCCGGCGGCGTTGGCGTTTCTGATCGGCCCGGCAGCCTTGTCCGCCTCGGGTTTGCACAAGGATGTGCGCCTGAGCGCGACCATGAATACGCTGGCCTTCCTTCTGGCGGGGCTGGCGAGCTTGTGGGGGCCGCTTGCAGGGGGCTCTGAGGTTTTGACGGCGAGCCCGCTCACCGGATTGGCGCTGGCCGTGTTCTTCGCACTTTGCGGCTTTGCGGCGCGGGTTCAGCTTGTGGGGCAGCTGGAGCGCGCGCAGACGAAGCTGGAGGCGCTCGAGCCTGCGGCGCAGGGTTTTGAGAATGCGCCCGCCGCCTTGATGGCTTTGGACCGGTCAGGACGTATCGCGGCGGTGTCCCGGCGCATGCGCGGCTATGCGCCTGGCGCGCCGCGTGATCTGGGCGGTCTGTGCGTGAAGGGGCTGGCGTTTGATGATGCAGGCCGTGCGCAGATCGATAAAGGGCTGCAGACGGCGCTCAATGACGCGTCAGGCCTTGAAAGCGCCTTTGCCTTCCCGGTCCGCTCGGCGCGTGGCGCCCGGCATGAGCTGGACGCCCATGCGCTGGCGACGGAGACCGGGTTTGTGGTCCGTCTTGACCCGCCCCGCGCCGAAGTCGCGGCGGCCGATACGCTCAGCGCAGAAGAAAGCGCGCGTCTGAAAGACGAACGCGACGCCGCGCTGGCGGCCAGCCAGTCCAAGTCTGAATTCCTGGCGGCGGTCAGCCATGAGCTGCGCACGCCGCTGAACGCCATCATCGGCTTCTCCGACATCATCAAGCAGCGCCTGTTCGGGCCTCTGCCGGCGCGCTACGCCGAATATGGCGATCTGATTCATGAAAGCGGTGAGCATTTGCTGGAGCTGATCGGCGACGTTCTGGACATGTCCAAGATCGAAGCCGACAAGTACGAGCTCAGCCCTGAAGAGTTTGACGCCCGCGACGTGGTGTCGATCTGCGCCAAGATGATCGGCCCGCGCGCCAAGGATCGCGGCATTGCGCTGTATTGCGAGCCGGGCGATTCAGATCTGGCGGTCAAGGCGGACCGCAAGGCGATGCGCCAGATCCTTTTGAACCTGTTGTCGAACGCCGTGAAATTCACCCCTGAAGGCGGCGCCGTTGTTGTGATGGCGCGTCAGGACGGGGCGGATCTGGTGCTGGCGGTCGGCGATAGCGGCGTCGGCATCGCTGCGGACGAGCTTGATGAACTGGGCACGCCCTATCATCAGACCCGCTCGGGCAAGGAAACCTCTGAACGCGGCACCGGCCTGGGCCTGTCGCTGGTTCAGGCGCTGGCGGACATGCAGAACGGCGAAGTCCGCCTGCAAAGCGCGCCGGGCCAGGGCACCACGGTCACTGTGCGCTTGCCGGTGATGGGACAGGCCAAAGGCGAAGTGACCGACTTTGTTCCGCTGGAAGTGCATCAGCGCATCGCCGCTGCGCAACAGGCCGGTGAAGTCATCATCCAGGCCAAGGACGGTGCGGCGTAAGCTGGCCGTTGCGTTGCTTGGTTCGCTTTCTGAATCTTTGCGATAGCCGTTTCCCCTGCTCATACATAAGGTGAGTTTTCGCCTGTGGGGATGTGTCTATGCGAGTTCTATTGTCGGTTGTTTTTGCGGTTCTCGGTATCGTACTGGGAATTATTTCGTCGGATGTAATAATACAGTCCGGAAGAATGATAGTTGGTGATGTCAAAATTGAATGTATAGATGGTGATTATTGTGTCGGAGATAGTGCGGGCCGCATACTTAATGCGCTATTTCTAACCGACACAATCGGCGGTCTGGGTGCTATTCTATGTGATGGCAATTATATATTTCTCTCTGACTTGGTCGGCGGCGAAGTGTGTGAGGGGGATAGCTATGTCCTTGTGTTTCGTAACTCTACTGCTCGAACAATGATCCACATTGACTCCGGTACCGTGTCAGAGATCGTTCGTGGGCCGTTGCACACGCTCGACCTTTAAAAGGTCGAGCAAATTCTTAATTGGACGTCGCCGCCGAACTTTGCGGGGCCATACGCGGCAGGCGCATGAAGCCCATGGCGGCGTCCAGCGCCCCGATCTCCACCCAATAACGGTCAATCACCACGCCTGTGGCGTCGTAAAGATCAATGCGAGCGCCTTCGCGCGGCGCCAGGCTCGCCAGCTGCGCGACCAGCGTGTCGGGAAATTGAAAGCCTACGGCAGGCGCGCCCGCGGCGGGCGCCAGCTCGCCGGCGCGCTGGGCGCTCAGCGCTTCAGTGGCGAACACCCGGACCAGCCGGTCTGAAGGCGCGCTCCAGGCGCTGACCGGGTCATTGTCGGGGGGCGCCAGCAAGCCGCCCGCCGTCATGTCCACGGGGTAGGGTTCCTGGCTGGTGTCGCGCAGGAAGGCCACAGCATAGGCGGGACGCAAGGATGTGCGCAGGCTCAGCGCCAGTCCGGTCTCGTCGCCTTGCTGGAAAACACCGAAATTGGCGTCGCCCTGACCGAGGCTCTGTACGATGCTCCATCGGGCGTAATCATCAGAGGCGCCGCCGCGCTGGGCGGTCCAGCCCTGCAGTCGGCCTTCAAAGCGCGCCTGGTCAAACCCCGTCAGCCGCAACACTTCATTGCGATGGCGCTCGACGCCGGGCAGGTCGAACGCGGCCCGGCATGAGGTTTCAAACGCGTCGCGTTGGCGAACTTCAAACTGGTTCAGCTGGGCGGGGCTGGCGCCTTGCAGCACGGCGTCGTCCCGGCTGCGCCGGATGGCGGCGTTCAGAAGGTCGCGCTCCACCTGAGTGAAGACAGCGCAGGCCTCGTCCGCCGACCGCGCTTCGAGACGCAATTCATAGGCGTCAAACGAGGCGTCGATATTGGCCGCGGATTGCGCGGTCAGAAGGGTGAGGGATGCGAGCCACATCCCGTCATCTTACGAGGTGCGTCTTGACGTCCGGTTTACATTGATGCTGCCGAGCAAAAGAAGCACAGCCAGCGAGAAGGCGCCGAGCGCCAGCCATTCGTCATGGGCGCGCAGCTCGCCGCTGATCCATTCCGCGGAGAAACGCGGCGCTGCGGACGGGCCGAAATGGGTCACATTGCTGGCGTCCCACAGGGCGGCGCGGCCATCGAGCTCGGTCCACATCTCGGACCGGGCCAGACGTTTGGCGGCGCGGGCGAAATCAGCGCCGTCAGGGGCGGTGAACAGAGCGACCTGGCGGCCTTCGGGCGTGGCGAACAGCGCAGCCACGCCGGTGATGCGCGCATCGCGCTCACTGGGATCGGCGGCGTAGGCGGTGGAGCCGTAATAGCGCCGGCGTTGCGGCGTGCGATTGGCGGCGGCGTTCGCGGCGGCGCGCACTTCACCCGGGGCCGCAGCCAGCAGGCGCGGATCCAGCGAGGCCTGAGGGCCCAGAACCATCAGGTCGTAGCGCGCAGGCGCGGCGTCGATATCATCGCCAAACCAGGCGTACAGCCAGGCCGAGCCCGAGGCGAGACCGGCGCGCGCGATCACCGACAGAGCGGCGTTGCGCTGGTCTTCATCAGAGGCGGCGATGACCACGGCGGCGCGGCCGCCCTGATCGAGCCCGAACGGCGCGCCCAGATTGGCGAGCCCCGCCAGCGCGTCGCGGTTGGCGCTGACCGGCGCCGGGGTCACTTCAAGACGCGGCGCGTTGAGGGCGGCGGCCATGTCAAAGCGCACGGTGTGCGCCTGCATGGAGCGGGCGGCGAACAGACGCGCCGAGGCGATCAACGCGGCTGGCGAGGCGGCGGACAGGCGCACTTCGGACGGGCCGGTCAGATCGATGGCCGGCGCGCCAGAGCCGCGCACGAACGCGGTGACGACCAGCTCAGCGACCTCGGCGTCGCTGACCAGGATCGGGGCTTCACCCATGCGTAGCGCCAGACCCTGAGCGATCAGGGCGGCCACCGCCAGCTCGTCATCGCCCGCGGCCTGCGCGTCCACGTGCACCCGGCGAGGCGCGGCGAAATCCGCTCTCAGCGCGGCTTCCACTTCAGACAGGGCGGAATAGCCCAGGGGCGGGGCGGCGGAGATGCGCAGCCGGCTCGCCTGGGCGGAAATGGTCCAGCCGTCTTCACCCGGCTCGACGATGCGCAGAACCAGCGTGTTGTCGCCGGCGCGCAGATCGTCGGAATACAGAGCGAAGCGCGCCTCAAAGGATTCCGCACGGGGTTGCAGGACCACGGCGCGGGAGCGGTTCACGAACGCCTCGATGCGGCCGCCGGAACGGGCGCTGTCGGGGATGGCGTTCATCAAGAGTTCGATCCCGGATGGATCGGCGCTGGGCGCGATGGTGAAGGGGATGCGGATTTCACGATGTTCCGCGTCAAGCCGGAGGTCGGACGCGGCGTCCGTCAGCTCGGTCAGCAGCACTTCTTCGGATCGGGCGGCTCGGAAATCCTGAGCCGCAGCCTGCGCCTGAACGGCGACAAGGCCGATGAGACCTATAACAATAAGGCTCAGTGGACGAATTTGTGTCAGCATGAAACGTTCCCCCTCAATTAACAGACTATTAAGCAATTGCCCTGCCAGCAAGTGGTTTGACGATGACGGATCTGAGAGCGCGGTTCTGGGTGGACGCCTTGCGCTGGCGCGCGGAAAGCGCGGGCGCCAGCATTTACGTGGCCCATAAAGGGGATCCCGATGCAGGCGTTATCTTGTTGAAAACTCTGCTGCCCGAGCGCATGGCTCAGCTCTATGCGCCGATCCGCAATTTCGAGGGCGAGCGAGTCTGGATGACCCCGCTGGGGTCAGACCCTGTCCCGGAGCAGGACGCGGACGCCTATGCCAGACGCCGGATGGAGGATGATCCGGATCTGTGGCTGGTGGAGGTGGACGACCCGCATGGTCGACACTTCCTTAATGAGGCGATTGATAAATCTTAAGACCGTTGCGGCATACTCTGGCACAGTTGGAAAACGCCGACGGGTTAATGCAAAATGCTGTTCTTGTTCAACGATGCTCTTTATGATCTGGGCGACGTCAATCAGACTGCGCGTGAGCGCGGAGACGCCTTGGGAATCAATGCGCTGACACTGCGCAACATGCGTATCGGGCAAGTCGTCAAACTGGTGCGCGAATGGGTGTGGGAACGTCCGGCGCTCGCTAAATCCGACCCCCAGAGCGCCATCTTCCTCGCCAGCCTCGTCGCACTGAAGACCAATGAGGCCAATGCGCTTCTGGCTGTGGCGCCGACCACGGCCAAGTCTTCCGCCGAAGTGCAAGTGCGACTGGCTTCGGTGTCTTTGGTGACCATGAAACAGTTGATGGATTTGCATGCTGAAGGGCGCCTGTCAGGTCACACGGCCAACATGGCGGTCTGGTCCCAGGTTCCGGCGCGCATGCAGGCCTGACGCCTCGGCGCTTGCGTGCGCCTTGCGCCTCGGCTACCTCGCGGGTCAGAAGACTTTAGCAGGATATGCCGATGACCTCCGCCGCTGACGGCGCGCAATGGGCGCGCCGGCGCACATACGCCATCATCTCTCACCCGGATGCGGGTAAGACCACGCTGACCGAGACGCTGTTGCTGGAGGCAGGCGCCATCCGCCTGGCCGGACAAGTGCGCGCGCGCGGCGAGAACCGCCGCACCCAGTCAGACTGGATGAAGATCGAGCGCGAGCGCGGGATTTCGGTCTCCGCCTCGGTCATGACCTACGAATACCGGGATCTGATCTTCAACCTGCTCGATACGCCGGGCCACGAGGACTTTTCCGAAGACACCTATCGCACGCTCACGGCTGCAGACTGCGCCATCATGGTGCTGGACGCCGCCAAGGGCGTTGAGCCGCGCACCCTGAAGCTGGTGGAGGTGTGCCGTCTGCGCGACATACCGATTATCACCTTCATCAACAAGTTCGACCGCGAGGCGATGGAGCCGTTCGAGCTGCTCGATGACATTCAGGACAAGCTGGCGCTTGATGTCAGCCCGATGCAGTGGCCGTGCGGGTCCGGCAACCGCTTCAAGGGCGTCGCCGATTTCAAGACCAATGAGTTCGTGCTCTACAAGCGTCCCGATGACAGCGAGGTCAGCCGCTCCGAACGCGTGCCGCTGGACGGGGACGCGATCCACAAGGTTCTCAGCGAGGAAGAGCTGGCTGAAGTGACCGAAGGCGTCGACATGGCGCGTGAGTTGTTGCCCGCTTTTGACGCTCAGAGCTTTGAGGAAGGCCATCTCAGCCCGGTCTATTTCGGCTCGGCGCTGCGCCGGTTCGGCGTGCATGAGCTTCTGGACGCCTTGGCCGATCACGCGCCGGGACCGCAGCCGCAAGCCGCCGCCAAAGGCCCGCGCGACGTGCTGGAGCCGGGTGACAAGGAAGTCGCCGGTTTCGTATTCAAGGTGCAGGCCAATATGGACCCCAACCACCGCGACCGGGTGGCGTTCGTGCGCCTCAGCTCAGGCCAGTTCAAGCGCGGGATGAAGTTGAAGACCGAAGGCGGCAAGACCCTGTCGGTTCACAACCCGATCCTGTTTTTCGCGTCGGATCGCGAAATCGCTGACGAAGCGTTCGCCGGCGATGTGATGGGCGTGCCCAACCATGGCGTGCTGCGGGTGGGCGACACCTTGTCTGAAAGCGGCAAATGGCGGGTCTCGGGCATTCCGAACTTCGCGCCGGAAATGCTGCGCCGGGCGCGGCTGAAAGACCCGCTCAAGGCCAAGCACCTCAAGAAAGCGCTCGAATCCCTGGCTGAAGAGGGCGTCACCCAGCTGTTCCGCCTGCAGGTGGGCGGCGAGTTCATCATCGGCGCCGTGGGCGCGCTGCAGATCGAGGTGATGGCTCAGCGTGTGGCGGATGAATACGGCATCGATGTGGTGTTTGAAGCCAGCCCCTATGACACCGCGCGCTGGATTTCCGGGTCTGACGCCGATCTTGAAGCCTTCATTGACCGCCATAAGACAGCTGTCGCCGAAGATATCGACGGCGACCCGGTGTTCATGGCGAAATCAGCCTGGGAGGTGAATTACTCTCAGGAGAAATTCCCAAATATCACCTTCAGCGCCACCAAGGAGCGTAGCTGATGAGCGTACAGGCCGTCACCGAGCAATTGCCCGAACCGGTTCGGGCATCCATGTCGGAGTTCTTCACCCTGGCCGCTCAGGTCTGGGAGACGAGCTTTCTGGGCTTTTCGGTCGGGCAGGGGCTAAGCGCGATCGGCGTGCTGGCGATTTCGATCGTGTTCCGGGGGCTGTTTTCCTCGGTGATCATCGCTCGGGTGCGCAAGGCGGCCACCAAGACCGAAACCCAGCTTGACGACAAGCTACTGGAAGCGCTGTACGGCCCGATCAAGCTGATCCCGGTGATCATCGGCCTGTTCATCGCTATGACGATATTGGGCCTGAACGCTGAAGGCGCGCCGGTTAATGGCGACCGCGTGGTGCAGACGGTCATGGTGATCGCCCTGTTCTGGGCGCTTCATAATGCTGTGGGTCCGGTGGCGCTTTTGTTCGCTCCGCTGCGGCGCGCGCTCAATCCGGTGATGATCGACTGGATGGCGAAGGCGCTGCGCATCCTGTTCCTGATCATCGGCGTGGCGACCATCCTGTCGCTTTGGGAAATCCCGGTTGCGGGCGTCATCGGCGGCCTGGGCCTTCTGGGCGTGGCGGTGGGCCTGGGGGCGCAGGACCTGTTCAAGAACCTGATCGCCGGCATTCTGATCCTGACCGAAAAGCGTTTTGTCCCCGGTGAGTGGATCAAGGTGGACGGCATTGTCGAGGGCACGGTGGAGCAGATCAATTTCCGCTCCACATTGGTGCGCCGCTTCGACAAGGGGCCGGTCTATGTGCCCAACGCCTTCCTGTCTGACCAGGCGGTGACGAACTTCTCGCGCATGACCCATCGCCGCATCAGCTGGATCATCGGGGTGGAGTACAAGACCACCACCGATCAGCTGGCGTTTATCCGCGACAAGGTCCTGGACTGGGTGCTGAACCACCCCGAATTCGCCAAGCCGCCGGAAGTGTCCACCTTCATGCATGTGGACAAGTTCGGTCCGTCCTCTATCGACTTCTTCCTGTATTGCTTCACCACCACCACGAACTGGGGCGAGTGGCTGCGCATCAAGGAAGAGCTGGCCTTCGCCATCAAGCAGATCGTGGAAGAGGCTGGGACCGGTTTCGCCTTCCCGTCCACCACCATCTACATCGACGATGGCGCTGAAGTCTTCGTGCCGCCCAAAGTCAAGAAGCACGACGATCACGACGCTCCTGACAAGCAGAACCGACAGATCGCCCGCGGCGAAAACCATGATGGGGAATCGGGAACGGGCCGCTAGGCCGCAGCGGCCGCCTGTTTGCGCAGCTTCCAGAACCGCAGGGCGCGTTCGGCCTGTTCAGGTTCCAGCGCTTCATAGATGGCGCCGATCTCGCGCGCATCGTTGAAGGCGTTGTCCGCGGCCTGGCTGCGCAGAACGGCGAGAGTGACGAACAGCGCTTTTTCAATGCCTGCCGCCTTGCAGATCAGCGCCAGACCGTCCGGGCTTTTATGCTCCAGAGCGCGCTTGGCGGTGAAGTAATCCACCCCTGTCAGCTCGGCGAAGCCCAGGGCGCAATGCACGGGCTTTCTTTCGCGCAGCAGGCTGACCAGCAAGGAGCCGTCCAGTTCCTTGCGGACCTGTTTGGAGGCGATATAGCGGCGGGCTTCATTGATCGCCTTATCCTCGGCCATACGCTTTTCAAGCCGGGCCTGGGACGCGGCGAGCGCCGCTTCCAGGACGCCGGGTTCGAGCTTGTCAAAGCGTTGGGAGATCTTGTCGCGCAGGGTGCGGCTGACCACCACCATCAGATCGTTGAGAAGGTCGGCGGGGGCGTCGGCGCGCTCCACCAGCGGCTCTTGCAGGATTTCGCTGTCCTCGGCGCGGCGGGCGACTTGCTCATAGGTGGAGCGCGACAGCTGGGCGCCGTCATTTCGGATCAGGGTGGCGACGGTGTTGTCATCGCCTTTTTCGACGATGGCGTGCGACAGGCGCTCTGAGACCGTGTCGCGCTTGGCGATGGCCTGGATATGGGCCTGGCCGGTTTCGTGAACGATGGTGACCAGGTCTTCTTCGCTCAGGACCGTGGAGCGCGACAGGATCGGCGCGGCCACTTCGATGGCGTCCGCCGCCAGTTGCCGGATCAGGCCTTTGGGCGCGAAGGGCGTGTCAGCGAAGCGGTCCGCCAGCTCGGCGCGGGCGTCGTGAGCGGTTTCATTGGCGAGCGTGCGCAGAATATCATCGAACTGGCTCTGCGCCTCGGACTCAACAGCCGGCGGGGCGTCAAAGAACAGATCTGTCACCTCGCGCAGCAAATCGCGGCGGCGATCAGATGATTTTTCTTTCGCAAGTTCGGTCAGCTTGTGAAGCTTGGACGCAACCGCCATGCCGGCCTCCGCAGTGAGCAACTTACCATGCAGCCGATGGAGTAAAGAAAGCGTGGCGCACCGTGGTTAACACCCGGTTCAGTTGTGTTTTTCAACCGCCCGCCAGTTCATCACTCCGCCGCGGCTCTGCAGACGGCGCATCTTGGGTGAGGGCGCGGCGTTCACGCAGGCTGGGCGCGCGTTCTGCGCCCGCTTCGATTCGCGCGGCCAATGCCGGGGAGAGGCCGGTCACCGCGCCGGGGTCAAAATGGCTGGGCCCCGCAATCGGGTGCAAGTCACAGCGCGGCGCGCGCGCCGTTTCAGGGCGGTGATAGGTCCAGGCCTGACACCCCTCCGTCAGATCACAGGCGCTGATGCAGGCGTCCACGCTTTGCGCGGCGGCGCCATCCAGCCGCATCAACACGCCGCGACGGGCCTGCGCGTCCAGAATCGCGCCTGATGGCAGTGCGGACGGGGCGGGCATGGCGCTTTGCAGCAGCATCAACAGGGTGATCATCATGGCTGCGAATATGACATGACGACTTTGACAAACCGTTGCGCCAATCGGGTGGCGCGGCTAACCAAGCGCTTGTCTTCCTGCTTTGAGGCCTGTGATGAGCGATGTGACCCCTGAGGCGACCAAGAACCCTGTGGCGCGGCTGCTCGACAGCGCGGCGTTTCGCAACACCATCACGACGCTGATCCTTGTGAACGCGGCGATCCTGGGGCTTTTGACCTATCCGCTGCCTGAGCTGATGGTGCAGGTTCTGACCTATGCGGATCACGCGATCATCGCCGCCTTCGTGGTCGAGATCGTGCTGAAGGTCTTCGTCCACAGGCTGAATTTCTTCAAGTCAGGCTGGAACTGGTTTGATTTTCTGGTGGTGGCGATCTCGCTGGTGCCGGCGGCGGGCGCGTTCACCGTGTTGCGGGCGTTGCGGGTCTTGCGGCTGTTCCGCCTGTTCTCGGTCATTCCCGAAATGCGGTCGGTGGTCGAGGCGCTGGGCAAGGCCATTCCGGGCATGGGCGCGATCATGCTGGTGCTGGGGGTGATTTTCTACGTCGCCTCGGTGATGGGCGCGAAGCTGTTTTCAGGCACCCACCCTCAGTTTTTCGGCGATCTGGGCGGGTCCGCCTACACCCTGTTCCAGGTGATGACGCTGGAGAGCTGGTCCATGGGAATCGCCCGGCCGGTGATCGCCGAGCATCCGTTCGCCTGGATCTTCTTCGTCGGCTTTGTGATCGTCACCAGCTTCGCCGTGCTGAACCTGTTCATCGCGGTGATCGTGGATTCCATGCAGTCCAAGCATTTTGACGCCGAGACCGAGCGTCAGGCTGAAGCCCATGACGAGCGTGAAGTGCTGATCCATGAAGTGCGCGCCCTGCGTTCCGAACTCGCGGATCTGCGCGAGCTGCTGGGCAAAGAGGGCGGGGCGGATCAGCCGTCTATGCCGTCCTTGAGCGATTCAAACCGCGCTGACAAAGCCGAGTAATACGCCGCCAGCCGCTCTTCACGGGCGCCGCGCCGTTGCGGCGCCGGGGCCGAGAGCGGGGCGGCGGGCAGGCCTTCATGGGCTTCGCTCATGAAGCGGCGCCAGATTTCGGCAGGCAATTGACCGCCTGTGACGCCGTCCGTGGGCGTGTCGTCATCATTGCCGACCCAGACGCCGGCGACCAGCTGGCCGGTATACCCGACAAACCAGGCGTCGCGGCTCATCTGGCTGGTGCCGGTCTTGCCCGCGACGCGGCGGCCATTGATCTGGGCGCGCTGGCCCGTGCCTTCGATCACCACGCCTTGCAGCAGCGTCGACATCCATTGCGCCTGCTCGGGCTCGATCACCTGGCGGCCTTCGGTCGCTTCAGGCGCCTGATACAGAAGATCGCCGCGCGAATTGCGCACCTCCAGCACCAGAACCGGTTCAGGGCGGCGACCGTCATTGGCGAACACGGCATAGACCCGCGTCATGTCGATCAGGCTGACCCCGGAGGCGCCCAGGGACAGAGACGGCACGGCGTTGAGGGCTGTGGTGATCCCCAGGCGCTGTCCCATTTCCGCAACGGCGTCCGCGCCCACCGCGGCGCCCGCCTGTGCGGCCACGGTGTTGATCGAGCGTTTGAGGGCGTCGGCGATGGTGATGCGGCCGCGATAATCGCCGCCATAGTTTTCCGGGCTCCAGCCCTCGATCTCGATGGGTTCGTCGTTGAAGGCGGTGGCGGGCTCCATGCCGGCTTCAAACGCGGCGGCGAAGACCACGGGCTTGAACGCCGAGCCGGGTTGGCGGCGGGCCTGAACCGCGCGGTTGAACTGGCTGGCGGTGTAATCGCGCCCACCCACGATCGCTCGCACCCGGCCTTGAAGATCCATCGCCACCAAAGCCGCTTCGTCGGCGTTGCGCGCTTCAGCCTGCAGGTCCATGACCGCAGCGACGGCGCGCTCGGCGGCGCGCTGGGCGGTGACGTTCAGGCTGGTGCGGATCACCAGATCGGGCGTATCCGCGGCGTCGCCCAGATGCTCTCGGGCTTCCGCCACCGCCTGATCAAACACATAGCCAAAGGCGCCCGGCTCAAAGCTTTCATCGCCGGCCGCCAGCTCGGCCGGGTTTTCAAGGGCCGTCTCATAGGTCGCCTGATCAATGAATCCGGCGTCCAGCATGCTGTAGAGCACCGCCTCGGCGCGGGCGCGGGCGGCGGGCAGGTTGGAAGTCGGCGCCAGGCGCGACGGCGCCTTGGGCAGCGCCGCCAGAAGCGCCGCTTCTGAGACGGTCAGGGCGCTGGCGGATTTGTTGAAATAGCGTTGGGCCGCAGCTTCCACCCCATAGGCCTGATCGCCCAGATAGACCCGGTTGAGATAAAGCTCGAGGATTTCCTGCTTGGTCAGATGACGCTCCAGCTCGGTGGCGATGCGGATCTCCTGCAGCTTGCGTCTGGCGGTGCGTTCGGGGCTGAGGATCAAATTCTTCACCAGCTGCATGGTCAGGGTCGAGCCGCCCTGGACCAGCGAGCCTGCGCGCAGATTGGCCCACATGGCGCGCGCAAAGCCGCGCTCGTCAAAGCCGTCATGATCGTAAAAGCGCCGGTCCTCGATAGCGAGGAAGGCCTGGGGTACATGATCGGGCAGGTCTTCCAGCTGCACAGGTCGCGCATAGAGCGGTCCGCGCTGGCCCAGAATGGCGCCGTTTTCCGCCAGCACCGTCACCGCCGCCTCGCGCCTTACGCTCCACAAATCCTGTGCGTTTGTTGGAACGGGCGGCAAGTCGTGGTAGGCCCAACGCCAGATTACAACCCCGCAGGCCAGCCCCGCCAGCAGCACCAGTTGCACGGTGACGAGCGCGATGAGGCGCCAGCGGGCTTTGAGCCTAGTTATCAGGGAGGGCGATTGATCGGCGCGGAATGTGATGGCGGACCTCAATAGGGTTTCGCAGCCCGTACGGGCTTTGGGACATGTCTCAAAATCAGCCGATCACGGCTAAACTTAGGCCATGAGCGATAATCGTCCCTTTTACGAACGCAAGTCGCTTTCTGAAATGAGCGACAGCGAATGGGAGTCGCTGTGCGATGGCTGCGGCAAATGCTGCGTCGTCATTCTAGGCGATGAAGATGACCCTGACACGTTCTGGCGCACCAATGTGGGCTGCAAGCTGCTGGACCTGAAAACGGTGCGCTGCACCGATTACGCCAACCGCCAGACCCATGTGCCCGGCTGCGTGCGACTGAGCGCAAAGAATATCGACCAGCTCAAATGGATGCCCGACACGTGCGCCTATCGCTTGCTGAATGAAGGCCAGAGCCTGCCCGACTGGCATCCGCTGAAAACCGGTGACCGCGAAAGCGTGGTGCAGGCCGGGCATTCGGTCAAAGGCAAGCTTGTCAGCGAAAATGACGTCGACGAGGGCGATTTCGAGAGCCATATCGTCAGCCGTCAGGACGCAAAGCGGGGATAACGCCTCGCCTGTCCTTCATTCCTGAACCGTCCTTCCCTGACGCCGCAAGGCGTTGGACGAAACCGTGCGCGTTCAATCCGACCGAGGCGGTTATCGGCTAGTCTTCAGGCATGGTCGAAATGAACACGAAGACGCCCCTCCTGGCGCCGGACCGGACGGGTGGGGGGCGGCGCTTTGACTGGATCGCCATTCATGAAGGCTGGCGGGCCGGGCAGGGCGCCGAACACCTGGCGGCGGCTTTCGGGCTGAAGCCGAAAACAATCACCGACAGATGCGGCTGGATTGACCAGCATTTCCCGCCCCCCGCGCCCGCAAGGATGATCGCGGAGCTGAACCGGCGCCTGGAAGCGGCGTTGGCGGCGCTCGACGATGGGGATGCGGGCAAGGCCGAACGGCAGGCGAAGACCATCGCCGCGCTGATCAAGGCGGGCCGCGATCTCAAACATTGGAGTGAAACCATGACCCAGACCGAGACGGGTGGCGCTCCCGCCGCGCATGAGGAGCAAGCGGGTGACGAACGAGACTATTACGCCGAACTCGATCGCCGGCTCGATCGCCTCGCAGAGCATCTCAGAGCGAAGGGCGTGGGTGCGCAATCAGACCCCTCAGGAGGTGAAACGCCTCGCGACTAGCTGGCGCTTCTGGGCGCGCACTGATCAGCTGCCGCCTGACGGCGACTGGCGCACCTGGTTGTTTCTCGGTGGGCGCGGGGCTGGCAAGACCCGCGCCGGAGCCGAATGGGTGAGGGCGCAGGTGAAGGCGGGCAGACGGCGCATCGCGCTGGTGGCGCCGACCTTTTCCGATGTGCGCGAGGTGATGGTGTCCGGCCCGTCAGGCTTTCTCAATATCGGCGAGGATGAGGACCGTCCCCGCTATGAAGCCAGCCGTCACCGTCTGGTCTGGCCGGACGGGGCGATGGCCTATGGCTTTTCATCTGAAGACCCGGACGGCTTGCGCGGGCCGCAATTTGATTGCGCCTGGGCGGATGAATTCGCGGCCTGGACCCGGCCTCAGGAGACGCTCGACATGCTGGGGCTGGGGCTTCGGCTGGGCGAGCAGCCGCAATTGATGATCACCACCACGCCCCGGCCGTTGCCGGCGCTGAAGGCGCTTCTGAAACAGGCGGGCGTGGTGGTCAGCCATGCTGGGACCGATGCGAACGCGCCCAATCTGGCGCCGGGTTTCGTCGCGGCGATGACCGAGCGCTATGGCGCCAGTCGTTTGGCGCGACAGGAGCTTGAGGGCGTGCTGATCGACGATCCCGAAGGGGCGTTGTGGACGCGCGGTCTGATTGATCAGGCGCTGGCGCTTTCAGAGTTCGAGCCCGAACGCGTGGTGGTGGCGGTGGACCCGCCCGCCAGCGCGACCGGGGATGAATGCGGCATCATCGCCGCCGGCGCTTCCGGTCAGGGTCGCGAGGCCCGGCTGGTGATCCTGAAAGATGCCAGTCTTCAGGCGCGGCCCGAAGACTGGGCGGCGCGGGTGGCGGAAACCTTTGACGCATTGGACGCAGACGCTGTGATCGCCGAGGCCAATCAGGGCGGGGACATGGTCCGCGCCGTGTTGCAGGCCGCAGCGCCGGATCTGCCGGTGCGGCTGGTTCACGCCAGCCGCGGCAAGCGGGCGCGGGCTGAACCTGTCGCCGCGCTCTACGCCCGCGGCCGGGTTCGACATGCGGTGCGCATGCCGGCGCTGGAAGACCAGATGTGCAGTTTTGGCGCCCCCGACCAGAGCGGCAGCCCGGACCGGGTGGACGCGCTGGTCTGGGCGGTCGCCGCCCTGACGCCTTCGGCCGCCAGCCCCCGGCTGCGACGGCTCTAACTCAACAGGAGAACGCCATGCTCAAGCATTGGCTGGGTCTCGGTCGCAAGGCGGCCGGGCGAACCCTTGCGCTCGGATTCGGGACGGGGGCGAGCTGGAGCCCGCGCGGCTACGCCGCCTTCGCCACCGAAGGCTATGCCCGAAACGCCGTCGCGCATCGTTGCGTGCGGCTGATCGCGGAAGCGGTCGCCGCGACGCCTTTGAAGACCCTCAGCGAGGATCGCGCCAGCCAGCAGGCGATGGCGTTGATCCAAGCGCCCAATCCCGACCAGTCCGGCGCCGAGCTGATGGATAGCGTGCAAAGCCATCTGCAGGTGGCGGGCGACGCCTATCTGCACCTGTCCGGCTTTGAGGCGGGCGCGCCGGGGCTCTATGCGCTGCGGCCTGACCGGGTGCGTGTGATGACCGGCCCCAAGGGCTGGGCGGAGGGCTGGGAATATCGCACAGCGTCCGGCGCGCAGGTGTTTCAGCGCGATCGCGCGTCGGGCCGGTCGCCTGTCCTGCATCTGAAACTCTTTAACCCGACCGACGATCAATATGGCCTGTCGCCCATGGAGGCGGCGGCGCGGGCGGTGGATGTGCACGCCTCGGGCGGCGCCTGGGCGAAGGCGCTGCTGGATAACGCGGCGCGCCCGTCCGGCGCTCTGGTGATGAAGACCGGATCAGAGGGGCAGGGACGTTTGACGCCGGATCAGTTTGACCGGCTGAAAGCTGAACTGGAAAGCCTCTACACCGGCCCCGATAACGCCGGGCGGCCCTTGCTGCTGGAAGGCGGGCTCGACTGGAAGCCCATGGGCCATTCCCCCGCCGAAATGGATTTCATTCAGGCCCGGCGAGAGGCGGCGCGCGAGATCGCGCTGGCGTTTGGCGTGCCGCCCATGCTGCTGGGGCTGCCGGGCGACAACACCTATTCCAATTATCGCGAGGCCAATCAGGCGTTTTATCGCCAGACGGTGTTGCCGCTGGCGAAGAAAACCGCCGCCGCGCTCAACCGGTTTCTGGCGCCCTGGTTCGGGACCGATCCGAAGCTGTGCGTGGATGAAGACGGCCTGCCCGCCTTTACAGAAGAGCGCGCCGCGCGCTGGGCGCAGATCTCCGGCGCGGACTTCCTGTCGCCGGATGAAAAGCGCGCCCTTCTGGGCCTCGCCCCGCAAGGACAAGGAGAGCCGTCATGAGCCTTGGAGACCAGGTCGCCCAAGGCTGGCGGCTGGATCGCTCGATCACCCTCGGCGTCATTCTGGCGCTGACGCTGCAGACCGCGGGCGCCTTGATGTGGACCGGGGCCGCCAATGAGCGCCTCGATCAGCTGGAAACCCGCGCCGACGCCACCGCGCCGGTGGCTGAACGTTTGGCGCGGCTGGAAGCGCACGCCGCGTATTCGCGCGCTGCGCTGGAACGCATCGAGCGTCGCCTCGAACAGGACTGACCGGTCCGCTTTTCACATTTTCAGGGGAGGCGCGCATGCAGGCGCTGAACGGCTCTGGCGAGACGCTGGAGGTGGCTGGCTATGCCAGCCTGTTTGATATCGAGGATCAGGGGGGCGATCTCGTCCGCGCGGGGGCCTTTGCAGAGGGGCTGAAAGCGCGAGGCCCCACAGGGGTGCGCATGCTGTTCCAGCATGATGCAGCGGAACCTGTGGGCGTCTGGGACGAGATCGCCGAGGACGGCCGCGGGCTCTATGTCCGCGGCCGGATTCTCTCGACCGCGCCGCGCGGACGCGCCGCCCTGGGGCTGGTGCGCGAAGGGGCGGTGGATGGCCTCTCCATCGGGTTTCGCACGCAACGCTCCGCGCCCCGACCGGGCGGCGGACGCGATCTGCTTCAGCTCGATCTGTGGGAGGTGTCCATCGTTACCTTTCCCATGCTGGCCCAGGCGCGGCTTCGCGTCCTTGGGGCTTCTGAGGCGCGGCTCGCCGCGTCGGCGGCCTGACCGCTTTGACTTCGCATCATGAACAGAAAGGATTTTCATGAGCCGGGAAACCAAGATGGCGGTTCCTTCCGCTGACACGCGCGTGGCCATGGCGGACATGCTGGCCGCGTTTGAACACTTCAAACAGGCCAATGACGACCGCCTGGAGGCGCTGGAATCCAAGACCGGCGCCGATCCGCTCATTGCCGACAAGGTGAACCGCATAGACGCGGCGCTGAACGAGGCCCAATCCCGCCTCGACCGTCTCAGCCGGGAAGCGGCGCGGCCCGACCTGTCCGGCGCCGATGTGAAATCGGCGGGCTGGTCCGGCTTTCTGCGCACAGGCGAAACGCCAGCGCTCGATCAAAAAGCGCTGTCGGGCCAGACCGGCGCAACGGGCGGCCATGTGGCGCCGGCGGAGCTTGAAACGCGTATTGAACGCCTGATCCGCGAGGTCAGCCCGATCCGGTCCATCGCCACGGTCAAACAGACGCGGTCTCACACCTTCAAGAAACCGGTCAGCGCGGGCGGCGCAGCAGGCGCCTGGGCGGCGGAGACGGCGAGCCGGCCTGAAACCGACGCGTCCTCGCTGGAGCTGCTCGAATTTCCGACCGCCGAGCTTTACGCCATGCCCGCCGCGACGCCTGCGATCCTTGATGATGCGCTGGTCGATCTCGAGCAATGGCTGGCTGAAGAAGTGCGCGACGTGTTCGCCGAGGCCGAGGGCAAGGCCTTCGTCTCCGGCGACGGGGTGAACAAGCCGCGCGGGTTCTTGAGCTACACCATGGCCGAAGTCGGCACGGAAAGCTGGGGCGAGATGGGGTTTGTCTCGACCGGGGTGTCGGGCGGCTTCTCCGCGTCTGACCCTGCAGATGCGCTGATTGATCTGATCTATGCGCCCAAGACCGCCTATCGCGCCAATGGCCGCTTTGTGATGAACCGCTCCACGGTGTCCTCCGTGCGCAAGTTCAAGGATGCAGACGGCCAGTATATCTGGCAGCCCGCCCAGGGCGCGGGCCAACCGGCGAGCCTGATGGGCTATCCCGTCACCGAGGCCGAGGACATGCCCGATATCGGCGCGAACAGCTATTCCATCGCCTTTGGTGATTTCGAGCGTGGCTATCTGGTGGTCGATCGCCAGGGCGTTCAGGTGCTGCGCGATCCGTATTCGGCGAAACCCTATGTCCTGTTTTACACCACCCGCCGCGTCGGCGGCGGCGTGCAGGATTTCGACGCGATCAAGTGTCTGAAATTCGCCGCCTGATCCGAGCCTTCTCTCCCCCACCTCAAAGCCCCGGCCCCAGCGCCGGGGCTTTGCTTTTTTGAAAAGGAGGCGGCGCGATGTCTCTCACTCTTTTAAGCCCGCCCGGGGCGGAACCTGTCAGTCTCGACGCAGCGAAAACCTGGCTGCGCGTCAGCCATGAAGACGACGATGCGCTGATCACCGACGCGATCATCGCCGCCCGTGAGCATGTGGAAGCGCGCACCGGGCTGGCGCTGATCACCCAGAGCTGGCGCGAGCGGCTGGATGATTGGCCGCGCGACCGGCTGAGCGCGTCGGGGCTGGCGGTCAGCCTCGCCAAGGCGCCGCTTCTGAGCGTCGAGGCGGTGCGCGGCCGCGAGCGGGACGGGACGCTCTCGGTCTGGGATCCGGCGGAATACCGGGTGGAGACCGGCGAGCCGGGACGGCTGGTGGCCATATTGCCCTTCTCCTTGCCGCGCCCTGTGGTCAAGGCGGGCGGGATCGAGATTGAGTTCACCGCCGGGTTTGGCGAGACGCCCGACGACGTGCCGGCGCCCTTGCGCGCGGCGATCCTGCATCTGGTCGCGGCGCGCTATGGCGCGGATCGGGGCGAGGGGGGCGAGACGCCGCCTGCGCCTGAGATCGTGGACCGGCTGTTAGCCCCCTACATGCCGGTGCGGCTATGAGCGCGGAAGCCGCGTTCCAGAACGGACTTCTGGCGCATTTGCGCAGCGATCCGGGCGTCACGGCCCAGCTGGAGGCGCGGATCTTTGAGCAGCCCAGATCCGGCGTGCGCTATCCCTTCCTGTATCTGGGGCGGGTGGAAAGCGACGCGGCGGACGCTAGCGAGGCCCGGCTGATTGATCTGCGCCAGACCCTTCTGATCCGCGGGCGGCGCGATGACAGCGAGACCATCAAGAAGGCGCTGGGCGCGATCCGGTCTGCGCTGGAGACGGGCCCGCTGACGCTGGAGGCCGGCTTTGCAGCCATCCATCCACGCCTGGTCTACGCCGACCTGTTCTCAACCTCCGACACCCGCATCGTGCAAGGGCTGGCGCGGGTCAGAACCCTCATTCAAATCCAAGGAGACACGCCATGACGGCGCAAGCGGGCAAGGATGTCTTGCTGAAAATCGGCGATGGCGGATCGCCGGAGAGTTTCACCAGCATTGCGGGGCTGAGGGCCAAGACCCTGTCGCTGAACGCCCGCGCGGTCGAGGTGACCCACGCTGACAGTCCGGGGCGCTGGCGCGAATTGCTGGACGGCGCCGGGGTGCGCACTGCGGCGATTTCAGGCGCGGGCATCTTTGTCGACAGCGCGGCGGACGAGACCGTGCGGAGCGTGTTCTTTGATCAGGCCAGGCGCAGCTGGCGCGTGATCGTGCCGGACTTTGGCGTCATCGAAGGCCCGTTCCTGGTGACCGCGCTGGAATATTCCGGCCGCCATGACGGCGAGGCGAGCTATTCGCTGTCGCTGGCGTCAGCGGGCGCCCTGACCTTCTCAGCCCTCTGAGCTGCGGTCGTCAATCCGGCGCTGACGCTGCATGTCCTCAAGCTCATTGAGGCAGGCGCGATAGGCGTCAGGGTTGCGCAGCGTCTCGCATTCTTCCTCGTAGCGGTCGTCATAAACGTCCTGAAACAGGCTTTCACACCCGCACAGAACCAGCGGAGAGGCGAGAGCGAAACAGGCGAGCAAGCGGCGCATGGGTGATCCCTTCACATTGATCCGCGCCCAGTCTAACGGCGCAGAAAGTTTGTGCTCATGACAATTTCTCAATCTGGACAGGTGCGCGCCCATTTGGGCGATGCGCCGGTTCACTTGCGTCTCAGCCTTGCCGCCCTGATGCAGATCGAACAGGCGCTGGAGGTCTCAGGGCTCGAAGCGCTCTCCGAACGATTTCGAAGTCTCAGCGCGACCGATCTCACTTGCGTTCTGACCGCTTTGCTGACCGCGGGCGGGCATGAGGACGCGCAGGCGCTGGCGGACGCGGCGGCCCCCGCAGACGCGGCCCGGGCCGTGCTGAGCTGTTTTGAAGCGAACCTTACATGACCGGGTGCTGGCCGGGCTGGTTCGCGCTGGGCGTTTTGCGCTTCGGGCTGAGCCCTGACGCCTTCTGGGCGCTGTCGCTGGCGGAATGGCGGGCGCTGTGCGCGGCGCTGGGGCCGGTCGCTCCGCCGCCGCCCGACCGTCAGGCGATCGAGGCGCTGATCAAAGACTTTCCTGATGGAGGAGCCCAATGACCGACACCTTTGACCTGTCGGATCTCGCCGCGGACGCCGGTGCGGCGCGGCGTGAACTCACCGAGACGGCGCGTGAAGGCGAAAGCGCCGCGCGGGCCCTGTCCGACGCCTTTGAAAGCGCGGGCCGCGACATCGCTTCCAGCCTTGAAGGCGCGGCGCGCTCCGGCGAGCTGAGCTTTTCAGACATGGCGGAAAAGATCGCCCGAACCTTCGCCGAGCTGGCGCTGGACCGTTTCATTCTTCAGCCCCTGCCGGGGCTTCTGGCCAGCGCTGCGGGGCAATTGGGCTCGCTTCTGGGCGGGGTGCTGGGCCAGCGCGCCGAGGGTGGACCTGTGATGGCCGGTGAACGCTATCTGGTGGGCGAGCGGGGACCGGAAGTGTTCACGCCCGGCCAGTCAGGCGCGGTGTCGCCCCTGGGCGCGGCGCCGGTCAACATCACCATCATCGCTCAGGGGCAGGCGCTTGAGGGCGTCAAACGCTCTGAAAGCCAGATCGCCGCCGCGGTGGCGCGCGCCGTACAAAGGGGAGGGCGCCGGTTATGAGCGCGTTTCATGATGTGCGCTTTCCCCTCTCGATCGGGTTGGCGGCGCGCGGGGGCCCCGAACGGCGCACCGAGATCGTGACGCTCAATTCGGGCCGTGAAGAGCGCAACGCTGTCTGGCGCGATTCACGACGGCGCTGGGATGCGGCGCCGGGCGTCCGGTCGCAGGCGGACCTGGCGCGGCTCACCGCCTTTTTCGAAGCCCGGTTGGGGCGGTTGCACGCCTTTCGGTTCACAGACCCCTTTGATCACGGCTCGGCGGGGCCCGGCGTCGCGCCTAGCCCGCTTGATCAGGTGATTGGAGCGGGGGATGGCGTGACGGATCGGTTTCCACTTCTCAAAGCCTATGGCGATGGCGCAGGACGCTGGGACCGCCCGATTATGCTGCCCCAGACCGAAAGCGTTCGCGTGGCGCTCGACGGCGTTGAAACACCGGTCAGCGTCGAGACGGGCGGCGAGATCGTCTTTGACGCGCCGCCGCCCGACGGCGCCCTGATCACGGCGGGGTTCCGCTTTGATGTGCCGGCGCGGTTTGACGCCGATCAGTTGGAGGCGAGCCTTGAGGGCGGCGCCGCGATGATCGGCTCCGTGCCTTTGATCGAGGTTCGGCTTTAGGGCTGGATGTTTCCCAGCTTCTCCCCGGCTTTTCGCCGGGGCTTTTTTTATGGAGGCTCGTGATGATCGAGATTCCGCCCGAGTTTCAGGCGCGGCTGGATGCGGGGGTGACCACGCTGAGCTGGGCCTGGATCCTGACCCGCCGCGACGGCGCCTGCTTTGGCTTCACCGACCATGACCAGATACTGCAAGTGGATGGCGTAAGCTGTGAGCCCGCCTCAGGTTTCAGCGCCGGCGATTTGCGAAGTGAAACGGGATCAGCCCCCGCCCGCGGCGCCGTGTTCGGGCAGCTCGACAGCGGCGTGATCACCAAGGACGCCATCAAGGCGGGCGCCTGGGACGGCGCCGCTTTGACGCTCTATCGGGTCGACTGGTCAGACCCGACGCTTCACTATCGCGCCTTCACCGGAGAGCTGGGCGAGATCCGCTATGGCGATCAGGGCTTTGAAGCGGAAGTTTCAGGCCTGTCCGCGCGTCTGAACCGCACGATCGGCCGGGTGTTCTCGCGCCAATGCGACGCCGAGCTGGGCGATGAACGCTGTCAGGTCGATCTGGCCGCATTGGGACGCCGAGTGAGCGGCCTGCTGGCGGGACAGATCACCCGGCGCGCTATTCGGATAGAGGGGCTGGACCCGGCGCCGGGTGACGCCAGTGTTTTCTCTGAAGGTGTGCTGTCCTGGACAGCTCAGCCATCCTGGCCGGACCAGCGCATCGTCACGGCGCGCGCGGACGGGACCGGGCTGATTGTTGAACTCGACAGCGCGGCGCCCGCCGCCGAAGCGGGCGAGGCGCTCAGGCTGACACTCGGATGCGACAAGCGCTTAGAGACCTGCAAGGCGCGCTTTTCCAACGCTGCGAACTTTCGCGGCTGTCCGCACATGCCCGGCAATGACGCCCTGATCCGTCCGGTGAGCGCGCGCTGATGACTGAGCTGGAACACCGCTCGCGCATCCTTCGCGAAGCGCGAAGCTGGACTGGCACGCCCTATCATCACCAGATGAGCGTGAAGGGGGCGGGCTGTGATTGCCTGGGCCTCGTGCGCGGCGTCTGGCGTGCGCTTTATGGTCCCGAACCCCAGACCCTGCAGCCCTATACGCCTGACTGGGCCGAGCGCAGCGCGCGCGATCTGCTGAGCGAGGCGGCGGCGCGCTGGTTATCTCCTGTCGAGATCGTCTCGGCGGCGCCGGGCGATGTGGTGCTGTTTCACTATTCTCCGAACGGCCCGGCGCGCCATTGCGCGATCCTGAGCGCGCCGGATCGCATCCTGCACGCCTGGCGGGGGCAGCGCGTGTGCGAGACCGCGCTGGGTCCCTGGTGGCGCCGGCGGATCGCAGGCGCTTTCGCCTTCCCCCTTTAGCCAGAGCGAGGATCATATGGGTCAGCTTCTCCTGTCCGCCGCCCAGCAGGTCGGCGCGTCATTCCTGCAAGCGGGGGTGGGCTCGCTGGTTGGCGGCCTGTTTGCGTCAGACCAGCAAGGCCCGCGTCTTGAGAGCTTCAGCGTCCAGACCTCCACCGAGGGCGCCTTCATGCCGATCGTCTATGGCCGGATGCGTCTCGCCGGGCAGGTGATCTGGCTGGGGCCGGTCACCGAAACCGCCCGCACGCGCAGCTCCGGCGGCGGCAAGGGCGGGCCGGAGATCACCGAGTATGAGTATGCCGCGAGCTTTGCGGTCGCCCTCTGTGAAGGCCTGGTGTCCGGCGTGGGGCGCATCTGGGCGAATGGCGAATTGCTGGACCATGACGCGGCGGTGATGCGGCTCCATGCCGGCGCGTCCGATCAGGCGCCGGACCCGCTGATCGAAGCGGTGGAGGGCGCTGCGCCCGCCTATCGCGGCCTCGCCTACATGGTGTTTGAGGATTTCCCGCTCGACGCCTATGGCGCGCGCCTGCCCAATTTGAGCTTTGAGGTGCTGGGCGCGGGCGAGGACCAGAGCGATGAGCCGCAACTGGAACACCTGGTTCAGGGCGTGTGTCTGATCCCGGCCTCGGGCGAGTTCGTCTATGCGACAGAGCCGGTCTATCGCCAGCTGCGCGAAGGCGAGGAGCTGGCCGAGAACGTTCACACCAGCCGCGCGTTCACCAATCTCGAAGCGGCGCTGGATGATCTGGCCGCACGCCTGCCGCAGGTCAGATCGGTGGCGCTGGTCACAAGCTGGTTCGGCGATGATCTGCGCTGCGGCGCCTGCCAGATCCGGCCGGGCGTTGAGACGCGTGAAAAGACCACACGGCCGCTGGACTGGTCGGTAGCAGGACTGTCCAGAGCTGACGCGCATCTGGTGTCCCAGCGTGATGACGCACCGGTCTATGGCGGCACGCCGTCTGATGAGACCGTGATCAGTGCGATCCGGGCGCTCAAACAGCGCGGCTATCAGGTCACGCTGTATCCCTTCATCCTGATGGATATTCCTGAGACCACGCGCGGCGACGACCCTTATGGCGCGCCCTATCAGGCCGCCTATCCCTGGCGCGGACGGATCAGTTGCACGCCGGCGCCGGGTTTGCCGGGCTCGCCCGATCAAAGCGCGCAAGCGAGCGTGCAGGTGGATGGTTTTTTCGGCGGCGTGCGCGCGACGGACTTCCAGGTTTCCGGCGATACGGTGCGCTATGACGGCCCGGCCGGGGATTGGGGCTTTGACCGGTTCATCCTGCACCATGCCGCGCTGGCGAAAGCGGCGGGCGGTGTGGAGAGCTTTCTGATCGGGTCGGAAATGGTCGCGCTCAATCGTGTGCGCTCAAGCCGTACCGAATACCCGGCGGTCACGCGGTTCAAGGCGCTGGCGGGCGAAGTGCGGGCGCTTCTGGGGCCGTCGGTGCAACTGTCCTATGCGGCGGACTGGTCTGAATATTCCGGGCATGCGCCCCGGGACGGCAGCGAGGACCGCCTGTTTCATCTCGATCCGCTCTGGTCGGATCCCGACGTGGATTATGTAGGGCTCGACTGGTATGCGCCTTTGTCAGACTGGCGAGACGGGGAGAGCCATGCCGATGCGGATTTCGGCTCGATCCATGATCGCGCCTATCTCAGCGCCAATGTGCAAGGCGGTGAAGGCGGGGACTGGTATTACGCGTCGGACGCCGACCGTTTGAGCCAGACCCGGACGCCCATCCTCGACACGGCCCATGGGGAGGACTGGATCTGGGCGTATAAGCGCCTCGCGGACTGGTGGTCCAATCCCCATCATGACCGGGTGGGCGGACACCGTGCGGCGACGCCCACAGGCTGGGCGCCGGGCGGCAAGCCGATCCGCTTTGTGGAGCTCGGCTGCCCGGCGGTGGACAAGGGCTCAAACCAGCCCAATGTCTTCCTCGATCCCAAAAGCGCGGAAAGCCGGGCGCCGCATTTTTCCAACGGCGCGCGTGACGACCTGATCCAGCGCCGGGCCATCGAAACCGTGCTCGATTATTGGGCGCCCGAGCTGGGCCGCAATCCGGTGTCACCCGTCTATGGCGGCCCCATGCTGGATCTGGAACGCAGCCATGTCTGGTGCTGGGACGCCCGGCCATTTCCTGAATTTCCCGCCCGCAGCGATATCTGGAGCGATGGCGGAAACTGGCGGCGCGGGCATTGGCTGACGGGGCGGGCGGGGCAGTCTTCGTTGAGCACCGTGGTGACCGATATCGCCCGCCGCGCCGGGCTGGACGCGCTGGACACGCGCCAGATCGACGGCGTGCTGGCGGGCTATGTGATCAATCGTCCGCAACGGGCGCGCGATGTGATCGCCAGCCTGGGCGCGGTGTTCGGCTTTACGCTGGTGGATCAAAGCCGAGGCGCGGCCTGTCTGCCGCTGTCTCCCGTCAGCGCGCCGGTCATGCTGGAGGTTGATCAATTGCCCGAAGGGGCGGACGGCGCCGTCTATACCCGCGCGCCGCTGGAAGACGCGCCCGCCGATGCGCAGCTCGTCATTATTGGCGATGAAGGCGACTATGCCCCCGCCGCTGTCAGCGCGCGCGGGTTGGATCATGTGACCGAGGGTCTGATCTCAATTCAGGCGCCGATCCTGGCCGATCGTGGTCTGGCGCAGGGCTGGGCGCGTGATCTTTTGGCGCGCGCCCGGACGCAAGGGGAGAGCCTGAGCGCAGCCCTGCCGCCCTCAATGGCCCGACTTGAAGCGGGTGATCCGGTGCAGATGCGTGAAGGCGACAGCCCGCTCTGGCGGCTGGATGCGCTGGAGGGGATCGCGTCGCGCACAGCTCAGCTCGGCCCGGCGCTGGGCGGGCTGGCGCCGGTGGCCGGGCCGGAACCGCAAATCCCTGCGGCGCCGGTCGCGGCGGGACGCCCGCTTGTGCGTTTGCTGGACCTGCCCCTCGGCCCGGATGAAGACGCGCCGCGCAATGGCTTTCTGGCGGCGGCGTGGAGCCAGCCCTGGGCGGGAGCGGTGCAATTGTATGCCGGCGCGGATCTGGAGAGCGCGCAGGTCCGATCACGCATAAACGCGCCTGCGCAGACCGGCGTCTTGCTGGCTGAGCTTCCCGCGGGTCCCGAAGGACGTTGGCGTCTGGATGCAGAGATGCGGGTCCGGCTCTATGACGGCGCCTTTGAAAGCCGCTCGCGTCTGTCGGTTCTGGCGGGCGCCAACCAGATCGCGGTTGAAACGCCAGACGGCTGGGAAGTTCTGGCGTTTGAAACCGCAGCGCTCGAACAGGACGGCGCCTGGCGCCTGACAGGCTTGTTGCGCGGCCTGGGCGGCTCTCCCGCGCCTGGCGCCCCGGCAGGCGCCAGCGTGGTGAGGCTTGATGGCGCGCTGGGCGTGTTGCCGGTGACCGATGCGGAACGCGATGCGGCGCTGTCTGTCATCGCCGTCCCCCAAGGCGCCCGGCGCAGCGATGGTCGCGCCCGCCAGCTGCAGGCGGTTTATCAAGCGCGTGATTTGCGTCCGCTCGCACCGGTTCATCTCAAAGTGACGCTGAGCGGGGCGGACCTGACGCTGAACTGGATTCGTCGCACACGGATCGGCGGGGACCGCTGGCAGGGGGTGGACGTGCCGCTGGGCGAGGCGTGGGAAGCCTATGAGGTGGAGTTGCGTGACCTGAACGGCGCTGTCATCGCGCGTTGGTCGACGGCTTCGCCGCAACTTGTTCTCTCCCTGTCCGAGCTGCCGGCGGATCTGAGCGGTTGCAGCTTCAGCGTCCGGCAAGTGTCGGAGCGGTATGGCGCTGGGCTGGCGTCGGTCTTGCAGGTCTGAGGCGGAACGCACAGATGTGACCCGTACGGGTGCGGCCCGGTGCTCGCCCGACTTGCAAGAGACTGCTATCACAACGGCCATGATGACTGACCCCTATGCGATTCTGGGCGTGTCCCGCACTGCGAGCGCCGACGAGATCCGGCGCGCCTACCGCAAGCTGGCGAAGGCTTTGCACCCTGACGCACGTCCGAATGACAAGGTGTCCGAAGACAAGTTCAAGCAGGTCACCCAGGCCTTCAAGCTGTTGTCAGACCCTGAACAGCGCGCCCGGTTTGACCAGGGCGAGATTGATGCGGCGGGGCAGGAACGCCCGGCCTATCATTTCCGCTCGCGCCCCGGCGGCGCCCCTGGCGAGCGTGGTCCCAGCGGCCGGTTCGAGGATCTGGGCGATATGTTCTCTGATCTGTTCACCGATTTTGGCGCCTCCCGTTCCCGCGGGCAGCCCATGCGCGGCGCAGAAATCAAGGCGCGCCTGAATGTCAGCTTTGAAGACGCCATGCGCGGCGCGAAAAAGCGCGTTACGCTATCCAATGGCAAGTCCCTGGAAGTGGGGGTCCCGGCAGGCGTGGAGAGCGGCAAGGTGCTGCGCCTGCGCGGCCAGGGCCATCCCGGTCGCGATGGCGGCCCGGCGGGGGATGCGCTGATCGAGATCGTGATCCAGGAGCATCCCTGGTTCCGTCGCGAGGGCGACAACATCCGGCTCGATCTGCCGATTTCCCTGAAAGAAGCGTTGTTCGGCGGCGCCGTGCGGGCGCCCACAATCGACGGCATGGTCGAGGTCCGCGTGCCTGCGGGCGCCAATTCAGGCGCCCAGTTGCGGCTGCGCGGCAAGGGCGCGCCCAAGGGAGAGGGCGAGCGCGGCGACCAGATCATCCGTCTGGTCATCGACGTGCCGCTGAACGACCCTGACCTTGAAGCCTTTATCGAGGACTGGACGCCTCCGACGGATTATCATCCGCGAAAGCGTTTCAGGTCATGATGTCTCTCTCATGCACGTTTCTGAATACCGTTCAGCGTGCGTTCAGCCCGGATCCGTCATTAAGCATGTCATGACACGAATTCTCACACTTCTCCTGACGCTTGTTTGCGCGGCTTCCCTGATGGGGGCGCCCGCCCATGCTGCGGTCCATAAGGATCAGGCCTATAGCGAGGCGCAAGCCATCGTGCCCATGTCGGTGGCGGTCTCCGCCGTGCGTCAGGCTTATCCGGGCGCCGAGGTTTTGTCCGGCCGGCTCGTGAATGGTGAGAACCCCTATTACATGATCCGGATACTGACCCGTGAGGGCAGGCGGCTTGATGTGCGTGTGGATGCGCGATCAGGCCGTGTGCGCCGATAACGGGAGGAGGCAGACATGCGAGCGCTTATCGTTGAAGACGATCCTGACCTGCGTCGGCAACTGGCTGATGTGCTGACCCATTCCGGCTATGCGGTGGATACCGCAGCGGATGGCGAAGACGGCCTGTTTCTGGGCGAGACCGAGCCCTATGACGCTATTGTGCTTGATCTGGGCCTGCCCAAGCTTGATGGCGTGACGGTGCTGGAGCGATGGCGCGAGGCGGGCATGGCGTCACCGGTGCTGATCCTGACGGCCCGAGATCGCTGGAGCGAGAAAGTGGCCGGGTTTGACGCGGGGGCGGATGATTATCTCACCAAGCCCTTCCATCCGGAGGAATTGCTGGCGCGCCTGCGCGCGCTGACCCGCCGGGCTGCAGGCCATGCCACCTCCACCCTGATGTGCGGCGATCTGAGCCTTGATACGCGCGGGTCGCGGGTCTTCCTGGGCGATCAACTCATCAAGCTCACCTCGCACGAGTTTCGGATGCTGAGCTATCTGATGCACCACCGTGACCGTGTGATCTCCCGCACAGAGCTTGTGGAGCATATCTACGATCAGGATTTCGACCGCGATTCCAACACGATCGAAGTGTTCGTCGGTCGCCTTCGCAAGAAGATCGGCTCCAATCGCATCGAAACCGTGCGTGGGCTGGGCTACCGGCTGGTGGACCCCGGCGAGGCGAAGAGCTCGGCGGCTGAGTGAGCGAAGACGCTTCAGCGCCGCGCCTTGTCACCCAGGGCTCCATGGTGCGTCGTCTGGTTCTGACGGCGCTGGGCTGGGCGCTTGTGCTTCTGGTGCTGGGCGCGGTGTCGCTGACGGCATTATTTCGCCAGACAGTTCTGAGCGACCTTGAGGACCGGTTGTCCGGCGTGGCGGACGCGCTGATCGCCTATGTTGAGGTCAGTGACTCGCTCAGCCTGCGTCTCGACGAAGACCTGATTGACCCACGGTTCTCCCAGACATTTTCAGGGCGCTACTGGCAGGTGTCGCTGGACGCTGCAACTGATGTGGAGCCCTTGCGCTCGCAGTCTCTGGCGGATGCGTTGCTGATGGCGCCGGATAAGGCTCGCGCCGAAGCGCTCGCAAATCCTGGTCGTCCGGTCAGCGCCGCGAGCAAGGGGCCTGATGGCGAGCCGTTGCGTCTGGTGATCCGGGCTATTTTGATCGACGACGTGCAAGCCCCTTTGCTTGTAATCGCCGCTGAAGACCAAAGGCCCGCGAATGCGCGCATCATGCGCTTCGGCCTGGCTTCGGCGGGATTGTTTCTCCTGTTCGCCGTCGCGCTTGGGGTCGGCGTTTTCGTGCAGGTTCGAGTAGGCCTCGCGCCTGTCTTGCGTATGGGACGCGCCGTGGCCGATGTGCGCGACGGGCGCAGCGAACGTGTCAGCGGCATTTATCCCGCCGAGCTAATCGCGCTGGGCGGAGAGCTGAACAAGCTGCTCGACCATTCCCAGGAAGTGGTGGAGCGCGCGCGGACCCATGTGGGCAATCTGGCGCATGCGCTGAAAACCCCGATCACTGTGTTGTCAAACGAGGCGCGCGATCAGGACGGGGTGCTCGCCCGACAGGTGGACCGGCAGACGCGGCTGATGTCTGAGCAGGTGGAGCACCATCTGCGGCGTGCACGCGCCGCCGCTCATGCGCGCACGATCGGCGCGCGGGCGCCTGTGGAGCGCACGCTCGACGATCTGGGCCGCACCTTGCAGAAAATCTACGGGCGGCAAGGGATTGCGCTGGACTGGCGCTGCGAGGGCAGAATCGTCTTTCGCGGCGAGAAGCAGGACCTTGAGGAATTGCTCGGCAATCTGATCGACAATGCCTGCAAATGGGCCGCCAGCAAGGTCAGCATCATCGCCAGCGTTCGTGACGGCCAGCTCTATCTCTGTGTTGAGGATGACGGTCCCGGACTGACGCCTGAGCAAAGCCAGACCGTGCTGGCGCGCGGCGTGCGCCTGGATGAACAGGCGCCCGGAACCGGGCTTGGCCTGGCCATTGTGGCGGACCTGGCGCGTGCTTATGACGGCGCGCTAGAGCTCGAAAGGTCCAACATGGGCGGGCTCAAGGCGTGTTTGTGGTTGCCAGCGCTTCTGGAAAGCTGACATTAACCGCGTTCAGTTATTTCTGCAGTCACAGTTTTTGCCTTGGTGATGACATGGGGCCGCTCTCCGCGGGGAAAGTCGAGAAATTATCTATTCTGCTTGCCCACATGCCTGTGGAGCGGGTGGAAGGTCTTGTCGACCTTGCGCAGGAAATTGATCCGGGCATGGCGCGCATGCTTGAATTCTGCCGATATGGCGCTGACGGCGCCGCCAGTCGGCTCTTCTTCCTGCCCTTGCAGGATGTCATCGGCGACAGCACGATCGTCGAGCCTTCAAAGGCGCTGATCCCCGAAAGTCTGCTGGTGCCGTTGTGGAACTGGATCAGCGATCTGGACCCCGAAGCGGCGAAGGCCGCCATGGACGCTGCGTCGTCATTTACGGACAAGCCAGTCGATGAGCCCTTGGATGAAACACGCGCGCGCGTCGCCGCCGCGATGCTGAAGACGCTGGACGAACTTGAACATGAGCCGAGGGAAAGCAAGCGCCTGCGCCAGCAATTGGGCGTGACCCGTTTTGACGAAGTGCGAAACATTGCTGGCATGCTCAACAGCATCCCGGCCTTGCGTGACGCCTTGGACGGTCTGCCCGACGAGATCGAGGAAATGGGGGATGAGGTTTGTGCGGAGTTGCGAGATCGCTATGAGCAAGCCATTGAGGAAAAACCTGAATCCGGCGTCTGGGTGCTCTTGATGATTATGGCCAAGGTCTACAAGCCTTGGCGCATGCTGCGTGTTTTCGAGCGGATTGCCCGGCGGGAAGACGATTTCCTGCTGACCCATACGGACATGTCCAGTATTGGCGACGCCCTGCTCGGCGATGCAGAGTTTCATCTGAAAGGATTTCAATCCGCGCCTCGGACTCCTGAGGCGGTGGAGAGCGCCGTGAAAGCGGTGACGCAATTTGCTGCCGTGACTGTCGGCATGACCCGCGAAATCGGCATTCGCAAGGACGGCGCCTGGGGGAGGCGGCTTTTTGAATTGAGAAACGCCGCCAGCCAGCAGATGGAGCGTATTCATGAAGAAGCCCGACGTCTGTTCGAACGGGCCTTGCCCGAGACAGGCCCGAGGCGTCGCTATAAGGACATTCCGCACCCTGGTGAGCCCGCCTTTGACGAAGCGGAAGCTGTATGTGCGTTCCTGTATCGCGTGAAAGACGACGCCGCGCGCGCGGCGGTGGGCAATGCTCACGCCTTGTTGTTGGAAGAGTTCAAGGACGCCACTGAAAAACTGGGTGAAGGCATTCTCGCCAGACTGCGGCGCAATGTCTCTGATGACGAAGAAGCGGACCTGGTAAGGCTGCGCGAAGTCACGCGTATTCTGGATATTCTGGGCATGAGATCGGTCGGTGAAGTCCTCCTGCGCCGAGCCGCCGCAGCCCAAGCGGCCTAATGCGCCTTCAAAGCGGGCGGGGGACAGTCTATCTACCCCTGCATGACCGATAAAACTGCTCCCATCGCATTGGAAGATCGTGGCCAGGTTGGCGCGCGCTTGAGCTCGCCGAGCGCCGCACGCAATCGTGGTCCGATCATGACAGCGCTTAGCGCACGCTTGCCTCAGGGCGCGCGTGTTCTCGAGATCGCCAGCGGCACGGGCGAACATGCTCTGGCCCTGGTGACCCACCGCCCCGATCTGAGCTGGACGCCAAGCGACCCGGATCCGCAATCGCGCGCCAGCGCTGACGCCTGGGCCGAAGACGCTGATGGCCGGATGCAGCCTGCGCTGGCCCTTGATGTTTGCGCCACCGGCTGGTGGGACAGGCTCGAGACTGTGGACGCCATCTATTGCGCCAACATGATCCATATTGCGCCCTGGGACGCCGCGCGTGGGCTTTTCTCTGGCGCCGCACACCTTTTGTCGGACGCGGGCGCGCTTTATCTGTACGGGCCTTACCAGGAAGGGGAGGCGACCGCCCCCTCCAATCTCGACTTCGACGCCAGCTTGAAACAGCGCGACCCGCGATGGGGCGTCCGGCCGCTGGCGGATGTGGACGCCCTGGCGGGCGAACATGGGTATGTCAGGGTTGAGCGCGTTGAAATGCCGTCCAACAATCTTCTGCTGACCTTCCGGCGAGGCGTCGCATGATCGGTTTCATTCTGATCAGCGCCCTGATCGGCGCGCTTGCGGCCTGGCGCCTCGCCATGCCGTTTTTCAACGCGTCCGGGACCGAGGGGAGCAATCGAATCCTCGCTCTGGCGGCGGTACCTGTCGTGCTTTTGGGGGCGCTGGGGCTTTATTTCATCAATGGCGAACCCGAAACGCCCGGAGCGCCCTATAGCGAAGTCGCTGCGCGCTTGAATGCGACGGACCCCACACAGCTGACGCCCGATGAACAGGAAGCGCGTTTGCGGGCGATTTTGCGAGAAGATCGCGATGATCTTCAGGCGCTGACCTTGCTGGGCCGGTTTCTGGCGCGCACCGAACGCGAGCTGGAAGCGGTGACGTTTTTCACGCGGGCGCTGCAAATTGAAGAGGATCCCCGCATTCTCTCTGATCTTGGCCAGGCGCTGGTGGTGCTCAATGACGGTCAGGTCACGCCCGAAGCCGAACGCGCCTTTGATGCGGCTTACGCGCTTGACCCGACATTGCCCGAGCCTCCCTTCTTCTTGGGCGCAGCCTATTACGCTCGTGAGGACCGCAATGAAGCGGCCCGGGTCTGGTCAGACATCATTGCGCGTCTGGATGCAGGCGATCCGTTCCGCGCCGCCATCGCAGCCCGCGCCGCCGATCTTCTGTCTCGGCCTCAGGGGGGACCGGGCTCTGGCGGCGCTGCGCCCTTTGCGGACGCCATCGCGGCAGGCGCAGCGCCTGAAGATCTGGCGAACATGATGGTGGACCGGCTTGAGATGCGGCTGGAAGAGAATCCTGATGACCTGTCAGGGTGGTTGACGCTGGCGCGTGCGCGCTGGATGCAAGACGAGCCCGAGGCGGGCGCGGAAGCGCTGGAACGTGCGCGGGCCCGGTTTGAGAACAATCCTGGCGCGCTGGTCCTGATTTCAGCCATGCAAAGCGCATTTTCTCGTGAGGAGAACGACGGATGAGAAAAGCCCAGCGACGATTGATGATCACCCTCGCAGCCGGCGTGGTTCTGGTGGGGGCGGCGGCGCTGGCGATGACCGCAATGCGTGACGCCATGGTGTTTTTCTATTCGCCCGCCATGGTCGCTGAAAACCCGCCGCAAGCCGGCCAGCGTGTCCGTGTCGGCGGATTGGTGCTCGACGGATCGGTAGAGCGTCCTGCTCGCGGCGGCGCGAACTTCACCATTACTGACGGCGCCGGCGAAATTCGCATCGCTTATGGCGGCTCGCTGCCTGACCTGTTCCGTGAGGGGCAGGGCATCGTCGCCGAGGGCGCGTTCAGCCCTGAAGGTCAGTTCACCGCCGACACCGTGCTCGCCAAGCATGATGAATCCTACATGCCGCCTGAAGTCGCCGCCGCCTTGCGCGAGTCGGGCATGTGGCACGAAGAGACCGGTGACCATTCCGGCTATGGCGGCGCGAGCGGCTATGGCGACGTTGAGACGGAGCAGCCCTCATGATCGCCGAACTCGGCCGTTATCTCATTGCGTTGGCGCTGCTGGCGAGTCTGGTTCAGATGATCACCGCCTGGCGGGGCGCGGATCAGGGTGGACGCGGCGCCTTCGCTGAAGCCGGACGCGCCGCTGCGGAAATCGGCATGCTGGCTGCGGGCGCAGCGATGGTTCTGCTGATCGCAAGCTTTCTGCGGTCTGATTTCTCGATCGCCTATGTGGCGGCCAATTCATCGGTCGACAAACCGCTTGCTTACAAGATCGCGGCCAGCTGGGGCGGCCATGAAGGTTCGATGCTGCTGTGGTGCCTGATCTTGACGGTGTTCGGCTATGGCCTGGCCCGACGCGGGCCGCAAGAGCTAGGATTGCGATCCCGCGCGGTCAGCTTTCAGGGCCTGTTGCAAACCCTGTTCTACAGCTTTCTCGCTTTCGCCTCGAACCCGTTCGAGCGCGTGTCCCCGGTCCCGCTTCAGGGCGCCGAGCTGAACCCGATCCTGCAAGACCCGTTGCTCGTGATTCATCCGCCCATGCTCTATGTGGGCTATGTCGGTCTTTCGACCGCGTTCGCCATCGCGGCGGCGGGCCTGATGCAGAAAACGCCAGGCCGGGCTCTGGCGACGGCGATCCGCCCCTGGGCGCTGGGCGCCTGGACGGCGTTGACGGCCGGCATCGCGCTGGGCGCTTTCTGGGCGTATTACGAGCTCGGTTGGGGCGGCTGGTGGTTCTGGGACCCGGTCGAGAACGCCAGCTTCATGCCCTGGCTTCTGGGTGCGGCGTTGATCCATTCCTCCATCGCCACAGAGAAGCGCGGCGCGTTTCCGGGCTGGACGGTCTTTCTGGCGCTACTGGCTTATATCCTCTCCATTCTGGGCGCGTTTCTGGTGCGTTCGGGCGTGATCACATCGGTGCACGCCTTTGCGCTCGATCCCGAACGCGGGGTCTGGATTCTGGGCATGCTGGGCGTGTCGGCCGTGGCCGGGTTCCTGCTGTTCGCATTGCGGGCCGGATCGCTGGGTGAGGGCGACGGGTTTGAACCCACCAGCAAGGAAGCGCTGATCGGCGCCAATAACCTGCTGCTCGCCGCCACCTCCGGTGTGGTCCTGGTGGGCACGTTGTATCCCATGCTGCTGGAGATGCTGGGCGGGGCGACCATCTCGGTCGGCGCGCCGTATTTCAACGCTGCGGCGACGCCGCTCTTGTTGATCGCGGCTTTGCTGATGCCCATCGCGCCTTTCCTGCCCTGGGCCAATGGCGGGTTGAAGAACGCCGTGTCGCAAATGCGTGCGGCGCTGATGCTGATCCCGGTCGCGGCCGTGATCGTGGCGCTGCTGATGGCGGGCGCCAGCCCGCTGGCGATTGTGGGCGGCGCCATTGGCGTCTGGGCGATTTCCGGCGCCGTGATGGATCTGGGCCAATCGCTGCCGGTGGCTATGGCGCGGGGTCAGAAACTGATGGTGACGGGCCGGGTTCTGGCTCATGCCGGGGTGGGGTTCATTGCGCTGGGCGCTGCGGCGGACGCCTCGCGTCCGCCCGACCAGAATCTGGCGCTGGCGCCGGGGGAAAGCGTCGAGATCGCCGGGCGTACCCTGACGCTGGACGGCGTCCGCCGGGCGGACGGGCCGAACTATATGGCGGATCGGGCGCGTCTCGTGATTGATGACGGCGAAGGCGGCGTTATGGAGCCCGAGCGCCGTTTTTACGCCGGCGCCAACCAGACCACGCGCGAAGTGGCGCTCAAATCCTCTATTGCGGGCGACCTCTACGCCTCCGTGGGAGAGGCGCGCATGCGTGAAGACGGCACGACCGCTTTTGAGACCCGCATCGCCTTCCACCCGCTGGTCTGGGCGCTTTCGCTGGGCGCCATCTTCATCGTCCTGGGCGGCGCGCTGTCTCTCGGCGGGCGTTTGCGCGCCAGGTCGGTGCTGCCCGGCACTGAGCGTACAACCCAACCCGCGATGGAGGCGTCGTCATGAAAGCGCTAATCCTGGCCGCAGCGCTGGCGGCGCAAACGGCCGCCACGGGCCTTCCTGCAGACGAAGAGGCTCGCGCCCAGGCTTTGATGCGCGAAGTGCGCTGCATGGTCTGCGCGGGGGAGTCCATTTTGGACTCAAACGCCGGTCAGGCGCAGGACATGCGGCGGTTCGTGCGTGAGCAGGTCGCCCTGGGCGCAGATGACGATCAGGTGCGCGAAGCGCTGGTGGGGCGTTTCGGCTATGCGGTGTTGATGCGGCCGCCTGTGGATTCCAGCACCGCGATCCTTTGGGCGACGCCGGTATTGCTATTGGTGCTGGGCGGCGGCCTGCTGGTCACATCCATGCGAAAGCGGCGCTCGAAATCGTGAGCAGCGCCGCCTTGATCACATCAGGGAAAGACGCCACCTCTTCATGACCCGGATCGCTGAACGAGGCAGGCATGGCGCAGTCAGAAAAAATCACGTTTGAAGGCGCCTATGGCGACACGCTGGCCGCTCGTCTGGAGCGACCGAATGGCCCGGTACGGGCTTATGCCTTGTTCGCGCACTGCTTTTCCTGCTCCAAGGATGTTCACGCGGCTCAGCGCATCGCCCGGCGGCTGACCACTCATGGCTATGCGGTGTTACGGTTTGACTTTACCGGGCTGGGGCAGTCTGAAGGCGATTTCGCCAACACCAATTTCAGCTCCAATGTGGCCGATCTGGTGAAGGCGGCGGACTTTCTGCGAGAGCAGTATGAGGCGCCGAGCCTTCTGATCGGGCACTCCCTGGGCGGCGCCGCCGTGATCGCAGCGACCCCGCAAATTCCTGAAGCCAAAGCCGTGGCGACGCTCAATGCGCCAGCGGACGCCGATCATGTGCGTCACCATTTCACGGCTGATGATGTGGATGAAATCGAGGCGAATGGCTCTGCGACAGTGGCGCTGGCCGGTCGCTCTTTCACGATCAAGAAGCAATTCCTGGACGATATCGGCGAGCACAAACTCGAAGATATTGTCGGGCAGATGAAGGCCGCTCTGCTGATCGCGCATTCCCCGGTCGACGAAACGGTCGGCATCGAAAACGCGACCCGTCTGTTTGTCGCGGCGCGGCACCCCAAAAGCTTTGTCAGCCTGGATGACGCCGATCATCTGCTCAGCCGGGAAGCGGACGCCAATTACGCAGCAGACATGATCGCCGGATGGGCCAGCCGTTATGCGCCGCCGGCCAAGGTCAGCACGCCGCCGCGCCTTTCAGGCGATGAAACGGCGGTGGTGGAAGAGACGGGCCTGGGTGGGTTTCACAGCTGGGCCGTGACCGGCGACCATACCTTTATCGTCGATGAGCCTGAGGCGATGGGCGGCCTGAATGGCGGCCCTGCGCCCTATGACATGCTGTCCGCCGCGCTTGCGGCCTGCACCACGATGACCTTGCGGATGTACGCCAACCACAAAAAAATCGAGCTGGGCCGCATTTGCACCCGGGTGCGGCACAGCAAGGTGAAGTCTGACGGGCCCGCCGATCTGTTTGAACGCGAGATCGTTGTGCAGGGGCTCAAGGATGAGGCCCTGCAACTGAAACTCCTGGAAATCGCGAACAAATGCCCGGTTCACCGGACGCTGGAGCGCGGCGCTCAGGTTGAAAGTCGCTATAAATCAGGCGCCTGAGCTTGCCCGCTGAAAAATTACGGAACCGTAAGGTTGCCGTAATGGTCTGGTCAGCCGCACCCTGTCATCAAATTCTTGTTCCTATGGATCGGCGCATGCCGGTTCTGACACGCGTAAAGGACTGTGATTGTCTGCCATGAAACTCACCAAACGTTTGATCCTGTCCGCCACTGTCGCCGCTTTGTCGCTGGGCGCCGCCACGACGGCGGTCGTCAGCGCCCAGGAGGCGCCGTCCGCCTATACTTATGGTGCGCCCAACGGCGCCCCGATGAGCTTCGCCAGCCTGATCGAACGGGTCAGTCCGGCGGTGGTCTCCATTGAGGCAGAGGGCAGCGTGGATGCGGGCGACGCGCCGGACATGTCCCAGCTGCCGCCGCAGTTTCGCGAATTCTTCGAGCGCTTTGGCGGCATGCCCGATCAGCCGCGCGAACGCCGCGCGCAAGGCTCGGGCTTTTTCATCTCCGCAGACGGCTATGTGGTCACCAACAACCATGTGATTGACGGCGCGGACACCATTCGCGTCGTGCTGACCGATGGCCGGTCTCTGGTCGCAGAAGTGGTGGGCACCGATGTGCCGACTGATCTGGCCTTGCTGCGTGTTGAGGAAGAAGACGAGCCCTTCGCCTTTGTGGAGCTGGACCGTGATCTGGAAATCCGCGTGGGCGACTGGGTTGTCGCGGTCGGCAATCCGTTCGGTCTGGGCGGCACTGCGACGGCGGGCATCATCTCCGCCACCGGGCGTCAGATGGGCGCCAGCCAAGCCTATACCGATTTCCTGCAGATCGACGCGCCGATCAACCGGGGCAATTCGGGCGGTCCGGCCTTTGATCTTGACGGTCAGGTCGTGGGCGTGAACTCCGCCATTATCAGCCCGACCGGCGGCAATGTGGGCATTGGTTTCGCCATTCCTTCAGACCTCGCCGCAACCGTCATTGATCAGCTGATTGAAAATGGCGAAGTGCGCCGCGGTTATCTGGGCATCTCCCCGGCGGTTCTGACCGCTGATCTCAAGGACGCCATGGGCCTGGACGCCGATCTGGAAGGCGTTTTGATCAATCAGGTGCTCGATGACACGCCGGCGCAAGCCGCCGGTCTTGAGAACGGCGACATCATTTTGCAGATCAATGGCGAAGCGGTGGACGATCCGCGTGAGCTGACGCGTGTCGTCGGCGCCTTTGCGCCGGGCGAACGTGTGGCCTTCCGCATTTTGCGCGATGAGCGCGAGCGCACCATACGCGTCGAGTTGACCGAGCGCCCGGAAAGCGCCGCCCCGCAAGAACGCGCGCAACGTGAAGCGGGCGCTGCGGCCCAGTTTGGTCTGGCGCTGAGCGCCCCGACCGAAGCCGAATCCGAGCAGCTGGAGCTCGAGGGCCGCGGCCTTCTGGTTCAGGGCGTGCGCCCGGGCTCTGAAGCGGCGGAAAAGGGTTTGCGTCCCGGCGACGTGATCCTGGAAGCAGGCGGACGCGATCTGGTCGGTCTGTCCGATTTTGAAGCGGCTGTCGAAGACGCGCGGGCGCGTGATCGTCGGGCGCTTCTGGTTTTTGTGGTCTCCCAGAACGGTCAGCGGCGTTACGCCGCCCTCGAGATGCCGTCTGACGAGACCGAAGAAGAATAATAACAACAACAGGCGCCGGGTCGGGAAGCCCGGCGCCTGATCTGGTTCGGGAGAGTGAGACATGCGAATTCTGATCGTGGAAGACGACCGCGAGGTCGCGGGTAACATCGCCAAGATGTTGCGCGAATCCGGCCATGTGGTCGATGCGGCCCATGATGGCGAGGATGGCCTGGCCATGGCGCGTGACGGCGCGTTTGACGTGCTGATCGTGGACCGGATGATGCCGCGCCGCGATGGATTGTCGATGATCTCCATCCTGCGCGAGGAAGGCGACAAGACGCCGGCGCTGGTCTTGTCGGCCATGGGTGAAGTGGATGATCGCGTGGCGGGCCTGACGGCGGGCGGCGATGATTATCTGGTCAAACCCTACGCGCCCTCAGAACTGAAAGCGCGTGTGGACGCCTTGGCGCGCCGCCGCGATCCTGACGCGTTGAAGACCCGGCTTCAGGTGGGTGATCTGGAGATGGACCTGCTGGCGCGCACCGTAAAGCGCGGCGAGGAAGCGATCCAGCTTCAACCGCGTGAGTTTCGTCTCTTGGAATTTCTGATGCGTCACGCCGACCAGGTCGTGACCCGCACCATGCTGCTCGAAAAGGTCTGGGACTATCATTTCGACCCTCAGACCAATGTCATCGACGTGCACATTTCTCGTCTGCGGTCGAAAATCGACAAGCCTTTTGACACCTCGATGCTGCACACCGTGCGCGGAGCAGGCTATCGTCTGTCGAGCTGAGACAGACAGGCGGACGAACACTGACTATCAAGCTCAATAAAGGCTGGCGGGCGCCCGCATTCCTGCGGACGACCGCCTTTCGCCTGACGCTGCTGTCCGCGGCGCTTTTTGCGTTGTCGAGCTTTGTCATCCTGGCGCTGGTCTATGCGGCGTCAGTGAGCGCGGCCTTGCGCCGGGCGGATGCGTCGGTGTCCGCCGAGGTCGCCGAGATCCAGCAGCTCTATCAAGAGCGCGGCTATCAGGGCGCCTATCGCTATCTGGTGCAACGGTCCGTGGGCGGCGGCGAATTCTTCTACATGCTGCTCGATCCCAACGGCCAGCAGCTGGTGGGCAATATCTACGGCCTGCCCGAAGCGCCCACTGATCCGCAAGGGCGGGTGCGCTTCACCTATGACCGTCAGCCCGTGGAAGGGGTGAACGACCGCGCCGAGGAAGGCCGCGACGCCCGCGGCCAGATCGTCGAGCTGGGCGACGGGTATCAGCTCTTTGTCGGCCTCGACGTGGAAGAAGAAAGCCGCTTCGTCGCCAACACCCTCAATTCGGTTCTGATCGCTTCGGGGCTGTCGCTGGCGCTGGGGATCGTGTCCGGCGCCGTGGTCAGCCGGCGGTTCGCCCGGCGCCTGGACGGCATCAACGCCGCCGCGCGCGCCGTGATGACCGGGCGGCTCGAAACCCGCGCCCCGCGGACCTATTCCGGTGATGAGCTCGATGAGCTGTCGCAAAATTTCAACGACATGCTCGACCGGCTGGAAAATCTGATGCACCGCATGCGCACGGCGGGCGATTCCATCGCCCACGATCTGCGCCTGCCGCTGACCCGCATGCGCGGCCGCATTGAATCCGCGCTGGTGGAGGAAGGCGATGTGGAGGCGCGCGAAGCGGCGCTGATCCAGGCCGTCAGCGATGTAGATGAACTTCTGAAGACCTTCAACGCCGTTCTGTCGCTCTCGCGGCTTCAGACCGGCGAGCGCCGCCGCGCCTTCGACCCGGTCGATCTCAGCGTGCTCATGGAAGACATGTGCGAGCTTTACGAGCCGGTGTGCGAAGATGCGGGCACCGATTTCAAATGCGAATGCGAGCCCGGTCTGACCGTGATGGGGGATCGCGAGCTGATCGCCCAGTCCATGGCGAACCTGATCGATAACGCCATCAAATATACGCCTGATGGCGGCGCCATTGCGCTGCGCGGCCGCAAGACCGGCGAGGGGCGGGTCGAAATCTCCGTCACTGACACCGGCCCCGGCATACCTGCGGAAGACCGCGAGCGGGTGCTGGAGCGCTTTGTGCGTCTCGATCGCTCCCGCAATCAACCCGGCGTCGGGCTGGGCCTGTCGCTGGTGAACGCCATCGCGGAAGTGCATGGCGGCGTGCTGAGTCTTGATGACGGCCCCGGCGCCGTGGACGGCTCCGGCCCCGGCCTCAGGATCGCTCTGACCTTTCCGAAGCGGAAGGCCTAACCTCGAGCGCTTGCCCTAAACTGCGGCGCGCCTCATTTTCCCTACATGACCGCGCCCCTCATAGACCGCCTCACCAAGACCTTGCCTAATGTCGCGCCCGACCGCACCCGGCGCGCGCGAGAGCGGATCGGCGCGGCGGCGTTTGACGCCTGGGGCGAGGCGGCGGATTTCCTCGACAGCGTGTTCGCTGCCGCGCCCTATCTGGCGCGCACGGCGGCGCGGCGGCCTGACACGCTGCGCCAGCTCGCCACGACCCCTCCTGAAACCCTGATCGAGCGCTTGTGCGAGACCGCGCGCGATGCCGCAGCGCTTGAAGACGAAGCCGAGGTGAGGGCGGTGTTGCGCCGGGCCAAGCTTGATCTGCATCTGGTCACGGCGCTGGCGGATCTGTCGGGCGCGTTCAGCCTGAAGCAAGTGATGGGCGCGCTGACGGACTTCGCCGACGCCGCTGTGCAGGCGAGCCTCGCCTCAGCCGCGCGCAGTTATGGCGTCGCGGTCAGCGATCCGCTCAACCCGCTGCCGGGCTATTTCGTGCTGACCCTGGGCAAGCATGGCACGCGCAGCCTGAACTTCTCCTCCGACATTGATCTTGTGATCGCCTATGAGCCCGAGATCATCACCGCGCCGGAGGGTAAGGACCCGCTGAAACTGTTCTCGCGCATCGCCCAGAAGCTCAGCGCGATCATGCAGGACGTCACCGCGGACGGGTATGTCTTCCGCGTCGATCTGCGGCTGCGCCCCGATCCGGGCTCAACGCCGGTGGCGGTCAGTGCGGACATGGCGCGCTATTATTTTGAAGCGCTGGGTCAGAACTGGGAGCGGGCGGCCTACGCCAAGGCACGGGTCTGCGCCGGCGACCGGGCCGCGGGCGAGGGGTTCTTGAAAGACCTCACCCCCTTCATCTGGCGACGGACCATGGATTTCGCCGCGGTCGAGGATATTCGCTCCATCGCCAAGCAGATCCAGGCCGTGGGAAAGCGCGCCGAAGTGCGCGCGGCGGGGCATGACGTGAAGCTGGGACGTGGCGGCATTCGCGAGATCGAGTTCTACGCCCAGTGCCTGCAGCTGGTGTTCGGCGGGCGCATGCCCGCCGTGCGCGCGCCCGCCACGGTGGATGCTTTATCGGCGCTCGCCGCCCATGATCTGATGGACGCTGACGAGGCGGACGCCCTGATCGTCTATTATGGGGCGCTGCGCGATGTGGAGCACCGCATCCAGATGCTCGAAGACGAACAGACCCAGACTCTGCCGATACAGGCCGAGACGCGGCGCGCTGTAGCGGCGCTGTCGGGCACGGATGATCTGTCAGAGTTTGACGCGCGCATGACCGCGCTGTTCGGCGCCGTGCATACGGCCTTCTCCGCTCAGTTTGATGATGGCGACAGCCTTGCGACGGAGGCGGGCAGTCTGGTCCTGACCGGAGTCGAGCCGACGCCGGACACGGTCGAGACTTTGGACCGGCTTGGTTTTTCTCAGCCCGACCGGGTGTGGGAGCGGCTGGCCGGCTGGGCGGCGGGGCGGGCGCGCGCGGCGCGCACCGAACGCGCCCGGCGCTTGTTCTCGCGGTTTGCGCCGCGCCTGATCGAGGCGCTGGCGGCCACCGGCGATCCCGACGCCGCCTTCACCCGGTTCTCGACATTCTTTGAAGGGCTACCCAGCGGGGTGCAGCCGCTGTCATTGCTGGTCAACCAGCCCGAGCTTGCACGGGAGCTGATCGCCATGCTGGGGCTGGCGCCACGCCTTGCAGAGGTCCTGGCGCGGCGACCTGCGCTTATGGACAGCCTGCTCGACCCGGCTTTCGCCCGGCCTTTGAGCGAGGACCCGCCCGCCTACCGCATTGAGCGGTTTTCAGGGCTGGAGGGGCTCGATTACGAGCAGGCGCTGAACGCGGCCCGACGGCTGGCGCGTGAAGAGAAGCTGCGGATCGGCGGTCAGCTCCTTCTGGGGCGGGCGCGGGCGCAGGACGCCGGTCAGGCTTATGCCGATCTGGCGGATGCGTCTTTGGGGGCGATGGCGCAGGCGGCGCTATCGCAAATGAGCCAGCGTCACGGCCCGCCGCCCGGCGACTGGGCGGTGCTGGGGCTGGGCAAGCTGGGCGGGCGAGAGCTGTCGGCGACGTCTGATCTTGATATCATGCTGGTGTTCGAGCCAACCGCTGAAGCGTCAGACGGGCCGCGTCCGCTGGGCGCGCAAACCTGGTTCATCCGTTTCACCCAGCGGCTTGTCTCCGCACTCTCTGCGCCTACCGAGGAGGGTGAGCTGTATGACGTGGATCTGGCCTTGCGGCCTTCGGGCTCGGCTGGGCCCGCGGCGGTCAGCCTGTCCCGCTTTGAAGAGTATTATCAGACGTCTGAAGCCTGGACCTGGGAGCGCATGGCGCTGACCCGTAGCCGCATGGTCGTCGAAGGCGGTCTGGCGGCGCGGCTGGATCGCGCCGTCACGAACGTCATCAAGGCGGCGGGCCCGCCAGACAGGCTGAAAAGCGACGCCGCCGACATGCGCGCCCGACTGGAGCGTGATCGGCCAGCCCGCTCTCCGTGGGACACCAAGCTGCGCGCAGGCGGGCTGATCGATATCGAGTTCATCGCCCAGATCGGCCAGCTGGTGCTGGGCGAGCGGCTGGGCGCTGACACCCAGGGCGCGTTGGATCGGCTGGTGGAGGCCGGCTGGTTGCGCGATGAAGACGGTGAAACGCTCAAAACCGCCCATGAGCTGTACGCTGACCTGACCCAGATCCTGCGCGCCGCTCACGGCGCTGACTTTGACCCGGATAAGGCGAGCGAGCCTTTTGCTCTACGCTTGTGTCAGGCGGCGCATTGCGATGATCTGGACTGCACGGCGGATGCGCTGAACATCGCCGCAGCGCGCGTGCGCACTCTCTTCGAGCGTTATATCGGCGAGGTGACATTCGCCGCGACGGAATAAAGCCATGCCATGCGTACCACAGGTATCAGCGAGGGAGAGAACAAGCCCCGCATCGACACAGGAGATTGGTACGATGAAGAGATTGATGAGCGCCGCAGCCGCAGTGCTGGTTCTGGGATCTGGCGCGGCCCTGGCTCAACCCATGGGGTATGACGGTCCGGGCGCGCGGGGCGCCGAGCATCATGAGCGCGGACGCCATGGGCGGGGTTCCGGGGGGCATGGCATGCGCGGCATGATGATGCTGCAAGCGGCGGACCTGAACGGCGACAACACTGTCACTCGCGCGGAAATTGAACAATTGCAGACTGAAGAGTTTGCATTCCGGGACCGCAATTCGGACGGCTTCCTGGATCAGGCGGACGCCTCTCCCATGCGTCAGCGGATGATGGCGTTGCGTGAAGACCGCCCCCGCCGACGGGAAGGGCGTGGTGGTGGCCACGAAGGTATGATGCATGGCGCGGACCTGGATGACGATGGCCGCATCTCGCGCGAGGAATTCATGACGCGCCCTCAGGCGATGTTTGATCGACTGGACGCAAACTCGGATGGCGCCATTACGCCTGATGAACTGGACGCGCATATGCAAGACCGGGCGGAACGGCGAGAAGAACGTCGTGCACCCTGGTGGCGCGACTAGTCGTCCAGTCGAGAAAGCCGCGCGCGTGTCCCGCCCTGCCCTGAAAGTGATTGAAGGTCCCCCCCGCCGGACGGGCGGAGGCGAGGAGGCGCGCGCGGCTGATGCGGCTTTGGCCCAGGGCGTCGCACAAGGCGACGCCGCCGCAATTCGGGCGTTGACCCAACGTTGCCTGCCCAGGGTGCATGCCGTGGCGGCGCGCTTGCTGGGCGATCGGGCTGAGGCGGAGGACGTCGCGCAGGAGACCTTCTTGAAGGTCTGGCGCAAGATCGCGCTCTATGATCCCGAGCGCGCCCGGCTTGAAACCTGGGTGACCCGGATCGCCATGAATGCGAGCTATGACCGGTTGCGAAAAAAGCGTGAGAGCCAGATCAGCGACGATGCGCCAGAACAGGTTGATGACGCTGTCAGCGCTGATGCCCGACTGACGGGTGAGGACGCCTTGAGCCGGGTTCGGGCTGCCGTCGGGGCCTTGCCGGAGCGTCAGAAACTGGCTCTGGAATTGTGCCATTTTCAGGAACGGACCAATATCGAGGCCGCCCTGATCATGGACGTCAGCGTCGAGGCGATGGAATCCCTGCTGGCGCGCGCCCGCAGAGCTTTGAAAAAGACATTGGCGCGAGATCGCGACGAGCTGATCAAGGACGCTGCGGGCTTACACGGATCGGGAAGAGAGCTATGAGCACAGACACAAGTATGACCCCGGACCGGTTTGCAGAGCTTGCTGACGCCTATGGCGGAACGCTGGAGCGCTGGCCCCGCGAGGTGCAAGCTGCGGCCCGCATGTTCTGCGACGCTGAGCCCGACTTCGCGCAGGCGTGCCTGGAAGAGGCGTCCGCGCTCGATCAGCTTCTTGATCTGGACGTCGCCGCGCCGCCTGCGTCCGCGCTGTTTGAGACGATCACGGCCTCCGGCCTGCGCCGCGCCTATGCGCCGCCGCGCTGGGCCGGGATTGCAGCCGCCATCGCGCTGATGTTCGGAGCGGGCGCGGGATGGACCGGCGCCCAGATGAACGCCCAGCCCGAAGACGATGTCATGTACGCCAACGCGTTCTCTGTCCTGTCAGAGACGCAAACCCTGTTTGAGGACGCCTCATGAGCCGGATCAATATCTGGATCGCCCTGCTGCTGGTCTCCGTTCTTGTGAACGGGGTGTTGATCGGGGCGGGCGCGCATCGCTGGCTAAGCGATGACGGCGCGGCGCGCACCTCCATCCGCGCTGACGCTTCGGATGTGGCCCGCATGCGAGGCTTTGAACCGCGCAGGTTTTTCCGTGCGCTACCGGACGAGTATCGCAGGTCCATGTTTGAACAGATGGAAGGCTCACGCGAAGAGGTGTTCGCCCTGATGCGTGATTTGGGGGAGAAGCGTCGCGCCGTGCGTATGGTTCTGACTTCCGATCCGTTTGACCCGGACGCCGCCGCCCAGGCCTTGCGCGAGGCGCGGGAGGCGCGGGCGCGGCTTGAACAGCGCACGGAAGCCTTGATTCTGGACGCCGCCGACAGCTTGCCGGCGGATGTGCGCCGGGCGGCCTTCGAACGCGCTCTGACCCGGCATGGCGACCGCGATCATGATCGGCGACATGGCCGTCATGAGGCAGAGCGAGGCGACAGGGATGATGATCGGCGCGGCCCGAACGGACCGCCGCCTGGCGATAGACCCGAGTTCCACTAGACCAGCTCTTGCCTGACGACGCTCAGGCCTCGGCGGTTACGGTCGCGTCTGCATCGGCCGCGTCATCGCCCGGCGTGTTGTGGTCATGATCGGCGGCATGCGCTGGCAGGGTGAAGGAGACTGTGGTGCCTTCGCCAAGTTTGGAATCGATCCGCAAGGCGCCGCCATGCAATTCAATCAGGGATTTGGACAGGGCCAGTCCCAGGCCCGAGCCCTGGTGTTTTTTGGAGTGCTGGCTCTCGATCTGCTCGAACGGGCGACCCACGCGTTGCAGATCGTCTTCTCCAATGCCGATGCCCGTATCTGACACTTGCATCACCACCCCGTCCGCCGCGTGGAAGCCGCGAATCTGCACCTTGCCGCCTTCCGGGGTGAACTTCACCGCATTGGACATCAGGTTGAGAATGACCTGTTTGAGCGCGCGCGGGTCGGCGGAAATTTCCGGCAGTTCGTCGCCCTCGACGGTCAGTTGAATGGACTTCTCTTCAGCGCGGGCGCGCATGATCCGCACACACTGTTCGATGACTTCTGACGGCAGGAGCGGTTCGGGTTGAAGCTGCATCTTGCCGGCTTCGATCTTGGACATGTCCAGAATGTCGTTGATCAGGGAGAGCAGATGCTGACCAGAGCTGAGAATATCGCCCACATAATCCTGGTAGCGTTCGTGGCCCAGAGGCCCGAACATTTCGCCGGCCATGATCTCTGAGAAGCCGTTGATGGCGTTGAGCGGCGTGCGCAATTCGTGGCTCATATTGGCCAGGAATTCGGACTTTGAGCGGTTGGCTTCCTCGGCGCGGATTTTCTCTTGCTCGTAATTGGCGGCCAGCTCCTGCACGCGCTCCTGGGAACGACGCAGGTTTTCGACCGTACGGCGCATCTCCCGATCATTTTCCTTCAGCGCGCTTTGTTGTGCTTTCAGCGCCGTGATGTCGGCGCCGACGCTGACGAGGCCTCCATCGGCAGTGCGCCGTTCGGCATAGTGGATCCAGCGGCGGTCGTGCAGCTCAAGGTCATAGTCATTCTGGCCGTCATCTGAGGCGTGCGCCATCTTGATGGCGGGCGCCGCGGCGGCCTCAACCTGCTCATAACTGGCTCCGATACGCAGATCGCCTTCGGAAAACCCGAAAAAGTCGCGAAATTTGCGGTTCCAGAGCACCAGGCGTCCGCGCGCGTCCCAAAGCACGAAGCTCTCGCTCATGGATTCCAGCGCAGCGCGCAGACGTGATTCCGCTGCTGCGACCCGCGCCTGGGCGCCTTTGCGCTCGGTGATGTCGATGGCGACGCCGATGATGCGCCGGGTCTGAGGCAATAAGCGTCCGCGTAATTGCAACCAGACCGGCAGGCCGGCGGCGCGGACTTCCAGGTCCACATCCTGCGCATTGGCGGCGCCGCGGAGCGCGGCGCGCACTTTCGGGCGGTCTTCCTTGCCCAACAGCAGAAGAAGTTCGGGACCTGACATGGATTCGCCCCGCGCGCGGCCGATCAGCTGGGCGAAGGAATCGGTCAGAACGACCTCGTCTGTATCCAGATCCCAATCCCACACGCCGCAGCGCGCCCCCTCGATAGCGAGATGGAGACGGCCTTCGGAATCGGTGAGTTTCGCCTGCGTATCCCCAAGCCGTCCCATCTGATTGCGCAGAACAATCGACAAGGCGATCGCGGTGCCCAGGGGCGCCAGGAACAGCAGCAGATGGAACAACAAGGTGCTATTCCAGGCGCTTCGATTGATGCCGTCCGGACCCAGGCTCAACGCATGCAGAGGCGCGCCGGTGATGGCCGCCGCTCCCAGAATGCGGGCCTCGTCGCCAAGCTGGGCGCCGCGCATGGCGCCGCCATTTCGCGCCATGGCCGAGACGGACACGGGATCCAGGCCCAGCCGTTCGGCGGCGAAAGGCGCGCCGGAAAAGGGAGTCGCCGGGTTCAGCGCCAGTAGTCGCCCTTCGGCGTCCGTCAGCATGGCCACGTCATCGCGGTTCCAGCGCGGCAGCAAGGCCTGTGGCGTAAGGCTGGCGACCAAAGCGCCCACTGACCCGTCAGACAAGGGCGCGGGAGCCGTCAGGACAAGCGGCGGGGTTTGCCCCGGTCTCGCAGCAAGTCCGCTTGACGCCAGCAAGGCCGCGTTGGCGGCGTCGCGCAACATGTCAGGGTCCGCAGCGCCTGCTGCGATCAGGCGGCCGTCCGGGGTCAAGAGCGCCGCAGCGTCCACCCACGGCGCCTCGATCAGATTGTCGAGCCCGGCCTGGGCGCCGGCGTCAAGACTGGCCGGGCTCATCACCTCAAGCTGGGAGGCGGCCATGGCGAGCGCCCCGCGCACTTCAGACAGTCGACCTGAGACACGCTCGGCGATGAAAGCGGCCGTGCGCGCCTGAGACGCCTCAGCCTCGGCGCGCGCCGCTGTCCACTCTTGATGCAACTTCACCAGGATGACGCAGCCAAACACCAGGGAGAAGGCGATGACGGCCAGAGTTGTGGGCCATAACGTGCCTTTCGCTTCAGCGTCGGCCGAAGCGGTGGAGCGGTCGCGATTTGCGCCGCGCGCGGAGTGTTGGCCGACACGAATCATCCTTAGCAAACTAAGGTGTTCCGCGGGCGTTCGTCCAGCGCCGTAAATGGCAGGTTAAGAGGGGCGCCTGAGCGCTTAGGCCATCAGCTGGTCAATGGCGCCCTGATCGTTTTCATCACCGGTTTCGGAGACGTCAACCCCTTCACCGGCATCAGGATTTGCTGAGGCGACAGACCGGCGCTCGGGGCCGGTATAGTCTTCGTGCTTGCGGCGGCGGTCCGGTCCCAGATAGTTCGCGGTCTTCACGAAGGGCCGGGGATTGTTGACCACCGCCACGATCTTTTCCCACATCTGCCGCGCAGTGACCGGCTTGGCGCAGATCTCGGTGACGCCGGCGTCTCGGGCCGCCATGATGCGAGAGCGTTCGGTATGCGCGGTCAGCAAGATGATCGGCACGAAGGGGTTTTTCATATCCGCGCCGCGACGGACCATCTGGATGAACTCCAGCCCATCCAGAAGCGGCATCTGATAGTCCACGATGATCAGGTCGATGGGCTCATGACGCGCAATCTCGAACGCCTCCACGGCGTCGCGTGATTCATGGGTGCGGGAAATGCCGAAACCAAGCAGCATCGAGCGGACAATGCTGATCATGTGAGCATTGTCGTCGATGATCAGGGTGTTCACATTGCCCATGCGGGGCGTCATGGCCGCAGCTCCGTTGGTTCAGCGCGTCTGTCTGAATCCTCTTCAACCTAGGGCGTATGCTGTTGCCGTGTGGTTAATCCACTGACAAATCACCCGGCTGACCTGTATCCGGTCTGGCGTTTACGGCGCGGATCAACTCCGCCGCCGTTTTGGCGAGCGCTATGGTCTGGCTGGAGGCGTCCGGATCGTCCTGAGCCGAGCGCACCAGGCGCTCTGCAAGCGCAAACAGGCTGGGGGCGTGAACGATCAGACGCGCCTGGTGCTCGATACGGCCCGGATCGCGATCATATTCAGCGCCCGGCACCCGCCAGCCGCCCCAGTTCTGGGCGTCTGTCACCACCACGGGATAGCTGCCGGGCTGGGGATGGTGCGCGCATTCCTCGACCGATTGCCATTTGTTGCGCGCCCGCATCAGCCGCCAATTGCCGACCTGGGAATCCTCAACCGCTTCAGCGCTCAACTCATCGGTTGTGAAATCACGTCCAAGTCCGCAATCATAAAGAACTTTCACGGGTTCTTCGACGTCGCGCACCCAATGGGGTTTGACCTTCTCGATCACCGCCCATGTGCCCACCGGTTTGACGTAAACCCGCTGGTGTTTGTGAAACTCAGCTTTCGCCATGTCATGCTCCCTATGGGGGCAAGATGGCATGCCGGTCTCAAAGCCGGGTTAAACACTTTGGTTAATCGCTCTACGTCGTCTGCGCCTGCGACAATTGGAGCAAGGCCTGCCAGTGGCCGGGCCGCGAGTGAAGTGAAACACTGCGCCTATGACCGGGCTTCAGACGGACCTTTCTCACTGCAGTACAGAGCCGCCCGACGAAGTCCTGCGCCGTTTGGGCGGCGACGCCTCAGACGGATTGGACGAGGCGGAAGCGCGCAAACGTCTGGCTGAAGGCGGCGGCAATGTCATTGAGGTGCAGGAAGGGTTTTCGCCGCTAAAGGCGCTGGCGCATCAACTCATCGACCCTTTGGTGATCTTGCTGGCGGTTGCGTCTGGCTTGGCGGCGCTTCTGGGCGAAGTGCTGGACGCGGTGATGATCAGCATCGTGGTGGCGCTGAATGTGGGCTTGAGCTTCTTTCAGGAATGGCGTGCAGAACGCGCCCTCGCTGCAATTGCGGGGCTGATGACGCCCCATAGCACTGTGATCCGGTCGGGGCGCCGCCAGCGCATAAACGCGCTGGATCTGGTTCCCGGTGATCTGGTCGAGATCCGGCGCGGCGACCGGACGCCCGCCGATCTGAAATTGATCACAGCGGAAACGCTGTTGATGGACGAGTCGCCCCTGACCGGCGAATCCCGCGGCATGCGCAAGGCGCCGGGCGCAGACCTTGAAGGCGCGCCGGTTCATGATCGCGCCTCGATGGCGTTTGCCGGGGCTCTGGTGCTGGATGGACATGCGACGGGGCTGGTCGTCGCAACGGGAGTGCGCACCGAGTTTGGGCGTATCGCGGCGCTGGCGGGCTCGGTCCAGCGCCTGGCCACCCCCTTGCAGCGCAGGCTGGGGCGGTTGAGCGCTATGCTGGGCGGGCTGGCGATCCTGGCGGCGCTCGGCATCATGCTGATCGGGGTCGCGACCGGGCGTCCGCTGTTGGAGATGGTGTTCACCGGCGTCTCGCTGGCGGTGGCGGCGGTGCCCGAAGGCTTGCCGGCAGTGGTGGCGTTGACGCTGGCTTTGGGCGTGCGCGCCATGGCGCGGCGCAATGCGCTGGTCCGGCGTTTGCGGGCGGCGGAGACGTTGGGATCGGCCACGGTCATCTGCACTGACAAGACCGGCACGCTGACCACCGGCGAGATGACGGTGGTGGAGACGCTCACCGCTCAAGGCCGGTGGGAGGTGGGGGCCGGAGAGCCTGATGCGCTGGCGCATGCGGCGCTTTATTCCGCCGGGGTCTGCAACAATGCCGAGCTGTGTCCGGACGGAGCCGTGCAGGGCGAGCCGACCGAGCGGGCCTTGATGCTCGCTGCGCTGGAGCACACCACGCTCGATGGGGATGCTCCGCCGGACCGTCTGGCGGAACAGCCGTTCAGCGCGGAACGCAAACGCATGTTGGTGCAGGTGCGCGATGGCGACGCCGCGATGATCCATGTGAAGGGCGCGCCAGATTTCGTGTTGCCGCTGTGCGCCCATCTGGCGACGCAAACCGGCGCCGTCAAAATGGATGAGGCGGCGCGCCGCGAATGGACTGAACAGGCGGAGGCCATGGGGCGCCGCGGCCTGCGGGTGCTCGCCATTGCGCGCAAACCTCATGGCGACGACGAGCCGGGCGAGCATGATCTGATCTTTCAGGGCTTGGTGGGGTTGATGGACCCGCCGCGACCACGCGCGCGCGCCGCCCTGGATGCGGCCCGCAGCGCCGGGCTTCAGGTGATCATGATTACGGGCGACGCGGCGGGGACAGCGGAAGCCATCGCCCAGGCGGTGGGCTTCGCCTCCGGCCGGGTGCTCAGCGGCGCCGAGATTGACGAGCTTGATGATGCGGGTCTGGATCAGGCGCTGAAAACTGCGAACGTGCTCAGCCGCACCACGCCTGAACACAAGCTTCGGGTAGTGCGACATCTTCAGGGCGCCGGTGAGGTCGTGGCCATGACCGGCGATGGCGTCAACGACGCCCCCGCGCTCAAGCAGGCGGATATCGGCGTAGCCATGGGAATCCGCGGCTCGGACGCGGCGAAGGCGGCGGCGGATCTGGTGCTGCTTGATGATGACTTCAGCACCATCATCGACGCGGTGCGTGAAGGCCGGCGGCAGGAGGCGGCGATCCGCAATTTCACCTGTTTCCTGCTGGCCACCAATCTGGGCGAAGTGCTGGCGGTGGGGCTGAACATCGCGTCCGCTGCGCCGCTGATCCTGACGCCCTTGCAACTCTTGTGGGTCAATCTTCTGACAGATGGCCCCATTGCCCTGGTCCTGGGCGCCGAACGGGCGGCGCCCGATCTGATGGCGCGCCCGCCGCGCCGCCCTGAGGCGCCGGTTGTGGACAAGACCGCGCTTGGCGTGATCGCCATGTTCGGCGCCGCGTCAGCCGCGGCGACGCTGGCGGCGTTTCAGGCCTCTCTGGCGTCGGGCGAGGCGGCCGCGAACGCGGCGGCTTTCAGCGCTGTGGTGATCCTCAGCGCCTGCATCGTGTTCAGCTTTCGCTCCCAGACCCTGCCGCTGGCGCGGCTGGGGTGGCGCGGCAATGTCTGGCTGCCGGTCGCAGCGCTGGCGGCGGTTCTGACCCAGCTGGCCCTGGTGTTCGCGCCGCCCTTGCAGGCCTTGATGGGGCTGGCGCCGCCCAGCGCTCTGTCCTGGCAGATCATCATTGGATCCGCGCTGACGCTGCTTATCATTCCCGAAGCGATCAAATATCTCCTGCAGGCGCGCCGGCGCTGATGATTGCGCTTTTCGCGGCGGCGGCCTAAATCCGTGGTCCATGACCCAGAACACGCTGACCCTTCGAAAGCCCGACGACTGGCATGTGCATTTGCGCGACGGCGCGATGCTCGACCTGGTCGCCGATTTCACCGCCCGCCAATTCGCCCGCGCGATCGTGATGCCGAACCTGACCCCGCCCGTGACGACGGTGGATCAGGCGCGCGCCTATCGCGACCGGATCAATGCGGCGGTTCCGCTCGAGCGCGGTTTCACGCCGTTGATGACGGCGTATCTGACCGACACGATTGAAGCGGACGAGATCGAGCGCGGCTTCAAGGCGGGCGTCTTCACAGCGGCCAAGCTCTACCCGCAGAACGCCACCACCAATTCCGCTCATGGCGTCAGCGACATCGCCAATATCCGCCCGGTGCTCGAGCGGATGGAAAAGCTGGGCATGCCGCTTCTGGTCCATGGCGAGGTGGTGAGCCCCGATATCGACATTTTCGATCGAGAGGCGGTCTTCCTCGACACGGTTCTGGGGCCGCTGATCAAAGCCATGCCCGGCCTGCGCGTGGTGCTCGAGCACATCACCACCGAGCAGTCCGTCGACTTCGTGAAGGCGGGCGGAGACAACATCGCCGCGACCATCACCGCGCACCATTTGCGTATTGACCGCAATGACATGCTGGTGGGCGGCATGCGTCCCCACGCGTATTGCCTGCCGGTGGCCAAACGCCGCCTGCACAAGCTCGCCCTTCGAAAGGCTGCGGTGTCCGGGGATCCGAAATTCTTCCTGGGCACGGATACGGCGCCCCATGAGCGCCACGCCAAGGAAAGCGCCTGCGGCTGCGCCGGCATTTTCAGCGCGCCGGTGGCGATTGAAAGCTATGCGCAGACGTTTGAAGAAGAGGGCGCTCTGGACAAGCTGGAAGGCTTCGCCAGCGAGTTTGGCCCGGCCTTCTACCGTCTGCCGCTCAATGAGGGGACGATCACGCTGGAGCGCCAGCCCACCGAAATCCCCACGACGATTGACGCGGGCGACATCAAGGTCGTCCCGTTCCACGCCGGGGAAGTGATGAACTGGCGGCTGGTCGAGGACTGACCTGACAGGTCCAAGCCGATCTGAATGCAAAAACGCCGCCCTGCGAAATGCAAGGCGGCGTTTTCGTTGGCGCCGGGGCGTCGCCTAGGCGGAGGGCGCGTCAACGCTGCTCATGTCGATGACGAAGCGATAGCGCACATCAGCCTTCTCCATGCGGTCAAAGGCGGTGTTGATCTCGTCCATCTTGATCATCTCGCACTCGGGCAGGATGTTCATGCGGCCGCAGAAATCGAGCATTTCCTGTGTCTCCGCGATGCCGCCGATCAGGGATGCGGCGATGCGGCGACGGCCCATCAACATGGGCGGCGTGGCGAATTCCTCCATCGGGCCGACCTGGCCGACGAGCGTCAACGTGCCGTCCACGTCCAGAAGCGGGACGTAGGGGTTCACATCATGTTTGACTGGAACGGTGTCGATAATCAGGTCCAGAGAGCCGCGGGCGGCTTTCATGGCGGCCTTGTCGGTGGAGATCAGCACGGTGTCTGCGCCCAGCTCCAGCGCGTCCTTCTCCTTGCTGGGCGAGCGGCTGAGCACGGTCACGTGCGCGCCCATGGCGACGGCCAGCTTGATGGCCATATGGCCGAGCCCGCCCATGCCCACGACGCCGACCCGGCTGCCCGGACCCACATTCCAGGTGCGCAGCGGCGAATAGGTGGTGATGCCGGCGCACAGCAGCGGCGCCGCCCGTGACAGGTCGAGCCCGTCCGGCATGGCCAGCACGAACTCTTCACGCACCACGATATGCTTGGAATAGCCGCCCTGGGTGGGCTCGCCGGTGATACGGTCTTTTGAATCATAGGTGGCGGTCATGCCATTGCGGCAGAACTGCTCTTCGCCATGACCGCACTGGTCGCACTCCTGGCAGCTGTCGACCATGCAGCCCACGGCCACATCGTCGCCGACTGCGTAGTGCTCGACATCTGGGCCGACGGCGATGACCTTGCCGACGATTTCATGGCCGGGGACGACGGGGTAATCCACCTTGCCCCAATCGCCGCGCGCCGTGTGAAGGTCGGAGTGACACACGCCGCAATAAGTGATCTCGATGGCGACATCATTGCCGCGCAGCTCACGGCGTTCGAAATCATAGGGCGCGAGCGGCTTGTCGGCGGAATAGGCGGCGTATCCGGTGGTTTTCACGGATGTCTCCTCAGACTGGCTTCACTGGGTCTGCCACAGATGTAGGGCCAAGCATTTATATCGCAAGCGATACAAAGTAACGCTTGGCCCTGCGTCTGCAGTCGTCGAGCAGGTCGCTCCGCCTTAGAAGGGCAGGGGACGCTCTGCGTGTTGCACCGTGATCCAGTGATCGGTGGTGAACTCCTCGATGGCCCAATCGCCGTTGAAGCGGCCGAGCCCGGAGTTCTTCTCGCCGCCGAAGGGGGCGTTGGCGTCATCATTGACCGAATGGTCGTTGATATGGGTCATGCCCGTATCCATGCGGCGGGCAAACGCTGCGGCGCGTTCGGTGTCGCCAGAGTGCACGGCGCCGGAGAGCCCGTATTCGGTGGCGTTGGCCAGTTCGAGCGCATGCGCTTCATCGCGCGCTTTCAGGATGCCGGCGATGGGGCCGAAGATCTCGTTATACGCCAGCTCCATCTCCATGGTGACGTCCGCAAAGACATGCGGCGGCACGAGCTGGCCCTTGATGTCGCCTTCAACCAGCGGCCGGGCGCCGTCCTTTTTCGCCTGGGCGATCTTGTCTTTCAGGCCGTCCAGCTGGCTTTCATTGATGATCGGGCCGACCGCGGTGTCAGGGTCTGACGGATCGCCGTATTTCAGGCTCCGAACCCGCTCAGCGAACTTCTCGACGAAGGTGTCATACAGGCTCTCGTCGACGATGATGCGGTTCACCGCGATGCAGATCTGGCCCTGGTGCAGGAATTTGCCCGCCACCGCCGAGTTCACGGCGCGGTCGAGATCGGCGTCATCGAGCACGACAAAGGCGTTGTTGCCGCCAAGCTCCAGCGCCAGGCGTTTCAGATCGTCGCTGGCGGCGACCTTGCTCGCGATGCCCTTGCCCACCGGGGTTGAGCCCGTGAAGGAAATCAGCTTCGGGATGGAATGCTCGACAAACGCGTCGCCGATGTCAGAGCCCTTGCCGATCACCACATTCAAAAGGCCTTTCGGAAGCCCGGCTTCTTCAAAGATTTTGGCCAGCAAGAGCCCGCCGGAGACCGGCGTGTCAGACGCAGGTTTCAGAACCACGGCGTTGCCAAGCGCCAGCGCCGGCGCGACGGAGCGTTGCGCCAGGTGCAGCGGGAAATTCCACGGCGAGATGACGCCGACCACGCCCAGGGGCTTGCGATAGACGCGGCTTTCCTTGCCGGGAATATTGGAGGCCAGAATGCGGCCTTCCACACGCAGGGGGAAACTCGCCGCCTCTTCGGTGATGTTGCGGGCGTTGGACCATTCCGCTTCGGCCTTGATGCGGGTGGAGCCGCTTTCCTTGATCAGCCAGTCGACGATTTCCTCGTGCCGGTCTTCAAAGATCGACACGGCCTTGCGCAAAACGGCGGTTCGTTCGGCAGGCGCTTTCCCGGCCCAGTCCTGCTGCGCCTCTCGCGCAGCGTCATAAGCGGCGTTCAGATCGTCTTCGCTGGCGGCGTCGATCTTTGTCAGCACATCGCCCGTGTACGGGTCCGTGCTCTCCATGGTCTGGCCTGCGCCGCCTTTGCGCCATTCGCCAGCGATGAATTGACGGTTCAGATCCGTATAAGCGTCGGTCATGGGAAATCCTTGAAACGGGGGAGGGCGCGCTTCGCAAGGCGTCGTCTGGTGCGGCTTGGGTGCTCTTGCGAGGGAGCGCTTCGTCAGGGTGCCCATAAGCAACGCCTGGATGCCTTGGGAGTTTCATGCGAGCTGAGGTTTTCTGACTCGCGTGCGGCCCTGATTTGCGATTTTGCCCGTCTCGCCTTACATCCCCCGCCCATGACAGACAGCGCAGCTCTTCTCGACCGCCGGTTCACGGTGGCGCCCATGATGGACTGGACGGACCGGCACTGCCGCGCCTTCCATCGCATCCTCACGCGCCGGGCGGTGCTCTACACGGAGATGGCGGTGGATCAGGCGCTGATCCATGGCGATGTGCCGCGCCTGATCGGGTTTGACGCCTCCGAGCATCCGGTCGCCATCCAGCTGGGCGGCAGTGACCCGGAGCTGCTGGCGAGAGCCTCCAGGATCGCTGAAAGTTACGGCTATCTCGAGATCAATCTCAATGTGGGCTGCCCGTCAGACCGGGTTCAATCGGGCAAGTTCGGCGCCTGTCTGATGCGTGAGCCCGAACTGGTGCGCGACTGCCTGATCGCCATGCGCGAGGCGGTGTCGGTTCCCGTCACCGTCAAGCACCGGCTGGGCGTGGATGACCAGGACCCCGAAAAGACCCTGTTCGGCTTTGTCGAGACGGTGCGCGAGAGCGGCGTGACCACATTCATCGTCCATGCCCGCAAAGCCTGGCTGAAAGGTCTGAGCCCGAAGGAGAACCGGGATGTGCCGCCGCTCGATTATGATCTGGTGCGGCGGATGAAGGCCCAGCATCCCGATCTGGAAGTGCTGCTCAATGGCGGGCTGGAAAGCCTTGAGCATGGCATGGCCGAGATGCATGGCACGGACGGGATCATGTTGGGGCGCGCCGCCTATCACACCCCCTGGACGCTGGCCGAAGTGGATACCCGCGTCTATGGCGCGGCGTCCGACCCATGCGCCACGCCCTTTGACGCGGTGGAGGCCTATCGCCCCTATGTGGAGGCTCAGCTTGAGCGCGGCGTGAAACTACACGCCATCACCCGGCACATGCTGGGCCTGTTCGCAGGGCGTCCCGGCGCGCGCAAATGGCGTCAGGTGCTGTCTGAACGCGCCAACCGGCCCGGCGCCGGGTGGGAGGTGCTGGAAGACGCGCTCGACGCAGTGCGTCCGGCTGCGGCGGAATAACGCCAGTCTTCAGCCGTGTTGCAGCGCGACACGAAACCGGGCCATGTTGGGCCAAGTCACTGGTCCTTCTGAAAGGCTCTCCCCATGGACGCCTCGCTGATTCCCTTCATCCTGACCTTGCTGGCTGTGGGCGCGTTCGCCGGCCTGATCGCGGGGCTGTTCGGCATTGGCGGGGGCATCGTGATGGTGCCGGCGCTGTATTATGTGCTGACCGCGCTGGGGTATGAAGCGCACGCCATGCATGCGGCGGTGGGCACCTCGCTCATGGTGATCGTCACCACCTCCTTGCGCTCGGTCGCCGCCCACGCCCAGAAAGGGGCGGTGGATTTCGCGGTGCTCAAGGGCTGGACGCCCTTCATCGTCATTGGCGCCTTGCTCGGCTCCGCCGTGGCGGATCTTGCGCCGGGGCGGGCGCTGACGGGATTGTTTGGCGCCGTGGCGCTCTTGCTGTCTGCGCAATTCTTCTTTGGGCGTCCGGACTGGAAGCTCGCGGACCAGCTCCCCGGTCATCCCTGGAAGGCGCTGCTGGGCGGCGTCATCGGCGTGTTGTCATCCCTGATGGGAATCGGCGGCGGCGTGTTCGGCGTCACCCTGATGACCATATTCGGCAAATCCATGCATACCGCGGTCGCGACCGCCGCCGGTTTCGGCGTCGCGATCGGCCTGCCCGGCGCGATCGGCTTCATGGTGGCGGGGCTGGATGAGCCGGGCCGCGCGCCATTTTCCCTGGGCTATGTGAACATGGCCGCCTTTGTGACGCTGGCGGCGTCGGCGGTGTTCCTGGCGCCGGTGGGGGCCAATCTCGCTCATCGCCTGAACGCCAAGCGCCTCAAGCAGATTTTCGCCATCGGCCTTCTGATCATGGCGTTGAACATGCTGCGTGAAGCGATCTTTGTCGGGTGAATCAGGGCCTGATCAGCGCGCGGACTTGCGCGCTTCGCGATAGGCCGCCTCGCGGGCTTTCAGCTCGGGTTTGATGGCGAGCCGTTCGGCCTGGCTCATCAGGGTCCAGCGTCCCAGCTCTTCCAGGGTGCGAAAACAGCCCACGCAGATCGCCTGGTTCGGGTCGACCACGCACACGCGCTTGCAGGGGCTCCAGATTGGGTCTGTCATGGGGCGCAAACTGGCGCGTTAAGGCTTCTGCTGCAAGCGCACTAGTGTTTCTTTAAGAAAACGGTATTTTGGCGAACCTGTGACAAACGCCCGGCGCGGCGTGAGCCGTCATTAGGGGATATCATCAGATATGATTGAAGATCTGGGTCTGCAGCTGCGCAGCCTCATCGGCGTGTTCGTGTTTCTGGCGATCGCCTGGGTGTTGGGGCCGCGCAAGACGCCGCCTGTGGTGCTGATTATTGGCGGTGTGGCGGTGCAGTTCGCCATCGCCATTTTGCTGTTCAGCTTTGCGCCGACGCGCGCTTTCCTGTCCTCGCTGACGACCGTAGTGGAGGTGCTGCAAGCAGCCACCACCCAAGGCACCAGCTTTGTGTTCGGGTATCTGGGCGGCGGTGAGAACCCCTATATGATCCGCGAAGGGATGGAGGGGCTGACCTTCACCTTCGCCTTCCAGGCCCTGCCCATGGTGATCGTGCTGTCCGCGATCTCGGCGGTGTTGTGGCGCTGGCGCATTCTTGAATTCGCCGTGCGCGGCTTCGCCAGCCTGTTCCGCCGCATCCTCAACCTGTCCGGCGCCGCCTCGTTGGGCGCGGCTGCCAACATTTTCCTCGGCATGACGGAAAGCCCGGTGCTGATCCGTCCGCGCCTGCCGGCGATCTCGCGGTCCGACCTGTTCCTGATCATGACGGTGGGCTTTTCCACCGTCGCAGGCTCGGTGATGGCGATCTATGTCAGCCAGCTGAACGCCGTGCTCGATGACGCCGCCGGTCACATCCTGACCGCCTCGCTGATCTCGGTGCCCGCCGCCGCCGTGCTGGCGCGCCTGATGCATCCGCAGGACGAAACCGCCGAGCAGGCCGAGAAAGAACGCATCCCGGTCCAGCTCTATCACTCCACCATGGATGCGCTGACCACGGGCGTTTCAGACGGCGTGAAGCTGTTTGTGAACATCATCGCCATGCTCTTGGTGTTCACCGCCATCGTGGCGCTGATCAACTTCATGCTGGGCGGACTGCCGGACTTCATGGGTGAGCCGATCACCGTTCAGCGCGTTCTGGGCTTCATCTTCTCGCCGCTGGTCTGGATCGCCGGACTGCCGTGGAGCGAAGCGCAGGCGGGCGGCACCGTGATGGGCTTCAAGACGGCCCTGAACGAGATCTTCGCCTATGATGCGCTGGCTGCGAACGCCGACGTGCTCAGCCCGCGCTCGCGCCTGATCATGACCTATGCGGCGTGCGGTTTTGCGAACTTCTCTTCGGTGGGCATTCTGGTGGGCGGCCTGATCGCCGTGGCCCCGAGCCGCCGCGAGGACATCCTCCAGCTCGCCCCGCGTGCGCTCATCTCCGGCACGCTCGCCACGCTGATGACCGGCGCTGTGATCGGCGCCCTGCCGATGAGCCTGTTCAGCTAATTTTTGACACGAGCAGACACGAAAACGGCCCCGGAAATCCGGGGCCGTTTTTGTTTGGGCGAATCTCTTTTTCCCTCTTCCCAGGCGAAGGCCGGGGCCCAGAGCCGGATGCGCGGCGCTTGATGATCACTGGGTCCCGGCCTTCGCCGGGAAAGAGAAGGGTATTTTCAACGCTCTCAGACTGTCATCGGACGGCTTGCCCGGCCGATCCATGCCGATTGGTTTGATCACAGGTTCCGGCATGGATTCACCGGATAAACCGGTGAATGACAAGATTAGGATTGAAGGGCCAAGCGAACACGCGGTCCCCCTAATCCCCGCGCCTTGGAAACAGCTTGCTTCTGAGCCATCCCAACGTGGAATTGCCCGAAAGCTGCTCGCGGTAGGCGGCTTTCATGAACCGGTCGAGGCCGTCAGCGTCGCCCAACATCTCCATGCGCGTTTTGAACGGGCCGTCAGGGTCAAGGCTCTTGACGGTTCTGGCCGGAGCGCCGGCGACGACGGTGTTGGCGGGCACGTCTTTTGTGACCACAGAGCGCGCGCCGATGACGGCGTTATCGCCAATGGTCACGCCCTTTCCCACGAACGCCCCGTCGCCGATCCAGACATTCTTGCCGATGACCACCGGGGCGCTGGGCGGGCGCGGGGTGATGCGGTCATAGATGTCGTGCCAGTCACTATCCGTGATGGTGACGGACTTGGCGATCAGGGCGCCGTCTCCGATGGCGATCTTCTCCGCCGCCAGAATGCGCACGCCGCCCGCGAAGAAGCAGCAATCGCCGATCACGATTTCGCCCGGCGCATCCTGGGGCGACCAGACGGTGAAGCTGACGGGCTGGTCGCTTCGGCTGACCACATGGATGGCCTGTCCTGCATGCACATTAGGGCCGAACACTTCCACATTCCACGGGCGCACGATCTTGGCGTTTTGGCCCAAACTCTCGAAATGCGGCTTCAGAAAGCGCCGGACCCACCAGTTTTCATACTGCTCCCAAAGATCGTGCATCCAGTATGGGCGGTGGTCATGACGCATGGTTTTGGAGTATCCAGCCAAGAATGAGCGAAGACGTTATCGAAACCGCGATTCTGTCCCTGGTCGAGGCGCGAGGGCCGGATAAAAGCATCTGCCCGTCCGAGGCGGCCCGTGAAGTCTTCCCTGAAGACTTCCAAAAGCGCATGCGCCATGTGCGCAATGCGGCGATCCATCTGGCCCGCCAGGGCAAGGTGGTGATCCTGCGCAAGGGCAAGCCGGTCGACCCTGAAAACTTCAAGGGCGTCTACCGCCTGGCCAAGGCGCCGGACGCGCCGGCGCCTGAAAGAGATGGCTGAGGATTTCGACCAGCTGAAAGCGCAGATCCGCGCCTGCCGGGTCTGTCAGCCCCATCTTGATCATCCCGTACGCCCCGTCGTGCGAGGAGAGGCGAGCGCGGTCATCCGCATCATCGGCCAGGCGCCCGGTACACGAGTGCAGGCCAGCGGCATGCCCTTCACCGACCTCAGCGGGGATCGTCTGCGCGACTGGATGGGGGTGAGCGAGGCCGAGTTCTATGACGAGCGCGCCATCGCCATCACGCCCATGGGCTTCTGCTTTCCCGGTCTCGACGCCAAGGGCGGAGACAAGCCGCCGCGTCGTGAGTGTCCGCCGCTCTGGCAGGATCGGGCGAGCACGGCGTTACCCCATGTGAAGCTGACCTTGCTGGTGGGCGCCCACGCCCAGCGCTGGCATCTGGGCGAGGCGGCGGCGAAAACCCTGACTGAAACCGTAAAGCAGTGGCGACTGCACTTGCCGGATTATGTTGCGCTGCCGCATCCCAGCTGGAGAAACACGGGCTGGTTGAAACGTAACCCTTGGTTTGAGAACGAGGTTTTGCCCGAGCTAAAAGCTCGCGTCCGCAAAATGCTGAACAGTCTAAATTGACCGTACATTTACCCAAGTAAAACGGGCACTTGCACACGATTGTCACAGGGAGTATCGAGGCGTCGCACACGCTGGACCCTGGGTGTTTGCGACCGCCAACGAAGCGGCGCCGCTCCACCAGCGGATTTTTATTCGTATCGCGACAGGAAGGACTCCCCGCTCATGAGCCTGTTCGAGCACAAAGCGTTTGATAATCACGAGAAAGTTCTGTTCGCCACGGACCCGGCGACGGGGCTGAAGGCTATCCTGGCGGTGCACTCCACCGCACGCGGCCCGGCCGTGGGCGGTTGCCGCATGTGGTCGTATCCGTCCTCTGCCGAGGCGGTGACCGACGTGCTGCGTCTGTCCCAGGGCATGAGCTACAAGAACATCATGGCGGACCTGCCCATTGGCGGCGGTAAATCCGTAATCATGCGCCCTGAAAGCGATTTTGACCGCCAGGCGTTGTTTGAAGCCTTTGGTCGTGCGCTGGAAAGCCTCAATGGCCAGTACATCTCTGCTGAAGATGTGGGCGTGTCGCCGGACGACATGGTCGCTGCGCGCCGCACCACGCGCCATGTAGTCGGCCTGCCTGACGGCACGGGCGATCCTTCGCCGGTCACCGCCAAGGGCGTGTTCATGGGCATTCAGGCCGCCGCAGCTCGCGGTCTGGGCTCTGAAGACCTCAATGGCGTGAAGATCGCCGTGCAGGGCGCGACCGGCCATGTGGGCGCCTATCTGTGCCGTCATCTGGCCGAAGCCGGCGCCGAACTGCATCTGGCAGACATTCGCGCCGCCGAGCTGCATGCGCTCGCCAAGGAGCTGGGCGCGACCGTGGTTGAAGATCCCAACGCCATCTACGACGTGGATGCGGACATCTTCACCCCGTGCGCTCTGGGCGCGATCATCAACCCTGAGACCATTGACCGCCTGAAGGTCAAAGTGGTCGCGGGCGCCGCCAACAACCAGCTGGAGACCCGCGACATGGGCGCCGAGCTGCAAAAGCGCGGCATCTTCTACGCCCCTGATTACGTCATCAACGCCGGCGGCATCATCAATGTGATGGGCGAGCTGGACGCGCGCTTCGACGCCAAATGGGTTGAAGGCAAGCTGGTCACCCTGAAAGCCACGCTGGGCGAGATCATGGACACCGCGGCGCGTGAAGCGCGTCCGGCGAACATTGTCGCTGACGAACTGGCGCGCCAGCGTCTCGCGGACGCCGCCGAGCAGAAAGCGCTCGCGGCCGAATAAGCGCGCTTTCTGACTTGAAAGACACTTGAATTGTGAAACGGCGGCCTGTACTCAGGCCGCCGTTTTTGCATTGAAGGACTTGAGGCCCATGAAGCTACAGACCCGTTCCGCCCCTCGCGCAACCTTGTCTGGAGTCCGTCATGTCCGCCTTGTTATCTGCAAACTCGCTTACCCTTCGCACCCCTGACCATCAAGTCCTGCTTGAGGACTTCACCCTCAGTTTCGGCTGTGAGGTCACCGGCGTGGTCGGCCCGAACGGGGCAGGGAAATCAACCTTGCTCAAGGCGCTCGCCGGCGCGCTGACCTCTGTGGGCGGTCAGGTGGTCCGACATGGCCGCATCGGCTGGATGGAGCAATCCGGCCCTGACGCGACAGGCGATGTGGCGTCGGGTCTGGGCGTCAGTGAGGCTCTGGCCCGTCTGTCCCGCATTCTGGCGGGCGAGGGGGGTGAGGCCGACTTTGATCATGCAGACTGGACGCTGGAAGCGCGTGTAGAGGCGTCGCTTGAGCAAATGGGGCTGAGCGGCCTTGCGCTCACTGCGCCGCTCTCATCGCTTTCTGGCGGGCAGCGAGCGCGACTGGCTCTGGCCCGGGCGATGCTGGACGCGCCGGACATTCTGATGATGGACGAACCGACCAACAATCTCGACGCCGAGGGCCGGGACGCGGTGCACCAGATGATGGCGGACTGGCCGGGCGGGCTGGTGATCGTCAGCCATGATCGCGCGCTCCTGGAGCGTGTGGACAGGATTATCGCCCTTGAAGGGCCGGGCTGGTCAGTGTTTGGCGGCGGCTGGTCAGAGTATGTCGCCCAGCGAGATGCGGCGCGGGCGCGTGCCGAAGCCGAGCATGATCGGCTGGAGGCGGACGCGCGTCAGATCAAACGCGCTGCGAAAGAGGCTCAGTCGCGACTGGAGCGACGCGCGCAATCGGGGAAGCGCCAACGCGCTGATGGCAGCAACGCCAAGGTCTTGCTCGACGCCATGAAAGCGCGCAGCGAGAGCACTGCGGCGCGGCTGGCCGGCGTGCGGGACAAACGGGTTTCGGACGCCGAAGCGAAGCTGGAGGCGGCGAGCGACCAGCGTCATCGCGGACCCAGGCTCAATATCAGGGCTCAGGGCGCGGATAGTCCGTCAGGCCGCACGGTTCTGGCGTTTGACGCCGTCAGTTTCAGCTATGGCGAGACGGCGCTGATTGATCGCTTGAGCTTTGCGATCACAGGGGGGATGCGTCTGGCGTTGGCTGGTCCCAATGGCGCCGGCAAGACCACCGTGTTGAAACTGGCCCAAGGGCTGTTGACGCCGCGCTCTGGCGAGATCCGGCGGACGGTGGGCCGCATCGGGCGGCTGGACCAGACGGTGAGTGATCTCGATCCGGATTTGACCGTGGTCGAGGCGCTGCGCGTCCGTGATCCGAACCTCTCCATAAACGCCGCCTATGCCGCTTTGGCGCAATTTGATCTGCGGAACGCGCAAGCCGAGAAGCGTGTGGGCGTTTTAAGCGGCGGGGAACGACTGCGCGCCGGGCTGGCGGGCGTTCTGGGCGGCGAACCGCCAGAACTGATCTTGCTGGATGAGCCTACCAATCATCTCGATATCGAGGCTGTAGAGGCGCTCGAAGAGGCGCTTGTGGCGTTTGACGGCGCGCTTCTGGCGGTCAGCCATGACCAGGCGTTTCTTGACGCCATCAGCCTGGATCAGACGCTCAGCCTTGATCGGGCTCGGTTTTGACCAGATGGGCGAAGGCGGGCTCGACGCTGAGCCGAACGGCGTCGCCGACCCGGTGGTTTTCTTTCAGGCTGGCGCGCGCTTCCAGTATCTGACCGGTCTCAAGTCGGCAGATCAGGCGCGCATAGCCTGAACTGACCCGCCGCTGGGTGATCATCGCCAAGGCGCCCTGCGCATCGGCGCGTCCCAGCTTCACCCCTTCAGGACGCACGAGCAGCAGGGCTTTGTCGCCGTCTGTGAACTCTTGCGCCGGGTACTGACCCAGAAGGGTGTCCGCGGCGCCGTCGCGAATATCCGCTTGAAACACGCCTACATCGCCCAAGAGTCGCGCGGCGGTCAGCGAATTGGGCTTCATGTACAAGGTGTCCGGCGCGCCGGTCTGAATGATCCGGCCCTCATTCATCAAGGCGATGGAATCAGCCAGCTCCAGCGCCTCTTCCGCGTCATGAGTGACGATCAGGGTCGCGGCTTCCGACTGGCGCAGGACATCGGCGGTGGCGCCGCGCAGTTCAGAGCGCAGGCGGCGGTCGAGCCCGGAGAACGGTTCGTCCAGCAACATCACATCGGGTTTGATCGCCAGCGCTCGAGCGAGCGCCACGCGCTGCTGCTCGCCGCCCGACAGCTCATGCGGATAGGCCTTGGCGCGATGGCCCAGCTCAACGGCTTCCAGGCGGGTGAGGGCAGTCTGGCGACGCTGGGCCTTGGAGCCCTCACGCAGGCCGAACGCGACATTGTCGAGCGCTGTGAGATGCGGAAACAGAGCATAATCCTGAAACACCACGCCGCAGCGCCGGTCTTCAGGCGGTTTGTGAAGGCCTTTGGCGCTCCATAGATGGTTTTCAAACCGGATCTCACCGGCGTCCAGCGGCTCCAGACCGGCGATGGCGCGCAGCAAGGTCGACTTGCCTGAGCCAGAGGGGCCCAACAGGGCCGTCACTCGCCCGCAGGTCAAGGTCAGCTCCACCCCGTCCACGGCGGGCCGGCCCGGGGCGAACCGCACCAGGGCGCCGGAGACTTCCAGCAGGCGGTCATCAAGTTTGACGGCGGTCATGTCAGGCGGGCTCACAGTCATCGGGCGGCTTCCTGCCGGGTGATGCGGCGGGCGATCCAGATCATGGGCGGCAAGGCGATCAAGGTGATCAATAGCGCAGGCAGGGCCGCTTCGCCCAGCCGTTCGTCAGAGGCGTAATTGTTCGCGATCACCGCCAGCGTGTCATAATTGAACGGACGCAGGATCATGGTGGCGGGCAATTCCTTGAGCACCTCGACAAACACCAGAAGCGCTGCGAGCAAAGACCCTGACATCACCAGCGGACGGTGCACGCGCCAGGCGGTCTCACCGGGACCCGCGCCCAGCGTGCGTGCGGCCATGTCCAGCGTCGGCGTGACCCGTTGCAACGCGCTTTCAGACGGACCGATGGCGGCGGCGGCGAAGCGCGATTGATAGGCGAAGATCAGCGCGATCACCCCGCCCGAGACCAGGATCGGAAACTGCGCGCCGGTCATCGCCGTCCACGCCCCGTCGAGGCCGGTCTGCAGTCCGCCCAGAAGCACCAGCACGCCCAGCGCCGCGACCGATCCGGGAACGGCGTAGCCCAGGCCCGCCAGGCGCGCCGCAGCGACGGCGGCGGGTTTGCGGCTGCGCAGCGCGTAGGCGCAGGCCAGTCCCAGAACCGCCGCGGCCAGCCCGGACAGCACAGCCAGGGTCAGCGAGTGTGTCGCGGCCTGGATCAGGTCGCGCGCGACCGGCGCGTGCAAGGCGCGATAGCCCAGACGCGCCAGCGGAATGATCAGGCCAATGAGGACCGGGCTCAGGCAGGCCAGTATGGCCAGTGCGGCCCGCGCTGGACCGAGATCCATGCGCCGGGGCGGACGGCGTCGGCCCGAGGCGCTGGTCTGGCGGGCGCGCTGGCGCTGGCTGCGCTCAAGCGCGAACAGCACGAAGGCGATCATCACCAGGATCAGCGCCAGGCGCGCGGCGTCGGCGATGGCGCCTTCCCCGGCCCAGGCGCGGATCAGGCCCACAGACAATGTGGGCGCTCCCAGATGCACGACAGCGCCGTAGTCGGCGAGGCTTTCCATCACCACCAGCGCCAGTCCGGCGGCGATGGCGGGGCGGGCCATGGGAATGGCGGCGCGGACAAACGCCTCGCGCGGCTTGGCGCCCAGCGTGCGGGCGGCTTCATAAGCGTCAGCGGACTGACCGGCGAAGGCCTCGCGCGCCAGAAGGTAGACATAGGGGTAGAGCGCAAACCCGAAGATCAGCCCGGCGCCAACGGGACCGCGCACAGTGGGCAGCCAGTCCGCCGGGCCGCCGGGCTGCGTCAGGTCATACCAGGCATAGGCCGACGCATAGGCGGGCGCCGCCAGCGGCAGGGCCAGCAGCCATTCAAAGACAGAGCGCGCAAAGAACCGGTACCGCGCCACCAGCCAGGCCAGCGGCACGCCGATCAGGCCCGCGCTGAATGCGGCGACACCGGTGACCAGCGCCGTATGGCCCAGATAGGCGGGCAGGCGGGTGCGCGCGATATGCGCCATGTAATCTGTCCAGGGGCCAAAAACGCCAAGCGCCGCAACCGCCAGAAGCGGTGCGGCGCAGATCAGAGCGGCGACAAGGGCCGGCCGGACCGGATTGAACTGGGCGCGGCTTGCGATCACGGCCAGCCGACGCGGTCGAAGATGCGTTGGGCTTCGCCGGCGTTCTCGCCGAGCGCGTCCACATTCACATCATCTGACGCATAGGCGCCGAAGGCGTCCAGCACGTCATTGTCATACGTGACGTCTGCGATCACCGGATACTCGTTGGTCAGCTCGGCGAAGGCGCGCTGGGAGTCTTCGGTCAACAGATATTCTAGAAAGGCGATCGCGTTCTCGCGATGCGGCGCATTGGCGGCCAGACCGGCGCCGGACACGTTCACATGGGCGCCGCCCTCGCCAAGGCCGGCGAAGACAACGCCGATCTGGTCCGCTATCTCCTGATCGCCCGGATCCTCAGAGCGCATGATCCGCGCAAGATAGTAATGGTTGATGATGGCCACATCGCATTCGCGCGCAGCGACGGCGCGGATCTGGTCGGTGTCGCCGCCCTGGGGCGGGCGCGCCAGATTGCTGACCACGCCTTCAGCCCAGGCTTCAGCGGCGTCTGCGCCTTGCTGGGCCACCATGGCCGCCAGAAGCGACTGATTGTAGACATTGTTGGACGAGCGCACGCAGATCCGGCCCGCCCATTCCGGCGCCGTCAGGTCGCTGAAATTATTGATCAGGGATGGGTCCACACGATCCTTGGCGTAGGCGATGACGCGAACCCGGCTGGCGAAGCCGAACCAGTCGCCATCGGGCTGGCGCAGATTGGCGGGCACCGCTTGCAAGGTGTCAGCAAGTTCGGGCGCGGGCTGGAACAGCCCCGCTTCATCGGCGCGCCAGAGCCGGCCTGCATCCACCGTGATCACCACGTCCGCCTGGGAGCGGTCGCCATCGGCGCGTACGCGCTCGATCAGCAAATCACCCGGCGCTTCAATGACATTGACCGCAATCCCGGTCTCCTCAGTGAAGGCGGCGTAGACCTGATCGTCAGACGCGTAATGCCGCGCCGTATAGACATTCACCACTTCGCCGTCAGGTGATCCCGACGGGCTGCAGGCGCCCAGAGCCGTCAGACCCATCAGTCCGGCGAAAAGGCTTGAGCAGGCTGAGGCGAGTTTCATGACGTGTCCTTGGTGCTGCGAGCAGGCATATAGACGCCTCTCAGGTCCGGGGAAGCCTCTCACTGCCATTTCTGAGAACGTTTCGCAAGTGCGACTGCCAGCCGCATCTTCAGTTGTTCGGCGATTGCGGGCTTTTCGAGACGGAGTGACGTTCCGGAGTCAGCGCCTGTCACCGTCAGCTGTTCCATCGTCATGGCGCTGAGCGTTTTGAGCAGGCTCGCGGCGACGCATCTGATCTCCACGGAGGGCTCCCGATCCTTTACTGTCGCCGGTGCTCTAGGAGAATCTGATGACGTCAGCGACACACCCGGCGAGCCCTGAGTTCGCATTCCGACCGACTGCGCGTTTCGCAGGCGTGCTCTATCTCGCCATTATCGTCTTGGGACTGGTCAGCGAAGTCTTGCTTCGCGGACCGGTGTTGGCTGGCGGGGCGGACGGCTTGAACCTCGCTTCGGCTCTGCCGCTCAGGCAAAGCCTGGTGGCGGACGCGCTGATGGTGATGGCTGATCTGGGGGTGGCGGTGCTGCTCTACCGGTTGCTCGCTCCGTACGGCGCCGGGCTGGCGTTGGCGGCGCTGATGTTCCGCGGCGCCCAGGCGATGGTCATCAGCGCTAATCTGCTCTTCCAGGTGCGCGCCGTGCAGCTGCTCGACGCAGGCGCGCCTTCATCCGAGGTGATCGGACTGCTGGGCGTTCAGGCGATCGGCTATGATCTGGGACTCGCCTTTTTCGGGGTGAATTGCCTTCTGACGGCGCTTCTGCTGATCCGGGCCCGTGCGTTGCCGGTTTGGCTGGCGGGGCTGATCGGCGTGTCAGGGCTTGTCTATCTGACCGGAACAGGGCTGCGTCTTCTGGCGCCGGAGGCCTATGACAGCTTCGCGCTGGCCTATCTGGTCCCCGTGGCGGGGGAGAGCCTGTTTGCGCTTTATCTGCTGATTGCGGGCGGGCGCTGGGTCAGGCCCTGAGCCGAATAGCAAAAACCCCGGCTCGGTTGAGCCGGGGTTCGCGCCTCTTCAGGCATATTGGTGGGCGATACAAGGATCGAACTTGTGACCCCTTCGGTGTGAACGAAGTGCTCTACCGCTGAGCTAATCGCCCTCAAGAGGCGCGGGTTTTATGCCGGGGACTCAATAGGGTCAAGCGGGCGGGCGCAGGAAACGCAGACTCGATGCAGATCGGGCGCAGCCGGGCTTCTGCTAAGTTACAGAAATTCCTCGGTTGCATAATTTTTTTTCGAAAAAGTGGCCCGTCATACTTTCGTCAAGAAGAAATATCACTTATAGACCCGCGTCTCGCTACAGGGCTGTCTCAGTCTGTAGCTAACAAATCCAAATGATAATGAACCCTACGCACGCGAGCTGCTGCGCGTGTTTGAAGGAGGTTTCTCCCCCATGGCCACCAACGACTTCTGCACCCGTGAAGGTGCGCTCCGCCTCAAAGAACGTATCGAAGCATACTGGAAAGAGCGCGGCTACGACGTGAACATTGAACTGACCGAAGCCGGCTTCATGCCGGCCATGCGTTCGGCGCGCACCGATGTGCGCTCCAACATGGTCAACGGCATGCCGCGCCCGGCGAACGACCGTTCTTCCGAGCGCCGCAGCGCCTAAGCGCTTTTGCGTGTGACGATCAGCTCGGCCAACAGGTCGGGCAACACGCCATACGCCGCAAAAAGCCGGTCCGCACCCAGCGTGCGGGCCGGCTTTTCGCTATAACCGCCCTCGAATATCACTGACCCGGCGCCCGCCGCTTTCGCCGCCAGGGCATCGGGTTCTGAATCCCCTACCAGAACGCACGCATGGTCGATGGGCTCTCCGCCCACAGCGACCAACAGGTGCGAGGCGTCCGGTTTCTTGGCTGGCGCATCTTCCGGTCCGATCACCCGTTCGAATCGGTGGCGCATGTTCAGCGCGTCCAGCAAGGGAATCGCCAGCTGAGTCGGTTTGTTGGTGCAGACCGACAACCGCGCCCCCGCCGCCGCCAGCGAATCGAGCGCCGCCTCAACGCCCGCAAACGGTCGTGAATGGCGGGCGATGTCTGCGCGATAGGCGTCCAGAAACACCGTCAGCCTGTCGGTCACCAGCTCCGCGTCCGGCGACGGGCGTCCCTCACGCTCGAAAGCGCGCTCGATCAGGGCGCGGGCGCCGCGGCCCACCATGGCGCGCACATCCTCAAGCGGCACCGGATCGAACCCCAAAGGCCCGACGCTTTCATTGAGCGCCCGCACCAGATCGGGCGCCGTGTCCACCAGCGTGCCGTCAAGGTCAAAGGCGATCCGGGCGCCGTTCAGATTGGTATGCATGGGCTCTCACATTGGGTTTCAGAGGCATCAGAGAATGTGACGCGTCTGTGCGGTCGCGTCTTCTGTCTTGATAGGCTATAGCGCTCAGGCGTGAAAAACGCTGCAGATTCCTCACTACGGAGCCCGGCTCATGTCCTCTCGCCCCCGCGCCGCAATCATCCTCGCCGCCGGCCATGGCAAGCGTATGAAATCGGCGATGGCCAAGCCGCTCCACGCGATTGCGGGCCGCTCCATGCTCGACTGGTCGCTGGCGCTGGCGGACGCGGTGAAGGCGGACCGGAAAGTGGTGGTCTGGGGCGCGCATGCGCCGGAGGTGAAAACCCAGGCTGAGGCGGCAGGTGCGGAGACCGCTGTGCAGGACCCGCCCCAGGGCACCGGTCATGCCGTGCAACAGGCGCAAGACGCGCTGTCCGGCTTTGAGGGCGATGTGATCGTGCTCTACGCTGATACCCCGCTGATCCAGCCCGAAACCGTTGAGCGCGTGTTTGACGCGCTTGGAGAGGGCGCGGCGGTGTCCGTTTTGGGCTTCGAGCCGGACGCGCCGGGCGGCTATGGCCGTCTGATCGAGAACGCCGAGGGCGGGCTTGAGGCGATTGTCGAGGCCAAGGACGCCAGCGCGGACGAGCTGAAGGTCCGCTTGTGCAATTCCGGCGTTCTGGCCATGCCCGCCGAACTCATGTTCGAGTTGTTGGGCGAGGTGACCAATGAGAACGCCAGCGGCGAGTATTACCTCACCGATCTTGTGGGGCTGGCGCGCGGACGCGGCCTGCCCGCAAAAGCGGTGAAGGCGGATGCGGATGAGGTGCTGGGCGTGAACTCGCGCGTGGACCTCGCCGACGCTGAAGCGGCGTTTCAGGCCCGCGCCCGACACAGCGCGATGGTGGAGGGGGTGACCCTGATCGCGCCCGAAACCGTCTTTTTCAGCCATGACACAATGATCGAGAACGATGTGGTGATCGAACCCCATGTGGTGTTCGGGCCGGGCGTGGTGGTGAAATCCGGCGCCCGCATTCGCGCCTATTCCCACCTGGAAGGCGCTGAAGTGCATGGCGGCTGCGAGGTTGGTCCCTATGCCCGCCTGCGTCCGGGGGCTGTGCTGAAGGCCGGCGCCAAGGTCGGCAATTTCGTCGAAGTGAAAAAAGCGGTGCTGGGAGAGGGCGCAAAAGCGAACCACCTTTCCTATATCGGAGATGCGAGCGTGGGCGCGAAGGCCAATATCGGCGCGGGCACGATCACGTGTAATTATGACGGGTTTCTCAAGCACCAGACGGTGATCGGGGCGGGCGCCTTTATTGGCTCCAATTCGTCTCTGGTGGCGCCGGTCAGTATTGGCGAGGGCGCGATGACCGGATCGGGCAGCGTGATCACCGATAGCGTGCCCGATGATGCGCTTGCGGTGTCGCGCGCCAAGCAGATGAACAAAGAGGGCTGGGCGGCGCGTTTCAGACGCGCCATGTCCGCTAAAAAAGACAAGATCAAGAAGGGATAGCCATGACCGAGCTTCTAGACCGCCTCAAGGACAAGGCTCTGCTCAAGACCCAGTCCTTCATCAACGGCGCCTGGGTCGAGGGGAAGCCCTGGATCGAGGTGACCAGCCCGTCAAACCGGTCGGTGCTGGCGCAGATGAGCGATGTGGGCGCCAAGGGTGCGGAAGACGCGATCGACGCCGCCGCTGAAGCCTTCAAGACCTGGAAGAACACTTCGGTGTTTGAGCGGGCGGCGCTGGTGAAGAAATGGCATGACCTGATCCTCGAGCACGCCGACGATCTGGGGCATCTGATCACGGCGGAAATGGGAAAACCCTTCCCTGAAGCGCGCGGCGAAGTGGTGTATGGCGCAGGCTTTGTGGATTGGTCGGCTGAAGAGGCCAAGCGGTCCCATGGCGAGACCATCCAGACCCCGTTCCCGGGCTCGCGTGGCTGGACGATCCATCAGCCGATCGGCGTTGTCGCCTGCATCACGCCGTGGAACTTCCCCTCGGCCATGATCACCCGCAAATGCGCTCCGGCGCTGGCGGCCGGCTGCACCGTGGTGGTGAAACCCGCGCCGGAAACGCCGCTGTCCGCCCTGGCGTTGGCCGAACTGGCCAAGCGCGCAGGTTTTCCGGACGGCGTTTTCAACGTCATTACCGGCGACGCCCCGGCCATCGGCGATGTCTTCACCCAGTCCGACAAGGTGCGCATGGTGGGCTTCACTGGCTCCACGCCGGTGGGCAAGCTGCTGATGAAGCAGGCTTCGAGCACGGTGAAGCGTGTGGCGCTGGAGCTGGGCGGCAACGCGCCTTTCCTGATCATGGATGATGCGGACATCGAAAAAGCGGCTGACGGCGTCATCGCGTCGAAATTCCGCGCGTCTGGCCAGACCTGCGTGTCGGCGAACCGGATCATCGCTCACGCCCCTATCGCGGATAAATTGATCGCGGCGCTGAAAGAGCGCATTTCGGCCATCAAGGTGGGCGACGGGCTGACCGAAGGCGTCACCGTCGGCCCGCTGATCCATGACGAGGCGGTCGCCCGCGTCGACAAGCTGGTCGAGAACGCGCGCGAGCGTGGCGCCGTCATCCATACGGGCGGCAAGTCGCTGGCGGATGAGCTGGGCGGGTCCTTCTATGCGCCGACCCTGATCGAGGGCGGCACGGATTTCGAGCTGGAGCTGGCGTGTTTTGAAATCTTCGGCCCGGTCTGCGCAGTGTACCGCGTGGACTCTGAGGACGAGATGATCGAGCTGGCCAACTCAACGCCCTACGGCCTTGCGGCTTATGTCTACACACGCGATGTGGGCCGGGTGCACCGGATCTCCGAAGCGCTTGATTTCGGCATGATCGGGGTCAACGCGCCTATGGTGGGCTCGCCCGCCACACCGTTCGGCGGCGTCAAGGAATCCGGCATCGGCCGTGAGGGCGGCAAATGGGGCGTTGAAGAATTCACCGAGCTGAAATTCGTGCTGCTGTCAGGAGTGGATCAATGAGCGCGGTCGAAGACAAAACCCGGGCTGCCGAAGCGGCGCTTGAATTCATTGAAGACGGCATGACGCTGGGCCTGGGTTCGGGCTCGACCGCAGACATCTTCGTGCGGCTGCTGGGCGCGGCGCTGGAAAGCGGCTCGCTGAACAATGTCAAAGGCGTGCCCACGTCCGAGAACACGGCGCGGGTCGCGCGCGAGGCCGGAGTGCCGCTGATTGAGGTGGATCAGGCCGACAGGATCGACATCACGGTGGACGGCGCAGACGAGGTGGACGGCCGCTTCCGGCTGATCAAAGGCGGCGGCGGTTGCCTGCTGCGTGAAAAGATCATCGCCCACGCCTCTGACCTGATGGTGGTCGTGGTGGACGAGACCAAGCTGGTGGAGACGCTGGGCGCGTTCGCCCTGCCGGTGGAGGTGGATCCGTTCGGCTTCACCATCACCGCCAAGAAAGTCTATGACGCGCTGACGGCGGCCGGCGTGGTGCGCCCGGACGTGAAGCTGCGCTGCCGGGGCGATGGCAATGATCCGTTCGTCACCGATGGCGGCCATTACATTCTCGATTGCGCCTGCAAGGCGCTGGCGGATCCCGAACAGGTCGCGGCGCGCCTGAACGCCATCCCCGGCGTGGTCGAGCACGGCCTGTTCATCAATCTCGCCCGCGCCGTCATCGTCGGCGAGGAAGAGGGCGCCCGGGTGCTGGAGCTTTAGGGGTCAGCCTTCCCAGCGGCTCATGCGCGGGGCTTTGCGGGGGCGTTCGGCGGCGTCGATCCGGGGTGTTCCCACATAGATGAAGCCCGCCACGCGTTCGCCCGGCAGCAGGCCGAGCGCGGCTTTCATGGGTTTGTCGTACGCGTACCATTCGGTCAGCCATTGCGCGCCAAAGCCCATGGCGCCCGCCGCGATCAGCAGGTTTTGACACACAGCGCCTGCAGACAGAATCTGTTCCCATTCGGGAATTTTGTGAGTTTCGTCCGTGTCTGACACCACGGCGATGACCAGCGGGGCGCGTTCGAAGCGCGTGCGTTCCAGCTCCAGTCGTTCGGCTGGCGCATCGGGCTCGATTTCGCGAAAGCGCGCCTCGAGCTTTTGACCGAACACGGTTCGCGATTCGCCTTCAAACACGATGAAACGCCAGGGGAAGAGCTTGCCGTGATCAGGCGTGCGCGCGCCGATTCGGATCAGGGTTTCGATCTGATCGGCGCTGGGGCCGGGTTCGCCCATATCCTTGGCCAGGGTCGAGCGTCGTCGCGCCAGGCGGGTCAGCATCTCCGCATTCGGAGCGGGAGCGGTCAGACTGTCGCCGGGATTGGGGAAGTCGGGTGAGGGAAAAGACGCCATGATCTGCCTTCGGATCGTAAGTGAATTTTGACCGTATACGTGAAACGCCGCTATACGTTGTAGCCTAGCACGTCCGGATCAAGTCGGCGCCTGCCCGATGCAGGCTTGGACCGGTCGGGCGAACGATGAAAGTTGGGGATTTGACAATCAACGCCGTTACCGAAGACGCGCTCAGCCCGGCGGAACGCCGCCGCCGCAAAGTGCGCGATGCGATCATCCATGCTGCCGAAACGATCTTTACCGAAGAGGGAGAGGCGGGGCTGTCCATGCGCCGCATCGCAGAGCGCATCGATTACTCGCCGGCGGCGCTCTACAAGTATTTCGATTCCAAGGAAGCCCTGTTCCGCGAGATCCGTGAAAGCTTTTTCGAGCGTCTGCATGACCGGATGAAAGCGGTGAGCGAAGCGGTCGATGACGGCCCGATGCTGGGGACCGCCTGTATTCGCGCCTATGTCGAGACAGGGCTGGAACAGCCCGGTCACTACAAGCTGGCCTTCTCGTCCTTCCCTGATATCGACGACAATCCCGAAGAAACTTACGCCTATGCCGCTGCGGAGTTTCTCGATCAGATGATCAAGCAAGGCATGGAGCAGGGCTGGTTCCGTTCGGTGGATTTGAAGCTCGCTGCGAAATCCGTCTGGGCTTCAGCCCATGGTCTGACCCAGCTGGCGGTGGCGATCCCGCAGTTTCCCTGCTCATTGCCGGTGTTCAGCGATGAAGAGCGTGCGCCTGACGAGCTGACGGATGAGTATGTGCGCGCCGAGCTGGACCGTTTGATCCGGTTCCACGGTGAAGTCATCCTGCGCGGCCTGGGCACGACCCGTCTTGTGGATCGCCTGGACGCCGGGGAGCGCTTCTAGCTGGAAAATTGATAAAGTTCGGATAAGTGAACGCTGTTTGCTTTTCAAACGACGTTTGCCGTCCTATATGCTATCTCGCATAGTACAGGAATATCCGTCATGACGCGCGTGAAATCTGGGTCTGGGAAGGGTTTCGCGCTGACAGTCGCCGCCATTGCGGTGTTCGTCATTGTCGCCGTGATCGCCGTCAGCGCGTTGCGCGGGTCAGGCGCCAATGCTGACGGCGATGCCCGGCAGATTGAAATCATACCCGTTCCCGCCACGCCTGTTCGATACGAAGACCAGACCCGGATCAGGGCGCTTTTTCCCGGCTTGATCACAGCGCGGCGCCAAAGCGCGCTCGGATTTCCTTCGGGCGGGCAGATCGCCGAGATTCTTGTGGATGTCGGGGATCGCGTCGAGAGGGGGCAGCCCCTGGCGCGGCTGGATACGCGCGCCTTGCAAGCGCAGCTGCAGGCGGCCCGTGCGGACATCCGTGTCGCTCAGGCGCAGTCTGATTTGGCTGAAGTGACGCTGAACCGCCAGCAAAGCCTGGTTGAGCGCGGGCATGTGTCCGGCCAATCCCTGGACGAAGCGCAAGCCTCTTATGACGCGGCTCGCGCGCGCATCCAGTCAACCCAGGCGGTTCACGAGACTTTGGGTGTCCAGATCGAACTGGCGACTCTGACTGCGCCATTCGCGGGCGTCATTACCGACCGCAGCTTTGATGAAGGCGCTTCGGTTGGCGCAGGCGCCCCTGTCCTGACGCTCGTAGAGAGCGCCGCGCTGGAACTGCGCGTCGGTTTGCCGTCTGCCGATGCGTCCCGACTACGCGTGGGCGAGGCCTATGAAGTTGAACTCAATTCAGGTGAGCGCCTGTCCGTAACCCTGCGCGCCATCACTCAGGTGATCGAGACGCGAGAGCGCACGGTCAGCGCCGTCTTTGACGTTCCTGCCAGCGCTACGGTGTCGAGCGGGAGCGTCGCGCGCCTGCTGCTGGACCATGCGCTTGAAGACCGTGGGTTCTGGGCGTCCGCCGGCGCCTTGACGGAAGGCCGTCGCGGCATGTGGTCCGTCTATGCGCTGACGCCTTCGGGAGAGCACTATGTCCTTGAGCCTCGGCCGGTTGAGATCCTTCATTCAGAAGGGGACCGGGTCTATTTGCGCGGCGCGGTTGATGATGGCCAGCGCATCCTGACCACCGGCGTGCACCGGGTGGCGCCCGGACAGCCTGTTCGGCCGGTAAGCGAGGGCTGATCAGATGGCCACCTTGTTCTTCCGGTTGCCGCGACTGACCTTGCTGGCGATTTTCCTCACACTCGCAGCTGGTCTTGCCGCTCTGGGCGTGATGGGGCGCCAGGAAGACCCGTCGCTCACTGAACGCTTCGGCGTCGTGGTCGCAAGCTTTCCCGGCGCCGACGCCGAGCGCATGGAGGCGCTGATCGTCGAGCCGATAGAAGCGGCGCTGATGGAGCTCGTGGAACTGGATGAAGTGGATTCCACGATCCGCTCAAATATCGCCCTGATCGGCGTGGATGTGCGAGAAGACCTCAGCCCCGCCATGGTGGAGCAAGCCTGGACGAAAGTGCGTGATCAGGTCTCCGCCGTAGAAGCCAGCCTGCCTGACGGCGTCCTGCCCCTTCGGGTGGAGCGCCAGTATATGGGCGCCGCGACGCTGGTGGTGTCGCTGAGCTGGCCCGAGGACTCTGACGCCGGTCTCGGTGTCTTGTCCCGATTGGCGGAAGACTTGGCGGATCGTATCCGCAGCGTGCCGGGCACCGATGAAACCGACATCTTTGGCGCCCCCGAAGAAGAAGTGCGCGTGACGCTGGACCCTGAAGCCGCGGCGGCGCTGGGGGTCACGGCGGCTGACATCGCCGGGGTGCTCGCGCGATCGGATTCCAAGGCGCCGGCAGGCCGTATGGCGGGGCCGGCGCTGGACGTGAATGTGGATGTCGCCGGCGCCTTCGAAACGCTCGACCGGGTGCGGGACGTTCCTGTGGCGCAAGGCGAGCAAGGCTTTTTGCGCCTGTCCGACATCGCCAGCGTAGAGCGCACCCTGCGCACCCCCAACGCCAGTGAAAGCTATTTCAACGGGCGGCGAACGATCCTCGTCGCTGGCTATCTGGAGCCCGAGCTCCAGGTGGACGCCTGGGATGCGCGCGCACAGGCGGTTGTGGCCGAGTTCGCCGCCGCCAATCCCGGCGTCGAGGTCGAGATCCTGATGGCCCAGTCCGAATATGTGGTGGACCGGCTGTCCGGGCTGGCGCGCAATCTGGGCTTTTCGGCGTTGATCGTGTTCGTCGTCTTGTTCTTCATGATGGGCTGGCGCAGCGCCTTCATCGTCGGGTCCGCCCTGCCGCTCACCGTGCTGCTGGTGATGGTGCTGATCAATTTCTACGGCGAGCCTTTGCACCAGATGTCGGTGACGGGGCTGGTCGTCGCGCTGGGATTGTTGATCGATAACGCCATTGTGGTGGTGGATGATTATCGCCTGCTGCGTGCTCGCGGGATGGAGCGACTGGACGCCGTGGACAAGGCGGTCAAGACTCTGTTCGGGCCGCTTCTGGCGTCGACGCTGACGACCATTTTCGCGTTCGGTCCCATCGCCTTGATGCCGGGGACAGCGGGCGAGTTCATCTCCATGATCGGCATTTCGGTGATATTCGCCGTGGCCGCCAGCTTCGTTCTGGCTTTCACGGTCATTCTGGCTATGGCCGCCTGGTTTGACGATGGCCGCGCCGGAGAAGAGAACGCGCCGTTCTGGCGCGATGGCCTGCGCGCCCGCCCGTTGTCCAGAATGTATCGCGGCGTTCTGGACGCGGTGATCGCGCAGCCTTGGCTTGGCGTGGCTCTGGGGCTCGTCTTTCCCATCGCCGGATTCGCCGCCGCCAGCACTTTGCCGGGGCAGTTTTTCCCGCCGACCGAACGCGACATGTTCCAGGTGCGGCTGGTGCTGCCGCCCGCCAGTTCGATCGACCTCACCCGCGACCGGGTGATGGAGGCGACCGATCTCATCCTGTCTTATGACGGGGTGGAAGATGTGGTCTGGGTGCTCGGCGAAGCCAGCCCGCGTGTTTACTACAACATGTTCGGATCCGAGGAGGGGCGACCGAACTTCGCCCAGGGCTTTGTCCGCGCGACCGACGCCCGGACCTCGCGCCGCGTGGTGCAGGCGCTTCAGGCTCAGGTCCGCGAGCAGTTTCCCAATGACCAATTCCTCGCCTTGCCGTTTGAGCAAGGACCGCCCGCGCCGGCGCCGATCGTCATCGGCGTCATTGGCCCGGATCTGGCGGTGCTCGATCAGCTGGGCGATGACATCCGGCGCATTCTGGGCTCGACGCCGGGCGTGACCTACACCCAGGCGGAGCTGGCGCTGGGCGAGCCCATCGTGCGCCTGAATGTTGATGAAGCGGCCGCCAGCCTGTTCGGCGTTCGGCTGGGCGATGTGGCGGACCGGGTCCGGGCCGATATTGACGGCGTGGTCGGGGGATCGGTGCTGGAGGGCGTTGAAGAATTGCCCGTTCGGGTCGTCGCCCCGCAAGACCGGCGCGCTTCTGCGTCTTTCATCTCCGCTGTTCCTGTGCCGACCGCAGACGGGTCCGGCCGCGCGACCCCTGTGGGCGCGCTCGGCGAGGTGTCTCTTGAGCCTGAGACGTCTGTGATCACGCGCACGGATGGAGAGCGTGTGAATGAGATCTACGGCTATCTCTCTCCCTATGTGCTGCCTGCGTCCACGCTCGCGGACTTCCAGCAGCGTTATGAGGCGCAAGGTCGGCCTTTGCCGCCGGGATACCGGCTTGTTCTGGGCGGTGAAGCGGAAAACCAGGGCGAGGCGATGGCGAATCTCATGTCCACCGCCATTCCCTTGCTGATCCTGATGGTCGCTGCGGTGGTTCTGGCGTTCAACTCCTTCCGCTATGCGGGCGTGATCTTCTGCGTCGGTTTCCTGTCCGTGGGGCTCGCCATGTTCGGCGTGTGGATGTTCGGAACGCCGCTGGGCTTTAACGCCATTGTCGGGTCTTTGGGGTTGGTGGGGCTGGCGATCAACGGCTCCATCGTGGTGCTCTCGGCTTTGAAGGCCAACACCAAGGCCCGCCAGGGAGATGCTGACGCCGTGCGTGAGACCGTGGTGGACGCCACCCGGCACATCATCGCCACGACGCTGACCACGATCGGCGGGTTCGCGCCCTTGCTGATCCAGGGCGACGCTTTCTGGCTGCCGTTTGCGGCGGCCGTCGCTGGCGGCGTCGCGGGGTCTGCGCTGCTGGCCCTGATCTTCGCGCCGGCGGCGTTTGTGCTGCTGTCGAGATTTGAAGCCCGGCCAGACCTGCCCGCCGTCAATACGCTGGAGCCTGTGTCATGACGGAGCGCAAGCGCGGCCCCTGGACGATCCTCAAAGAACGTCTGGGCTATGAGAATCCCTGGATGCGGGTGCGAGAGTTTGACGTGCTGCGTCCTGACGGAGCGCCGGGGCTTTATGGCGTTGTGGAGCCGAGCAACGCCGCCATCGGCGTGCTGCCCGTGTTTGCGAATGGCGATACCGTGTTGGTGGGGCAGTATCGTTTCGCGCTGGACGCCTATTCCTGGGAATTGCCCGAGGGCGGCGGCGCAGTGGGCGCCGATCCGCTCGGCGCTGCAAAACGGGAGCTGGCGGAAGAGACGGGCCTGAGCGCGTCTCACTGGTGCGAGCTGATTGAGTTTGATGTGTCAAATTCGATCACCAATGAGCGCGCCCACAGCTTTATCGCCTGGGGGCTTGAAGCGGGAGAGCCGGACCGTGAGGGCAGCGAGGCGGACATGCAGATGCGGCGTCTGCCCTTGCGCGAGGCGCTGTCCATGGCCACTTCTGGCGCTATTCGGGACGGGTTCACTCTGATCATGCTGATGACTGCGTTTGAAAAGGCCCGTCTTGGCGCACTTGACCCCGCCCTTTCCCGGTCCATCCTGTCCGGGCTTGAGAAAGCCTGAGACGCCCTGACTCGCGACCCTCACAGGAGCCGCCCATGACCATCGCGCAAACCCAGACTTTCGCGGAGACGCCGCTGGCCGGCTCTGTCTGGAACCGGCTGCGTCTGGAAGCCGCTTCGGCGGCGGCGGAAGAACCGATGCTGGCGAGTTTCCTGAACGCGGCGATCCTGCGTCATGACGGCCTGACCGAAGCGCTGGCGCACCGGGTTGCTGCCAAGATGAGCGATTCCCAGCTCGACGCCCTGCAGGTCCATGATGTGGCCAAGGCGGCGCTGGAAGCCGAGCATGATCTGGTCGAGCAGGCCGCCGCTGATATGCTGGCCGTGGATGAGCGCGATCCGGCCTGCCGGTCGCTCCTGCAGCCTTTCTTGTATTTCAAGGGCTTCCACTCCCTTCTGTGTTATCGCATCAGCCACCGCCTCTGGCGGGAAGGCCGCGACACGCTGGCGTTTCATATGCAAAGCCGGATGTCGGAGCGCTTTGGCGTCGACGTGCACCCCGCCGCCCAGCTGGGACGCGGCATCATGATCGACCACGCCACCTCGGTGGTGATCGGCGAGACGGCGGTGGTGGGCGACAATGTCTCGATCCTGCACGAAGTCACCCTGGGCGGCACGGGCGCGGATAGCGGCGACCGTCACCCCAAGATCGGCAATGGCGTGCTGATCGGCGCCGGCGCCAAGGTGCTGGGCAATATCGCCGTCGGCGCGGAAGCGCGGATTGCAGCCGGATCGGTCGTATTGTCTGACGTGCCGTCGCGCTGCACCGTGGCGGGCGTTCCCGCCAAGCCTGTGGGCGGGCGGTGCGCAGAGCCGTCGCGCACGATGGACCAGACCTTCCCCGCCAACGGCGACGACAGCTAGCCCTGCGCCCTTTGTGTTGCCCTGAGCGGGGAGAACGCTAGGGTGCGCCTGACTCATCGATCCATCAAAAAGAGGTAGTGCCGTGTCCGCGCCCGTTTTTACCGCTGCTGAAGCGAAAAAAGTCGAAACCTTTCTGCGCAGCAAGCTGAACCCGAAACTGGCGGTCCGCCTGCGCCAGCGCGCGGACGAATGCGCGGAAATCTACATCGAATCCGAATTGCTCGGCGTCGTGTCCAAGAATGTCGAAGAGGGCGAAACCTCTTACTCCTTCGAGATCGTCATCCTCGACATCGACCTTGAAGGTATCTGATCAGTCGCTCTGACTGGCGATATCACCTCCCGTGATCCTGAGCGTCGACCAGCTTGAAAAAACCTATCGCGGCGGCGTGAAAGCCGTCCGCGATGTCAGCTTCGACGTGGATGCGGGAGAGCTGGTGGCCCTGGTCGGCGAGTCCGGCTGCGGCAAGACCACAACGCTTAAATGCATCAACCGCCTGCTGGAGCCGAGCGCCGGTCGGGTCTTCGTTGAAGACGAAGATGCGGCCGGGCTTGATCCTGTAAACTTGCGGCGCCGGATCGGCTGGGTGATGCAGGGCGACGGCTTGTTTCCCCATATGAGCGTTGGCGACAATGTCGCCGTCACCCTCAGGCTGCTCGACTGGGCGCCGCAGAAAATCTCACACAGAGTGGATGACGTGCTGGAGCTGGTTCGGCTGGACCCGGCGCTTTTCCGCGATCGGCGTCCCGGCACGCTGTCGGGCGGTCAACGCCAGCGAGTCGGCGTCGCGCGCGCGCTGGCGGCGGGCTCAAACCTCGTCTTGATGGACGAACCCTTCGGCGCTCTGGACCCCATTACGCGCGACGCCTTGCGTCGTGACTTCATCGCCTTGCAGCGGCGGATGGGGTTTGCAGCGGTCATGGTGACCCATGACATGGCCGAAGCGCTGTTGATGGCGGACAGGATCGCGGTCATGCATGACGGTGAGATCGTCCAGTCCGGCAGGCCCCGGACGCTGCTGAACGCGCCTGGCCACGCCATTGTCAGGACCATGCTGGAAAGCCCGCTTCATGAAGCGGACGCCGTACAGGCCCTGAAGGCCGAGGCGGAGCGTGACGATGTTTGACGCTCTACCCAGCCTGATTGAAAACCTGCCCGCCTATCTGGGCGGCCATATGCGCCTGTCTGTCGCTGCGATCCTGACGGCGCTTATCGTGTCCTTGCCGGTGGGAATCGTCGCGGCGCGCAATCCCGTCATCGGCCGTCCGGCGCTGGGCGTGGCGAGCGTGCTGCAAACCATTCCCGCGCTCGCTCTGTTGGCGCTGATGGTGCCGTTGCTGGGCGGGATGATCGGGTTTTTGCCCGCTTTCATTGCGCTGACGCTGTATGGCGTGCTGCCGATTTTGCGCAACACCATTGTCGGGCTTCAGGGCGTGGACGTCACAGTCCGTGAAGCGGCGCGGGGCGTCGGGATGTCGCCGGCGCAAAGCCTGATGCAGGTCGAGCTGCCGCTGGCGGCGCCGGCCATCATTGCGGGAATCCGCACCGCGACGGTCTGGGTTGTCGGCGCGGCGACCCTGGCGACGCCGGTGGGGGCAACCAGCCTGGGCAATTACATTTTCTCCGGCCTGCAGACACGCACCTGGGCGGCGGTCATTTTCGGCTGTCTGTGCTCGGCGGGCTTGGCCCTGTTGCTGGACCAGCTGATCGCGGCCTTCGAACGTGCGTTGAAATCGGGGGAGCGTCGCGGCGCGATCGGGGCGGCGCTCGCCACGGTTCTCGTTCCGGCTTTGGCCCTCGGCGCCGCCAGTGTCATCAACAGCACTCCCAATGACAGAGCGGGCGCAGAGATGGCGCGCGCTGAAAGCGGGCTCAGCGACCAGCCCGTCGTGGTGGGCGCGAAAAGCTTCACCGAGCAATACATCCTCGCCGAAGTCATCGAATCCCGGCTCCGCGCGGCGGGCGCCCAGACGGAACGCCGTGACAATCTGGGCTCCACAGTGGTGTTTGACGCGCTGCGCTCGGGTGAGATCGACGTCTATGTGGATTACACTGGCACGCTGTGGGCCAACGCCATGGGCGAGGATGCGCCCATAGGCCGGCATCTGATGAACGCAGCAGTGACGAGCTGGCTGTATGACAATGCGGGAATCGTCTCGCTGGGGCGGCTGGGATTTGAGAACGCCTATGGATTCGCCGTCACCCGCACGTTTGCGGACGCGAATGAACTTGAAACGATTTCAGATTTGGCCCGCTTGTCATCGCTGTCGATCGGGGCCGACCCTGAGTTTTTCGCACGCCCTGAATGGGAGCGCACGCGTAGCCTTTACGGTCTGGAGGGCGTCGAGCAACGCAGCATGGATTCCACCTTCATGTATGACGCGGTTCAGAACGGGGCGGTTGACGTGATTACCGCCTATACGTCTGACGGACGTGTGCTGGCGTATGACCTGGTCGTGCTTGAGGACCCGCTTGGCGCGCTGCCGCCTTATGACGCTGTGATCCTGCTGTCAGCCGAAGCGGCGCAGCGTCCCGCGATCGCCCGCGCACTGGCGCCGCTCCTGGGCGCAATCGATGCGGATTTGATGCGGCAGGCCAACGCCGTTGTGGAAGTCGAGCGTCGACCTGTGAGCGAGGCCGCTCAGCTGATCCTGGACGCTGTTGAGCCCTGAACGCGAAACGGCCCCGCGCCGGAGCGCGAGGCCGTTCATTTGTTCCCGGGTTTGGCCTTACAGAACGGTCAGCATGCTGGCGACCAGCGGGTGACGGACGATGTCTTCCTGCTGGAGCCGGATGATCCCGATATGATCAACTTCTTCGAGCTTGTCTGCGATGGTTGCGAGCCCTGACATCTCGGGCAACAGGTCGGTTTGCGCCGGGTCGCCGGTGACAACCATGGTGGAATTCCACCCAAGGCGCGTCAGCAGCATTTTGAGCTGTGCGTAGGTGCAGTTCTGCGCCTCATCGACCACCACGAAAGCGTTGTTGAGGGTGCGGCCGCGCATATAGCCGATCGGGGCGATCTCGATCAGGCCTTCCGCCATCAGCGCTTTCAGGCGTTTGGGGCTCAGCCGGTCCGCCAGCGCGTCATAGAGCGGACGCAGATAGGGGGCGAGTTTCTCTTCCATGGCGCCGGGCAGGAAGCCGATCGATTCGCCTGCCTCCACGGCAGGACGCGACAGGACGATGCGGCCCACTTCGCCGTTTTCCAGCGCTTCCACGCCCTTGGCGACGGCGAGATAGGTCTTGCCCGTCCCCGCCGGGCCCAGAGCCATCACCAGATTGTGGGAATCAATGGATTCCATGAGCTCGGCCTGATTCTTAGAGCGCGGCTTGACGTTCTTGGTATAGCTCTGGTCGCGCATCGGCTCCTTGTCGTCCGGGGACCAGCTGGTTCCAGGAAAGAGCGAGCGAACTTTCTCTTCCTCGTAGGAGTCAGCATTGAATTGTCCGGCTTGGCGGCGTTTGGTGGCTCGTCTGCCCATGTCAGGCCCTCCAGAAGACAAGAAAAAACCCCTCACGCGGCAGCGGAGGGGTCATCAAAGCGGTGGAGATGGAGGCTGAGGACACAGACGATTCCGACGCGCACGGCGGCGGGGTCATCTGAGCTTGCGGTGGCGCGTACGCCATGGCGACCTCCTTCACACATCCGGCGCCTTGCGGCGCGTGCGAAGCGAATCGAAACCTTGATCTCGAATCGCATGCACAGTCTGATGTTGGACGCCTAACGAAGTATGAGTCCATAGGTCTCATGGCCGACATAAATATGTTTTCAGACCGCAATATATTGCGGCGCAACACCTGGGGAGGCCCCAAATGACCCTGTACAGCCTGGACGATGTGAGCCCGGAGATCAGTGATGACGGCGCCTGGGTCGCCCCCGATGCGGCGTTGATCGGCCGTGTAAAACTCTTGCCCCGTGCGTCAGTCTGGTTCGGCGCCGTGCTGCGCGGCGACAATGAGCTGATCACCATCGGCGAAGAGTCCAATGTGCAGGACGGTTCGGTCATGCACACCGATATGGGCTTTCCCCTGACTTTGGGAAAAGGCGTCACCGTAGGCCACAAGGCCATGCTGCATGGCTGTACCGTGGGCGATTACTCGCTGATCGGCATCGGCGCGACGATTCTCAACGGCGCCAAGATTGGCAAGAACTGCATCATTGGCGCACACGCCCTGATCACCGAAGGCAAGGAGATCCCGGACGGATCGGTCGTGATGGGCGCGCCGGGCAAGGTGGTGAAAGAGATTGGTGAGGGGGTGGCCGAGATGCTCAAGGCCAGCGCCGATCATTACGCCGATAACGCCGCGCGCTACGCCAAGGGGCTGAAACCGGTCGGATAGACTGAATCACAACGGCGCCGCAGGAGCTCCTGCGGCGCCGTCATTGTAGGGATGGGCTTGAACCTAGCGGCGCCAGGTCAGGGACAGGCCGACAATATCGGCGACATTGTCGTACTCGCCGATCACGCGGTCACCGGTGGAACCCACATGATTGATCGGCGCGTCATCAAACATCAGGTGCTGATAGCCGGCGTCGAGCTGCAGGGCTTCCGTCAACTGATACGAAGCGCCGAGCGCGACGATGGTTCGATCTGAATCGGGCACGCGCGTCGTGCGGTGTTCGTCTTCGGTCGGGCTTTCGTCATAGGCCAGGCCCGCGCGCAAGGTCAGACGCGTATTATAGCGATACTCGCCGCCAATGGCGTAGCGCGCCACGCCGTCATAGCCCAGGGTCTCGCCTGCTGCCGGTTGGGCGGGGTTGTCAAATTCGACCACCAGGCGCTCGAAATCCCAGAAGGTGTAGGCCACGGACGCGTTCAGCGAGAGCTGGTCATTGACCTGGTGCGCCACGCTGACCGCCAGCTCCGCCGGCAGGTTGAGTTCAGCCGAGCCAGGCGTGTCGGTAAAGGCGGGCTGGAAGAGGGCGGCGTTCGCCGGCGCACCGAAATCGGCCTCGCCTTCCAGAGTGTGATCCACTTTGGAGCGGTAAGAGACGCCGATGCGCGTGGTCTCGGTCAGGTCATAGAGCGCGCCCACATTCCAGCCGAACGCCCAGTCATCGCCGGTGACCCGCAAATAGCCTTCGGGGCGTCCCGGCAAAAAGCCGGTCGCGGTGCATTGCGCTGCGCTCAGCTGGCCGAGGCAGACTGCGCTGAAGTCGATATGGCTGGCCAGGGTCGCTTCGGAGTATTGCGCGGATACGCCAAACCCCAGCGACAAACGGTCTGTGACCTGAACGCCGAGGGAGGGGTTGATCTCGGCGACTTTCAGCGCGCTTTTCACGCTTTGAAAGCGGGTGACGGAATCCTGATTGTATTCTGTCGCCAGACCGAAGGGTGCGGTCACGCCCAGACCCAGCACGACCCGATCATTCAGGCGGCGGGAGAGATAGAAATTGGGAATGACGGCGTCGTTGAACAGATCGTTTTCTTCGGTGCCGCCCAGCGGGCGCCCCAGCACATCCACGGATCCCGCATTTGTGAAGTCGCCCTGGCCGATAATGGCGTGCGCGCCGACCTGAACCTGCAAGCCGTCCAGACGCGCCAGGCCTGCGGGGTTGGACCAGATCGTTGAGGGATCGTCAGCCAGCGCCGCATAGCCGGCGTCCGCCATGCCGAGATCCCGGACCGAATACTCCGACAGCTTGAAGCCGCCTGCGAGAGCCGGGGTGGCGGTGGTCAGAGCCAGGCCGGCGGCCAGCCCCAGATGGGCGAGGAGGGGGGGAGTGCGGAGCATGAACAATCCTTTGGATGGCTTTTCTGTGCAGGCTCTTCAGAGCCTTTGGGGCACAGATGTGCATCCGCAGCATTCATGACAACGCATAAAAACAGACCTGTGACAGCGATGTGATGTCACCGGCGATACTGTGCAGCAATCGCAGCAGTCCTTGGATCAGTCGCGGCGACCCCACAGGTCGCGGATGCGTTGATCCGCCGTGCGGCCCAGATTGAACCAGGCGCTGCGGTCGCGCGAGGCGTCCACCACAAGCAGTTTGTCATCACGCGCCAGCAAATGGCTCAGCTCATTTCGCAAATGTGCCGCGCTTGCAGCGCCGCGCAGCAACCAGACACCGGGCGTAATGGCTTCCACATCCCCGAAATCCTTGAGCGCGGCTTCAAACCCGCCGCGGCTGTCAGAGTTGAGGTCGGCGACGATGACGAAATTGGAGGTGCGGGCGTCGCTGGGCGCGGGGCGGCGTTCGCCCGGCGCGCGCCGGGCTTCATCCAGCCAGGCTTTGAGCTGCGGCACGTCGCGGGCATCGCGAAATTCACCATCGCGTTGTTCTGATACGGTGGAATGCGCAGCTACGCGGCCTTCGCCGACGAAGGCGCGCATCTGCGCTCCGGTGTAAGGCCCGTACACACGGCCTTCCACTTTCACAAACCAGGACATGGCGATTCCGTCGTCGCGCGGCATCAATAATTCTCCCGGCCAAAGGGCCCTATTGCCTGAGGCGTCATCCTCTCAGAGGCAAGAAACGGGCCGTTCCCCTCGGTATATGGTGTCTCAAGATGACGCTGTCATGCGTGATCTGTGAAAAACCACCCGGAGCCCTCAACTCCGGTCGGCAGAAGGATCGAACGCTACTGCGAAGCCATTGTCCAGCCATCGTGCGACATGACCCTGCATATCGCCCACACGAACGGCCTCTCCCAGACGGGGGCGTTCGAGGCAGGCGAAGGCGGCGCCGCTGATGGAGACGTCAATGACGTCCGCCTGGATCACCACCCCGTCACGCAAGCGGATTTTCGCGCGTCCGCGGCCTGGTTTGCGGGGTGCGGTGCGGTCTTCATCCAGACCCAAGCGTTGCATATTGAAACGCCAGGTGATGGCGTCTGCCAACCGGTCACGTTTGCGCTGGGAGCCTTGCAGCCGGACGATGAAACCTGAGCGACCTGCACGCAGAACCTCGCCCTCAAGCCGTCCCAGGCCGTCAAACAACAAGACGACGCGTTCGCCCTTCGCCGGCGGGGTTTTGCTGGAGATGCGGGCGCCGCCGGGGGATATGTCCACAAGCGTGCAGGTGAATTCGCCCGCGCTGGGCGACAGGCCTCGTCCATTCACAGACAGGCGCACACGACGATGACGGCGGCGCTCTTCAGCGCCGCGCGCGGCAATCTTGATTTTCCGGCGGTCCAGCCGGGCGCTCAAATCAACCGGTCGCGTCATCTCACCCTCGACTCACACGTCAGACTAGGGCGCGCAGACTTAATATTTCGCTAGTTTAGCTGTCGTTCGCCACACGCAGGCCCACCGCTTCAAAGCTGGGCGCGGTGAAGGCGGAGAAATGCGGATCCGGGCATTGCGCTGGATGCAAAGCCTGCAGCCGGTGTCTGACGATAGGGCGGCTATTGGCCGGTCTCGGCGTCAGAGGTTGGTACAGACCCAGCACCCGGTCCAACCAGCCTTCCGGCCCCTTTAGCGGCAATAACGCGATTTCCACCTGCGTCTGCTCGCTGTCCAGGCTCACAGCTTCAGTCACCAGGCTGGCTGGAGCGGGCGTAGACAGCGCGCCTTCCAGGAGCGCCGAGACATGCGCCCGGTCATGGCCCTGCCAAAGCGAGAGAAAGTTCTGATCGCGGAATTCGCGCTGGTGCATGCGGCACAGCCCGGTCCCTGCAAGCCGGAACACATGGTGGCCCTGATCCATTCGGCGCAACAAGAACAGGTTCGCCAGTAACGAACCCAGATCCTCAGGGGCGATATCAGCGCGTTGCGGCGCGGACTCGCCACGCCGGCGAGCGTCCCAATAGGCCAGCAAAGTTTTTGTGTTGGGGTGCTTCACGCGCCGTCCCTCTTCCTTCGTCATGTCTGGCGTCCCTCTTCCGAACCTTGAAAAGGCGCGGCGCCGAACTTGACGGCACAGATTGCAAGGGGCTTGCCAAACCTCTGTCTCAGGCGGTTTTTCCGTGTTGAGAAATGCGGCGCCCGTGTTCGGCCTCTGTCTTGCAAGTGGATCGGGGAATGAGAACGGAGACCGCCATGCGCGTTTCAACACGATACGCTTCTGCACTGGCCGCCCTGGCGGCGGGCCTTCTGGCGTCCGCGGCGATGACCGCGCCGGCGCAGGCTGTGACCCTGACCGGCTCTGGCGCCGGGGACCCGTGTTGCGCCCCGCCGCCTCCGCCGCCTCCGTGTTGCACCCATCCGGGCGGGCCTGTGATCGGCACGCCCAGCATCAATATCGGCGCGCCTAGCGTTCATGTGGGCGGCGTCACGGTGAACAACTCCGTCAACGTCAATGTCAGCGCGACAGCCAGCGCTGGAGCGACCGCCACGGCGTCATCAGGTTCGGGCGCCACGATCTATTATGGCGGCGGCGGATATTTCGGCCGCGGCACGGCCCCGGCCGCGAGCATGGTTTCAGGCCTGCGCCTGGCCGGTGAAAGCGAATACGAGAGCTATGAAGAAGAGCGCTCGCGCTGGGTCGAGGAATGGCGGCTGGTCCGCGCCTATTGCATGGACGATAGCGGCAATCCGCATCCTGCTTCGCGTCCGGACCCTGATGAGCGCGTGACGCCTGACTTTGACGGCGAGATCTTCCGCTGCGTCGCGGGCACCGCGCTTCAGGCGACTTTGGGATGGCGCGAAGATGGCGAGGACCGTTTCGACGGCGTCTCCATCCAGTGTCAGAAAGGCGAAGCGCTGCGCTATGGCCGCGGCGGCGAGCTGTTCTGCGCGCCGCAGGAACATCGCCGCAACTGTAATGAGCGCTCGCTTCTGCGCCTGCACGGCCCGGGCGTGAAGCTGATCTGGTATCGCTATGAAGAACATTACACCGAGACTGTCGAACGCCGCAGCGAACGGTATGAGCGCAGCTCGATGACCCTGATGCTCGATGGCGGCGTGGGCGGATACCACTAAGTCTCCGGTCTTTGTGACAGACAAACCCCGAAGGTTCCGCCTTCGGGGTTTTTTGTGCGTCGAAGCCGGGCGCCCTGACACTGAACAAGAAAAAGCCGCCTCAGAGATGAGGCGGCCAGTCAGTTGGGTGGGTATTCTGTGTGGCTTAGTTGCCGCGGGTCTGCGTCGCGAAGGTCGCGGCGTTGCCCACTGCTGTGGCCGAGCTTGTGACCGTGCGCACCTGGCCGTTGTGCACCGTGACGGCGCTGGCGGTGACGGCGCCGGAATTGATCTGGTTGATCTCACCCGTCACGCCCACCGGGCAGCTGGCGCAGACATAGGCCGATTGCGCATTGCCGATTGCGGTGGCGTTCAGAACAGAGCCCAGGCCTGCGCCCGAGCCGCCATCATAACCGCCCACCATGGACACGTTGGCGATCACATCGCCGGAATTGGTTTGCTGGACGCCGGAATAGGTGTTCGCGCCGATGGTGGAGGTCAGGACCGAGTTGCCCACGGCGTTGGCGGAGCCTGTCGCATAACCATTGGCGAATTCGCCTGCCAGAATGACGGTTTCAGAGCGCACATCGCCGGAATTGGACTGGACGCCGCCCACCTGGCTGTCGCCATAATCGTTCTGGAAGGTGGCGGTGTTGCCCGCAGCTTGCGAGGCCGCCGTGACGCCATAGTCGGCATTGCCGATCTCGGCGTAAGCGGTTGAGGTCGTTGACCCCGATTGGGACTGATCCAGCGTCAGCACCGAATCCTCGTCCTCGGCGGTGGAGAGCAGGCTGTTGCCTGCTGCGACTGCGCCGACGACGCTGGTTTCGATCTCGGCGCCTGCGGCTTCCACGCGCGCGTCAGCGCTTGAGTCCGCCGCGCTCGCCTGGCGAATCGACAAGGTCTTACCGCCTTCCGCGCTCGTCTGGATCGCATTGACGGCGCTCGAAGCGGTTTGCACGGTGTGAGCGGCATAGTCAGATATGCGCAGGCGTGACAGCGCGCTGACCTGTCCGGCTTGGGCGGTCTGCTCAAGATCCATCGCCAGGGCGCCATCCTCGACACCCGCCGTCAGGGCGTTGCCCTGAGCGGTGGCGGTGCTGATGACGCTGGCCCACACCCCGTTCGCGCTCAGAAGCGAGCTGGCGCTGACCGAGCCGTCGAAATTTTGCACGCCCGAGATTTCGCTGTCGCCAGAGAGCGCGCCCGTGCCGGAATTGCCCTGCGCGACAGCCGTGGAGATCATGTCCCGCACGCCGTCCGCACTCTGATTGTCTTCACTTGAGACAGGGCCCGTCTGGTCCTGGTCGAGCTCGACCTTATTGATAGGTTCCGCGAAGCTGGCTGCGGATATCAGAGTCGCGGCGCTGGTGCCCGCGATTAACACTCGTGCGAGCCTGGACATAAGGAGCCTCCGTGGGGGCGTAAGCGGTGTTCAACTGAACGCCGCCGGTAATGTTGGACGGGCCGATCGGGTCGTTGAAGGAGCAGACCTGCTCTGGCGCGACCTGGTAAAGCTGGGAGGAAATCTCCAGCACGGCGCGCTCGACGACCGAACGCACGGCCAGCTGGATCGGCTCGAGCGAGCGACCGCCGGCCGAGGCGTCCAGCACCACATCGCCAAAGAAGGCGAAGACGCCGGCGGACAATTCGCGGCCGATGATCTGCTTCTGGTAGGAGACGACGTCCACCACTTCCAACGTGCGCGAATCGATGAGGCGCAGGTCGAGACCCACATTCATCACATACATGCGGCGCGAGAAGACGCCTGACGGGCTGGAATCAACGCTGTCGCCCGCCAGAATATCCTGCCCGTTCGAGCGGATATTGGCGTTCAGCTCGGTGATCCCGCCCACAAGATAATAGTCAGAGCCGGGAATCGAGCCGGCGTAGATCTGGCGATAGCCGTCCTGCTCGGCGGCGTCGCCGATCAGCTGGTTGTTGGCGTAGCGCAGCTCGAGCTCGGCGACCGACGTGTCAAAACGCTCCACAAGCCGTGCGCCCGCTTTCGCAAAGGCGCTGATCGCCATCAGGGACGCGCCCTGGGTGACGCGGGTGCCGCCTTCAGGGTTCATCTGGCCGGTATAGTCCGCGATCCGGCCCACAGCGACGCGCGGCGCGGCCTGGCCATGCTGGCGCGCATATCCGGACAGACACACAAGCGCATCGGAATAAGGCGTCGGGTTCGGGGTCACCGGCGCGCTGCCGGTCGGCGTGGCGTACAGCCCGTCAGACCCCGGCGTCGAGGTGGCGCAGGCTGTAAGCGTCAGAGCGGACACGGCAGCGGCGAGGAGGCGCTTAACGATCATTGGCGGACGCTCCTTGGGTGGACTGAGAATTTGCGGTCGCGGCTACGGCGCCCGCATTGGCGGTGATGTCGCCGGTATTGGTCTGGCGGTTGTTCACCACCACCGTGTTGTAATTGCCGTTCACCACCACATTGAGCTGGTTGCCGACGGCGCTGGCGCCAGCGGAGGCGAACAGGCCTGACTGGTTTTGCGTGTTCAGTCCGACGCCGGCCGAGCTCTGGGCGAGGGCGCTGGCCTGGGCAGAGACGCCGACGCCGGTCTGGATGACGCCGTTCAGCACGACCCGGTTGCCGCCGCGGCGGGCGCCGACATAGGCTTGGTTTTCCGCGCCATAGGCCTGACCATAGGGCCGCGTCCATTCGGACGGATTGGGAGCGGTGGACTGCGCCAGGGCGGCGGAGGCTGCAAAAATCGCGGCGCCGGAAGCGCAGAGCCAGACTTTAAGCTGACGGGTCATGCCTTAAGTGTCCTCTTTGAAGACGGTTTGCGTTTCAGGCTGCAATGGCCGTGCCAGACTGATCGCCTGCCAGGGAAATTCGCCATGAGCGCCATGCCTCCGCCGCACTCCGAAGACGACCCGTCCGGTATTGACCCGCCGCCCCGGCCGGAACCGCAATCGCGCGAACCCTTGTTCAATGCGTTTCCCGGCGTCGTTCTGGTGCTGGGCGCGGTGATGCTGGGCGTTCAGATCGCTGATTCGATGGCGGCGGGGCAGGGCGGGCTGGCCCATGGTCTCATCTATTGGGCGGGAACCTTGCGCACCGGCGCGACCGCAGAGGCCTTTCCCCCGGCGCCCGGTTTCGGCCTCAGCCCTTATGTACTGCACGTCTTCGTGCATTTCGGCTGGGCGCATCTCCTGATCAATCTGGGCGCGCTCGCGGCGTTCGGCGCAGTGTCACGCGCGCCGTTCGGACCGGGCTTGCGCGGCGATCTGGGCTTTCTGGCCTTCTTTTTCGCCTGCGCGGTTGGCGGCGCTGTGCTGCATCAGCTGACGCATATGAACGCGCCTTCCATGATGGCGGGCTCTTCAACCGCGATCTCTGGGTTGCTGGCGGCGGCCGGCTGGATGAGGGGCGGGCGCGCCGGCATGCTCCGGCTCGCCGTGCCCTGGTTCTTGATCAACCTGGCGATCGCCCTCGCAGGCCTGGTATTCCCCGTGCCACTCGCCTGGGCAGGGCATGTGGGCGGGCTTCTGGTGGGGATGGCCGCCTATCCGGCGTTCGTGCGTTATTTGCGTGTCCGGCCGACCGTCTGAAAGCGGCGTCGCTCAAGCAGAGCGTTTGAAGGGCGAGCCGTCTTACGATTATACTCTCATGACAAGAAGTCAGGGAGGTCGCCATGACCGCTGCGCGTATTCTGGACGACAAGGGGGCGACGGTCTTCACCGTCCGCCCGACGCAGAGCTTGCAAGAGGCCGCTGCAGCGCTCACCCAATACAAGGTGGGCGCCGTGATCGTGACGGGAGCGGACCAGGAGCCGGTCGGCGTGTTTTCCGAACGCGATCTTGCCCGGGCCGTCGCCCAGTCAGGCGCATCTGCGCTCATTGAACCTGTCAGCTCCGTGATGAGCACGGGTCTGATTACGGCTGGCCCGTCAGATACGGTCGATACGCTTTTGTCCCTGATGACGGAGAAGCGGGTGCGCCATATCATCATCATGCAAGGCTCTGACATGCAGGGCGTGGTCTCGATCGGTGATGTGGTCAAGCGCAAGATCGCCCAGACCGAAGCGGAGGCCGAAAGCCTGAAGGCCTATATAGAAGGGGCCTGATCACGCCGTCTGGTGGGTTTTGGCCATGGCGCATCATCAGGCGGTCTGGGCGGCGCTTGAGCCGAAAGGCGGACTGTCGCCGCGTCTGCACAAAGATGCACAAAAACCGCTCACAAGGGTTGCGCCCGTCAGGAGGCGGGGATACACCCCACGACCTCGGCGGCGGGCACACGACCTCGCAGCCGGCCAGTGAAAATCTTCTGAAGATTGATCTTGCCGGCCGCAGCGAACTGGCCCATACTGCTGAGCCTCTCCGAAAGGAAGGAGTTCAAAAACCGGCGAAGCCGCTTCGCTGGAACCGATGCTTTCGTGTCGTTTTCAGCTGGCCTAACCGACTGCAGAACTTCTGAGATTTGGAGTTGACCGGGTAGTTTGGTTCTTATAGAAACCGCGCTCCTTGGTTGGCCCTCGGGTTTGGCGTTTCGGCGCTGCACATGAGGGGTTGACGGAAGGTTTGGGTTTCACTAGAAACCGCGCTCCTTCAGCCGGGTAGCTTCTTTCGTGAGGCGGTTCGGCGGTCAGGTTTCCGGGCTGCGGCCTGGATGATTTGGCCGGCTCTTTGACATTGTTGGTTTTTGGAAAGAGAAGCGCAGGCGGCGGCTTTCTGCGAGTGGAACAGCCCATTGGGCGATGCCATTCACTTAGAGCTGTTTAGCTTGTTAGTTTCTCTTCAAGGTGTGGAGGTTGGATATCTGGCTTCGGTTAGGTATCTGTTATCTCTGTCACTTT